>JANYBC010000056.1 GCA_025360965.1 Anaeromyxobacter sp. | reverse complement strand
GCCGGCCAGCAGCGGCGTCCCGCGCCCGGTCCGGATCGGCGCCGTGAGGGGCGCCGGCCGCAGTTCCCTCCCCACCGCCCAGGCCCGCTCGCCGGTCCAGCCGAGAACCACCGCGGCGCGCTCCAGGCCGACGGCGCGGAGCCAGCGGAGCCGCACCCGCAGCCTCCGGCCCTCGCCCTGCTCCGGCGTGAGGCGCACCTCGGCCTCGACCTCCGGCGCGGCGCCGATGGCGATCACCTCGCCGGCCTCGCTGCGCCAGGCGAGCGGCACGGCCAGCGCCCGCCCGCCGGCCCGGAGCTCCAGCCCGAGCCAGACCGGCACGCCGCCCACCTCGACGGCGGCGGGCGCTGCGGTGGACATGGCCAGGAGCAGGGGGAGCAGGGGGAGCAGGGTCACGAGGTTCCCGTCCCAGAGTAATTCGGATCGTGGAAAATCAGGAGCTTCGGCCTGCCCTCCTCGGGGTGCGACTATCCGCCCAGCGACAAACTGCACCGAAACCGGTCAGTCTGCCCGTTTTCAAAGCTCCCCGACCCGATACCCCCCTGCACCCAGAGAACGAGGCGTCCGGAATGGCGACCAAGATGGATGAACGGCTGGAGTTCGTCTACCAGGAGATCCTGAAGCGCAACCCCGGCGAGGCGGAGTTCCACCAGGCGGTGCGGGAGGTGCTCGAGTCGATCGGCCCGGTGCTCACCAAGTACCCCGAATTCCGCGAGCGCAAGATCATCCAGCGCATCTGCGAGCCTGAGCGGCAGATCATCTTCCGGGTCCCTTGGCTCGACGACCGCGGCGAGGTCCAGATCAACCGCGGCTTCCGGGTCCAGTTCAACTCGGCCCTCGGCCCCTACAAGGGCGGCCTGCGCTTCCACCCCTCGGTCTACCTCGGCATCGTCAAGTTCCTCGGCTTCGAGCAGATCTTCAAGAACGCCCTCACCGGCCTCCCCATCGGCGGCGGCAAGGGCGGCTCCGACTTCGACCCCAAGGGGAAGTCGGACAACGAGGTGATGCGCTTCTGCCAGAGCTTCATGACCGAGCTCTGGCGCTACATCGGCGAGTACACCGACGTCCCGGCCGGCGACATCGGCGTGGGCGGCCGCGAGATCGGATACATGTTCGGCCAGTTCAAGCGGCTCACCTCCAAGTACGAGGCTGGCGTGCTCACCGGCAAGGGGCTCGACTGGGGCGGCTCCCTGGTGCGCACCGAGGCCACCGGATACGGCGCCACCTTCTTCGTCGCGGAGATGCTCAAGGCCCGCAGCGATTCGTTCGGCGGCAAGACCTGCACCGTCTCCGGCTCCGGCAACGTCGCCATCTACACGGTCGAGAAGATCCACCAGCTCGGCGGCAAGGTGGTGGCCTGCTCCGACTCCGACGGCGTCATCCACGACGACAAGGGGATCGACCTCGAGCTGCTCAAGCAGCTCAAGGAGCGGGAGCGCCGCCGCATCTCCGACTACGTCGGCTACCGCAAGCACGCCACCTACGTCGCCGGCGGCAACATCTGGGCCGTGCCCTGCCAGGTGGCCATGCCTTCGGCCACCCAGAACGAGATCAACGGCAAGGACGCCGCCACCCTGGTGAAGAACGGCTGCATCGCCGTCGGCGAGGGGGCCAACATGCCGACCACGCCGGAGGGCATCAAGGTCTTCCTCGACGCCGGGATCGCCTACGGCCCCGGCAAGGCGGCCAACGCCGGCGGCGTGGCCACCAGCGCCCTGGAGATGCAGCAGAACGCCACGCGCGACTCCTGGACCTTCGAGTTCACCGAGCAGAAGCTGGCCTCCATCATGCGGACCATTCACCAGAACTGCTGGGAGACCGCCGAGGAGTTCGGCTCCAAGGGGAACTACGTGGTGGGGGCCAACGCGGCCGGCTTCATCAAGGTGGCCAAGGCCATGGTGGCGCACGGGCTCATCTAGGCGCGCTGCGGGAGCAGCCGGGGCGCCGAACCTGTTCGTCACCCAGCTCGGCCGGCCGGCCCAGCCTGGGTCGCGGCACTAGTCCGAGACCGCCCGCTTCAGCCCGGTGGCGATGTCGTTGAGGGCGCGCGCCTCGGAGGCCACCGACTGGATGTTGGACATGGTCTCCTGGGTGGCCAGGTAGATCTCGTTCATGGCCTTGAGCACCTGGTCGATGCCGTGATCCTGCTGCTGGGCCACGGTCGCGATCTCGCGGGCCGCCTCGGACGAGTCGCGCAGCGCGGTGGCCAGCCGGCGGATGGTGTCGCCGGTGCCGGAGGCCACCATGGCACCCTGCTCGGCCCGGCGGATGCCGACCTCGGCCGCCGTCATGGCCGCCAGCATCGCCTTGTGGACCTCGGAGAGGATCCCCTTGACCTGGGCCGCAGCCCGCTTGGCGTCCTCGGCGTGGTGGCGCATCTCTCCGACCACGTCGGCGAACCCGCCCCCGGCGGCGCCCGCCGCCGACGCCTCCTGGGCGGCCCGGTCCGAGAGGCGCTGGGAGCGGTCGGCGATGTAGTTGACGACCGAGGCGATCTCGAAGATGTCCCGCATCCGGGCGTTGAGGGCCTCGATGCGCTGCGAGAGCTGCCGGACCTCGTCGGCCAGCTTGGCCATCTCGGCCTGGCTGGTGTCGACCGCCTTGAGCCCCTCGGTGGAGACCCGGGCGCCGGCCTGCGCCAGCCCGATCACGGTCTCGGCGGTGAGCGCCGCCTTGGTGGCGGTCTGGGCCAGCTGCCCCATGGTGGCGGTGGTCTCGCGCACGCTGGCCGCGGTCTCGGCGGTCATGCTGGAGAAGGCGCTGACGTTGGAGAGGAGCGACTGGGCCATGGCCACCAGGGTCTTGGCCGCCTGGGTGAAGCCGTCGCGCTTGCCGGCCTCCGACCGGACCGCCTCGTCCTGGGCGTGTCCGGCCATGTAGGCGAATGCGCCGAGGAAGAGGGGAGCGGTGACCACGATCAGGACCAGCGGCTTCTGCAGCGCCAGCAGGATCCCGTCGGCGGTGAGCCCTGCCGGGCTGGTGCCAGACTCGACGATGACCCCGACGATGGGGAGGAAGACGCCGAGGATCACGCCATAGAGGGAGTACTTGCGCGCGTTCATTGGGGTGGCTTGGCTCCTGCGACGGTCCCGGGGGATCGGGAGCCGGATTGTGACGCAGGACGCCGCCCCCCGCCACCCCAATGGAGCCTCCCCGCCGCGGAATCGCGGCGCAGGCCGACCGGCCGGCTTTCTGCTACACCGGAGGGGCCGCGCCCTCCAACCTGGAGCACCTGAAAGCACGCATGCGCAGCCTCGCCCTGCTGGCCGCCGCCTCGATCCTCCTCGCCCCGGCCGCCGCCGCCGTCGACGTCAACGTCAACGACGGCCAACTGGCCATCCACGGCGACGGTGCCTGGTCCTACCAGAGGACCACCGGCAAGAACGGCTACCAGGACGCCACGCCGGCAGGGAACTACAACACCGCCTCCTTCAACCTGCTGCTGGCGGTGAGGCCGACACCTGCCGTCACCTTCAACGTCTACCTCGAGTTCGACCCCGACCACACCGGCGTCGAGTGGATGTTCGTGGAGTGGCGGATCAGCGACCGGCTTCGGCTCCGGGCCGGACGGGTCAAGCAGCCCATCGGGAACTCCGGCGAGCTGGTCTACGCCGGCACCACCCGCCCGTTCTACGACCTCGCCACCAGCCTCTACGGCCCCGCCAACATCGCCGCCACCGCCTACCTGGGCGCCGGGGCCACCGGGGCCTTCACCTCCGACTCGAACTGGACGCTCGACTACGACCTCTACGCCGGCGCTCTCAAGCTCGTCGAGCTGGAGACCTACCGGGCGCTCGAGGTGCCGGCCGATCCAACCTCCGACCAGCCGATCAGGGTGGACCGCCAGCAGGTGCGCCAGATCATCGGCGGGCGCCTCTCGGTCACCTCCCCGTTCGACCTGAAGCTGCGGCTCTCCGGCTACGGCGGGAAGATGCACAAGGACGAGTTCGAGAACGTCACCTTCCTGGTCACCGGCCTCTCGGCGGAGTACCAGGTGAGCCGCCTCAAGCTCGGAGCGGAGCTCTTCTACACCGTCGAGGTCGGCATCGAGCACGCCGTGGGTACCGCGCTGGAGGCCTCCTGGTTCTTCGACGACCACTGGCAGGTCGCGGTCCGGCTGGAGGGCTACCGGTCGAAGGTCCACACCATCTCCGTCACGTCGCCGCTGCTCGACCACCGCGAGGCGGCGCTGGCCCTCGACTACTGGTTCACCCCGACCCTGGTCGTGAAGGCCTCGGCCCACCGGATCGTCGGCAACCGCTTCGTCTACCCCGACGGCGCCACCTACCAGGATCTGGTCACCACCCCTCCGGCCGAGCGGACCAGCATGTTCCTGGCCGGCGTCCAGTTCGCCTTCTAGCCCCGATGCCCAGGCTGCTCACCATCCTCGCTGCGCTCGGCGTCCTCGCCGCGGGGCCGTCCTCGGCCGGCGAGACGGCCTTCGTGGTGGTGACCCACCCCGCCGTGACCGTCTCCGAGCTTCCGCGGCTCCAGCTCTCCCGCCTCTTCCTCAAGAAGAGCACCCAGTGGCCCGACGGCTCGCCGGTGCGCCCGGTCGAGCCGCTCGACCCGAGGCTGCGCGAGAGCTTCGCCCGGCGGGTGCACCAACGGAGCTCCGCCGACGTGGCCGCCTACTGGAACGCCCTCATCTTCTCGGGGCGGGAGATGCCGCCGCTGGAGAAGGCGGCCGACGCCGACGTGGTCGCCTACGTCCGGGCCACCCCCGGCGCCATCGGCTACGTCGCGGCCGGCGCCGACACCACCGGGGTCACGCTGGTGGCGATGGGGCGGGAGCCGTGATGCAGCCCGGCCTCAAGTTCCGGCACCGCCTGGTGCTGCCGACGCTGGTGGTGCTGGTGGCCGCAGCGGTGGCCAGCCTGGTGACGGCGCTGCTCTCCCGCCAGGCCTCGCTGGAGCTGACGCGGATCGAGCAGGTCCACGCCCCGACCCTGGAGGCCTCCCGCGATCTGGAGGCCCTGCTGGTCCGGATGCAGCAGGTCTTCGCCGAGTGCGCCGCCACGGAGGATCCCAACGGCCTGATGGAGACCGACCGGCTCCGCGACCAGATGGTGCAGCGGCTGACCCTGGGCCGCGAGGTCGGCGAGGCGGTCCGGCCCCTGGCGGTGCTGCACCGCGAGATCGAGGACTACCACCGGGTGGCGCGAGAGGCGACCGGCCGGCTCATCCGGCGCGAGGGGCGCGAGGGGATCACGCCCCTGCTGGCCAGCATGACCGCCCACCACGAGCGGCTCCGCGACGCACTCGCGGGCCAGACCGCCCGCTCCCGCCAGGGCATGGCCACCGGCTTCGAGGAGGCGCGCAAGCTCCAGGCCCGCGCCACCGTGCTCGGCGCCGGCATCCTGCTGGCCGCCGCGCTCTTCGCCGCCGCGCTCTCCTGGTGGCTGGCGGCCGACCTCTCCAGACCGCTGGAGGCGCTCGAGCGGGCCGCCCGTCGCATCTCGGACGGCGACCTGACGGTGCCGGTGGCGCTGGGCCGCACCGACGAGGTCGGTGCCCTGGCGGCCAGCTTCGACACCATGACCCGCCGGCTGCGCGAGATCCTGACCACGCTGCGCGACTCGGCCACCGACCTGACCCGCTCGGCCGCTGAGCTGGAGCAGGCCACCGCGGCCCAGACCCGCCTGCTGGAGCGGCAGGCCGCCGGGGTCTCGCAGACCACCACCACCACCCGCGAGCTCGACCAGGCCTCGGCGGTGGCCGCCATCCGGGCCAGCGAGGTGCTTCAGGTGGCCCGCCGCGCCGCCGCCGCCAGCGCCGCCGGGCAGGACTCGGCGCAGCGCTCCATCGCCGGGATCGAGCAGATCCAGGCGGCGGTCTCGCTCATCGTCTCGCAGAGCACGCTGGCCCTCGACCAGGCCCGCGCCGTCACCGAGGTGGTGGAGACCGTGAAGGACCTGGCCACCCGCTCTCACGTGCTCTCGCTCAACGCCTCGATCGAGGCGGTCCGGGCCGGGGAGGCGGGGCGCGGCTTCGCGGTGGTGGCGGCCGAGGTCCGGGCCCTCTCCGAGCAGTCGGGCGCGGCGGCGGCGCGCATCGGCAAGCTGGTCGAGGCCAGCCTGGAGGCCATCCAGTCGACGCTGGCGCTCACCGAGGAATCGCGCCGGGGCATGGAGGGGAGCCTCGAGGAGGTGCGCGCCTCGGGGCTGCGGCTCGGCGAGATCGGGGCCATCGTCAAGGAGACCGGCGACGCCGCCCAGCAGATCGCCACGGTGGTGCAGCAGCAGTCGCTCGGCGTCGGGCAGATCGCCGGCGCCATGCGCGAGCTCGACGTGGGGATGGACGAGACCCTGGCGCGGATCCAGGGGCTGGAGCGGGCCGCCCTCCACCTGCAGGGCACGGCGGCGCGGATCTCGCAGCTGGTGGGCGGCTTCAGGCTCGACGCGTGACGCGTGACGCACGGCGCCGGTCCCGGCGACCGGAAAAGGGGGGTGGGGGATCTGCTCGGACCGGATCGCTTCCTCGCCACGCGCCCCGCGCGGTAGGTTGCCGCGGTCCATGACCACCTCACCGCCCGCCCCGCTGGCCGCACTGCTCCCCGCACCCGGGGAGACCCTGGCCGCCGACGTCATCCTCGATCGCTTCGTCGGCTGGGTGACCAGCAGCGGGCTGACCCTCTACCTCCATCAGGAGGAGGCGCTGCTGCAGCTGCTCGACGGCCGCCACGTGGTGCTGGCCACGCCGACCGGCTCGGGGAAGTCGCTGGTGGCCACCTTCCTCCACTACAAGGCGCTCTGCGAGGGACGCCGCAGCTTCTACACCTGCCCCATCAAGGCGCTCGTCAACGAGAAGTTCTTCGACCTCTGCCGGCTCTTCGGCCCGGAGCGGGTCGGCATGATGACCGGCGACGGCGCCGTCAACCGCGACGCCCCCGTCCTCTGCTGCACCGCCGAGATCCTCATGAACGTGGCGGTCCGCGAGAAGACCCTGCGCGACGACGCCGTGGTCATGGACGAGTTCCACTACTACGGCGACAAGGAGCGCGGCGTGGCCTGGCAGGTGCCGCTGCTGGCGCTGGAGCAGGCCACCTTCCTGCTCATGTCGGCCACGCTGGGCGACACCACCGCCATCGAGGCCTCGCTGGAGGCGGTGACCGGCCGGAAGGTGACGGCGGTCCGCTCGGCGCTGCGGCCGGTGCCGCTGGAGTTCTCCTGGCGCGAGACGCCGCTCCACGAGACCCTCGAGGAGCTGGTCAGCAGCAAGCGGGCCCCGGTCTACCTGGTGAACTTCACGCAGCGGGCCGCCGCCGAGCGGGCCCAGGACCTGATGAGCGCCACCTTCTCGTCGAAGGAGGAGAAGGAGGCGATCCGGGTGGCGCTGGACGGCTTCCGCTTCGACTCACCGTACGGCAAGGAGCTGCAGCGCTTCCTGCGCCACGGCGTCGGGCTGCACCACGCCGGGCTGCTGCCCAAGTACCGGCTGCTGGTCGAGAAGCTGGCGCAGCAGGGGCTGCTCAAGGTGGTCTCCGGCACCGACACGCTCGGCATGGGCGTCAACATCCCCATCCGCACCGTGCTCTTCACGCAGCTCTGCAAGTTCGACGGCGAGAAGACGGTGGTGCTGGCGGCCCGCGACTTCCACCAGATCGCCGGCCGGGCCGGGCGCAAGGGGTTCGACGAGCGCGGCTACGTGATGGCCCAGGCGCCCGAGCACGTCATCGAGAACAAGCGGCTGGAGGAGAAGGCCAAGGCCGGCAAGAAGGTGGTCAAGAAGCAGCCCCCCACCAAGGGCTACGTCCACTTCGACCGGCTCACCTTCGAGCGGCTGCAGGCCAAGGAGCCCGAGCCGCTGCAGAGCCGCTTCGAGCCATCCTTCACGCTGCTCGTCAACCTGCTGCAGAGCGAGACCGCCGAGCGCGGGGGCGGCTACGGCCGCCTGGTCCGGCTCATCGCCCGCTCCCACGGCACCGAGGTGCTCCAGCACCGCCACCGGGTGGCGGCGGCCCAGCGGCTGCGGACGCTGCGGGTGGCCGGGCTGGTCCTGCTGGAGCGGATCGACGGCTACCGGGGCGCCTGGCTGCGCCCGGCGGCCGGGCTGCAGAAGGACTTCTCGCTCTTCCACACCCTGGCGCTCTACCTGCTCGACACCCTGCCGAGGATCCCCCGCGACTCGGAGACCTTCGCCCTCGACGTGCTCTCCATGGTCGAGTCGATCCAGGAGAACCCCGAGCAGATCCTCTGGAAGCAGCTGGACCGGGCCCGCGGCGAGGCGGTGGCCCGCATGAAGGGTGAGGGGATCGAGTACGACGAGCGCATGAAGGAGCTGGAGAACGTCGAGTACCCCAAGCCCAACCGCGACTTCGTCTACGCCACCTTCAACGAGTTCGCTGACAAGCACCCCTGGGTGGGCGCCGAGAACATCCGCCCCAAGTCCGTGGCCCGCGAGATGGCCGAGCGCTTCATGACCTTCGGGGAGTACGTGCGCGAGTACGAGCTGCCGCGCTCCGAGGGGCTGCTGCTGCGCTACCTGACCGAGAGCTACAAGACGCTGGTGCAGACGGTGCCGGCCAGCTACCGCGACGAGACCCTCGACGACGTCATCGCCTTCTTGCGCACCACGGTGCGCGGCGTCGACTCCTCGCTGCTCGACGAGTGGGAGCGGCTGCGCGATCCGACCTGGCAGGCGGCGCCGCTCGAGGCGCTGGTCCGGCCGGTGGCCCCGCCGCCCATCTGGGCCGACGCGAAGACCTTCGCCGCGCGGCTGCGCACCGAGCTGCACCGGCTGGTGGCGGCGCTGGCGCGCGAGGACTGGCCGGCCGCCGCCGAGGCGCTGGCCGACCCGGCCGCGTGGCCGCCGGCGCGGCTGGAGGCCGAGCTGGCCCCGTACTTCGCCGAGCACGACCGCATCGACCAGACCCCGGCGGCCCGCAAGCCGCACCAGACCTTCTTGAAGGAGCTCGAGCCCCGCCGCTGGGAGGCGGTGCAGCGACTGGTGGACGAGGCCGGCGAGGTCGACTGGATGGTGCAGTGCGAGGTCGACCTGACCGGATCGTTCGATCCCGACCGGCCGCTGCTGACGCTGCTGCGCATCGGGACCTGACGCCGCCCCCGCGCCGGCGGGTGGTGCTCGCCGCCGCGCTCCTGTCGTTGACTTCGGGGTCTCGACGGCTCATACCTGCGCCTCCCATGCAGAGCGACACCCTCCCCGGCAACGCCAAGCAACGCTGGCCTCGCGGCCAGAAGTTCGTCCTCTCCGCCGCCGGCGAGGTGGCCGACCAGCTCCACCGCGAGACCGTCAACGGCTCCCGCAGCAGCGGCCGCTCCTCGCTCGACGCGGCGCTGCTGGCCTGGGCCACCCCGCTCGGCGTCAAGCCGACCGACGGCGTGCTGCTCGGCGAGCTGCGCGGACAGCGGCGAGGCTTCAACGATCTGGCCAGCGCGCTGGAGACCAGCGGCATCGAGCCGGCCGAGGTCAAGGCCGCCGTCGAGCGGCTGGTGGTGGCTGGCCTGGCCGAGCCGGCGCCGGTGGCCGAGCCGTCGGCGAGCTGAGCCGGGCCCGGGTCCAGCTCCTCACCCTCTCAGTCGAGTCGGCTCCGCGCCGCCTTGTGTGCGGCCCGGTGCTTCTTCTCGGCGATGCGCCGCTCCTGTGAGCCACGCGTCGGCTTGGTCGGCCGCCGCCGCTTCGGCTCGACTCCCAGCTCCGCCAGCCTGGCCCGCAGCCGCTTGAGCGCCTCGCCGCGGTTCTGCACCTGGCTGCGCCGCTCGGTGGCGGTGACCAGCAGGCCGGTGAGCCGGTGCAGCAGCCGCACCCCGCTCTCGGTCTTGTTGCGGTGCTGGCCGCCCGGCCCGCTGGCGATGAAGAAGGTCTCCTCGCACTCAGCCCGGAGCGCCGCCTCGGGGAGCCTCACCGCCCGCCTGGCCGCCGCGCGCAGGGCCGCCGGGATGATGGGCTCGCTCATGTCCGCCTCGCCTGGTTGGGCCGGTCCGCGACGATCCGGCCATCGACCAGCTCGACGATCCGGTCGCAGCGCGCCGCCAGGCGCGGGTCGTGGGTGACGATCAGGAAGGTGACGCCGGCCTTCTCATTGAAGGTGCGCAGCAGCGTGAAGATCTCGTCGGCGCTGGCGGTGTCGAGGTTCCCGGTCGGCTCGTCGGCCAGCACCAGCCTGGGGGCCATGGCCAGGGCCCGGGCGATGGCGACCCGCTGCTGCTGCCCGCCCGAGAGCAGCGTGGCCCGCTGGTCGAGAAACCTCCCCAGCCCGACCTGCCCGAGGAGCGTGCCGGCGCACTCGCGCATCGACGGGTCCTGGCGGCCATGCAGCGCCATCATGGGGATCATGACGTTTTCGATGGCGCTGAACTCGGGGAGCAGGTGGTGGAACTGGAAGACGAAGCCGATGGAGCGGCCCCGGCAGGCGGTCAGGCCGTCGTCGTCGAGCAGGCCGATCTCCTGCCCGGCGATGAAGAGCTTCCCCTCGGTGGGGCGATCGAGCAGGCCGATGAGGTTGAGCAGCGTCGACTTGCCCGAGCCGGAGGGGCCGATGAGCGCGGTGAACTCGCCGGCCTCGACGCGCAGGTCGAGGCCGTGCAGCACCCGGGTGCGGATGACGTCCCCGTACTCCTTGACCACTCCGCGCAGCTCGACGACCGGATCAGCCACCGCGGATCACCTGGGCCGGGTCGAGCCGGGCCGCGTGGCGGGCCGGGTACCAGGCCGAGAGCAGGCCGGTCACCAGCGCCACCGCCGAGGCGGTGAGGAAGAGGCGCGGCGTCAGGTCGATGGGGAAGAGCGACTCCCCGTAGGGGTTTTTCACGGCGTGGGCGAAGAAGGTGGAGAGCCCGGCGCCGATCAAGCCGCCGAGCAGCGAGCCGGCCACGCCGACGATGGCCCCCTCGATGAGGAAGATGCGCAGCACCGTGCCGGTGCTGGTGCCGGTGGCCTTGAGGATGCCGATCTCGCGGCTCTTCTGGATCACCGAGACCCCCAGCACCGAGGCGATGCCGAGCGCAACGGCGATGACCACGAATACCTGGATCATCACCGACGACGAGCTCTGCGCCTGCAGCCCGGTGAGCAGCTGCTGGTTGAGCTTCATCCAGCTCTCGGCGGTCAGGCCGGTGAGCGCCCCCAGCTCCTGGGCCACCCCCTCGGCGGCGAAGACCTCGTCGACCTTGACCTCGATGGTGGTGATGCCCCCGGCCAGGTCGAGCAGGGTCTGGGCCTGGCGCAGCGAGACCAGCACCCAGCGCTGGTTCACGTCCTTGTTGCCGACGTCGAAGATGCCGCTGACCGTGAAGACGTCGCCGCGCCCCTGCGGCGTGGTGATGCGGAGCTTGTCGCCCACCTCGACGCCGAGGTCGTGGGCCAGCACCGTGCCGATGACGGCCTCGGTGCCGTCGACGCGGAAGGCCCCCACGGTGATGCGCGGGACCAGCTTGATGACCTGGTCGAAGCTCTGGCGGTCGAGCCCGCGCAGCGCCACCGACCTGGAGAGCTCGCCGCGCGAGGCGAAGGCCGAGCCGGCCGCGGTCGGGGTGGCGGCGACCACGCCCGGGGTGGCGCGGATCTCGCCGAGCAGGGCCTGCCACTGCTCGATCGACTTCTCGCGTTCCGGCGTCTTCTCCAGCCGGGCCACCACCGCGGCGCCGTCGGCCGGCGTCACCACCCGGGCCACGCGGTCGGGGCGCTTCAGGATCACGTGGGCCTGCGCCGAGAGCGTCTGGTCGATGAGCGTGGCCTGCAGCCCGCCGATGAGCGCGGAGAGGAAGATGATCACCGCCACGCCGATGGTGGTGCCGCCCAGGATCAGCGCGGTCTGCGCCTTGCCCTCGCGCAGGAAGCGCAGCGCCACGAAGAGCTCGAACGGCATGGCTAGCGGACCGCCCCCGGGGCCGGCAGGATCCGCGGCCGCACCCGCTCGCCGGCCGCCACGAAGCCGCCCGACGGGGCCACCACCGCGTCGCCGGGCACCAGCCCGGCGGTGATCTCGACCAGCCCGTCGCCGCGCATCCCCAGCGTCACCGCCCGCCGCTCGGCCTGGCGGCCGACGATGGCCAGCACCCAGGGCGCACCGGTCGGATCGCGGATGACGTCGGCCGGGACCACCAGCGCCGCCGCCTTGCGCCCCACCTCGACGTTGATGGAGACGGTCATATCGGCGCGCAGCACCGGCGGGGGCGCCGGCACCGCCAGCCGCAGCTCGACCGTGCCGCGCGCGGCGTCGACCGACGGTGCGATGTAGGTGACCCTGGCCTCGAAGACCTGGGCCGGGAAGGCGTCGGCGCTGGCCCGGGCCAGCTGGCCCGCCTGGAGCAGGGCCAGGTTCTTCTCGTCGACCTGCGCCGCCAGCTCGACCGCCCCGTCGCTGGTCATGGCCAGCAAGGGCTTCCCGGCCGCGACCACGTCGCCCGGCTCCACCTCGCGGGCCACCACCAGCCCCGGGGTGGGGGCCTTGACCTCGGTCTCGGCCAGCCTCGAGGCGGCCACCGCGCGCGCCGCCTCGGCCTGGGCCAGCGCCGAGGCCGCCAGCCGCTCGTCGGCGCCGCCGGCCGAGACCGCCTGGGCCGCGGCCGTCTCGCGCTGGCTGCTCGCCACCGCCAGGGTCCGCTCGGCCTCCTCGGCCGCCTGCCGCGAGATGCTGCCGGCGTCGCCCAGCTGCCGCGCCCGGGCCTGGTCCTGCTCGGCCTGCGCCACCTTGAGCTCGGCCTGGTGGAGCGCCTCGGCCGCCTGCCGGCCGGCGGCGCCGCGCACCTGCTCCAGCCGCGCCGCCGCCTCGCCGACCTTCCCCTGCGCCTGGCGCAGCGCCGCCGCCTGCTCCACGTCCTCCAGCTTGACGAGCAACTGCCCACCCGTCACCCGCTCCCCCTCGCGCACCAGCACGCTCCGGATCCGCCCGAGCGCCACGCTGGCGAGCGAGACCCGCGCCAGCGGCCGGACCCGCCCGGTGGCCACCACCTTCTGCACCACCTGGCGCGACTCGGCGAGGTAGGCGGGCACCTCCCGCCCGCGCCAGCCGCGGTAGGCGAGGAGCAGGATGAGGAGCGCCACCACCCCGACGGCGATGCGGCGGGTCCGGGTGGCGAGGAGGGCGCTGCCGACCCGCTGGGCGAGCTCGATGGTCTTCATGCAGGTGTCGAGTCTAGCCCGGGACGGCGACCCGCGGTCGGGTCTCTCAGCCGCCGAGGCGCGGGTGCGCCTCGCGCCAGCCCGCCACCCCCGCCAGCCGGGACGGCAGCTCGCGGACGAGGTGCCGGCGCACGGCGGCGTCGAGCCGGGGATCGGAGAAGGCGTGGCAGCTCCAGGTCTCGGCCGGCTCGAAGCCGCGCGCCAGCTTGTGCTCGCCCCCGGCCCCACCCTCGAAGCGCTGCCGGCCGCGCTCCAGGCACTGGTCGATGGAGTGGTAGAGGGCCACGTTGAAGTGGAGGAAGGGGAAGTGCTCGGCCCCGCCCCAATAGCGGCCGTAGAGGGCGGTGCGGGTGGCGAGGTTGAAGGCCATGCCGACCAGCCGGCCGTGGTGGCGCGCCTCGACCACCTCGACCGCGTCGGGCATGCGCGAGAGGACCAGCTGGTAGAAGGCATGGTTCACCCAGCGCATGCCCCAGGCCATCTGGTCGGTCGAGTTGCGGTGCAGCTCGTAGCAGTCGTCGGCCCAGCCGCCCGGATCCCGCGCCAGTTCGTCGCCGCGGACGGTGCGGATGGCGATCCCCTGCTCGGCGGGGGCGCGCAGCTCACGGCGGATGGCGTGGCGACGCTTGGAGGGGAAGCGGGCCAGGAACTCCGCCATGGTGGCGTCGCCCTGATTGCGCCAGTGGTACTGGAAGTCGACGCGGCGGGCCAGCCCGGCCGCCTCCAGCTCCAGCGCCTCCTCGGCCGGGGTGAAGAGCACGTGGATCCCCCCGGCCCCCTCGGCGCGCACCACCTCCCGCGCCGCCTCGATCAGCCGGGACACCGCGCCGGCGCGCGGCTCGCCGGCCGCCACCAGGATGCGCCGGCCGGTGACCGGCGTGGCCGGGACCCCGAGCACCAGCTTCGGGTAGTAGGGGACGCCGGCCCGCGCCGCCGCCGCCGCCCACTCCCAGTCGCGGCCGAAGTCCCCCTCCGAGCCCTCCTTCAGCCAGGCCGGCGCCGCGGCCACCAGCCGCCCGGCCCGGCGCAGGAGCAGGTGGCGCGGCGTCCAGCCGCTGGCCGCGGTGGCCGAGCCGCTCTCCTCCAGCGCCGAGAGGAAGGCATGCCGGACGAACGGGCTGGCCAGCTCCACCTCATGGGCGAAGAGGGCGTCCCACTCCCCGGCCGGCACCGAGGAGATGGCGGGCAGGACGCTGGTCTCGCCGTCGGCGGGCACCGGAGAGTGGACCATGGCCTCATGTCATAGCCGTCCGGGGGGGCGCTCCGCCACGCGCCGCGGCGCGTCGAGCAGCCGGCCGGCGGCCAGGCGGGTGCCCTGCCATCAACGGGGGTGGCATGCCTGGATGGCGGGCATTAGTGAAGCGGCCGATGCGACTCGCGACCCTGGCGGATGGATCACGCGACGGCCGGATGGCGGTGGTCCGGCGCGATGGCGCCGCCTGGACCGACGCAGGCCAGATCGCGCCCTGCCTGCAGGCCGCCCTGGACCGCTGGGAGGAGGCCGCGCCGCGCCTGGGGGCGCTGGCGGAGGCCCTCGAGGCCGGCCGGGTCGAGGCCAGGCCCCTCGACTTCGCCCGGATCGGCCCGCCGCTGCCGCGCGCCTACGAGTGGATCGACGGTTCGTCCTACCTCAACCACGTGCGGCTGGTGCGGAAGGCGCGCCAGGCCGAGCCCCCGGCGACGCTGGCCTCCGATCCGCTGGTCTACCAGGGCGGCTCGGGGGTGCTGCTGGGCCCGCGCGCTCCGCTCCGGTTCGGCGCCAGCGACTTCGGCCTCGACTTCGAGGGAGAGGTCTGCGTCATCACCGGAGACGTCCCGCTCGGCGTGAAGGCGGCCGAGGCGCTGCGCCACGTCCGGCTCATCTGCCTGGCCAACGACGTCTCGCTCCGCAGGCTGATCCCGGACGAGCTGGCCAAGGGGTTCGGCTTCTTCGTCGGCAAGCCGGCCACCGCCTTCTCGCCCTTCGCGGTCACGCCCGACGAGCTAGGCGGGGCCTGGCGCGACGGGCGCGCCCACCTGCGCCTCACCGTCCGGCTCAACGGCCTGCTGGTGGGCGACCTCGAGACCGGCCCGGAGATGCACTTCTCCTTCGCCGACCTGCTGGCCCATGTGACCCGCACCCGGGCCCTGACAGCCGGCACCATCCTCGGCTCCGGCACCGTCTCCAACCAGGACCCGGCGCGCGGGGTCTCCTGCCTGGCCGAGCGCCGGGCGCGCGAGCAGATCGAGTCCGGCGAGGCGAGGACGCCGTTCCTGGCGGTGGGGGACCGGGTCGAGATCTCGGCGGCCGGGCCGGACGGGCGCGACCTCTTCGGCACCATCGACCAGCGGGTGACTGCGTGAACCTCACGCTCTACTCCTACTGGCGCTCCTCCTCGGCGTGGCGGGTGCGCATCGCGCTGGAGCTCAAGGGGCTCGCCTGGCAGTACGCGGCCGTGAACCTGCTGCACGGCGAGCAGTGGAGCGCCGAGCAGAAGGCCCGCAACCCGACCCACCAGGTGCCGGTGCTCGAGGTGCTGGAGGGGGCCCGGCCGCTGCGCCGGCTGGTGCAGTCGATGGCCATCATCGAGTGGCTCGACGAGGTCCACCCCTCGCCGCCGCTGCTGCCGCCCACCGCCGACGGCCGCGCCCGGGTCCGGGCCCTCGCCGAGCACGTCAACTCGGGGATCCAGCCCATGCAGAACGCCATCGTGCTCAAGCTGCTCCGCGAGAAGGTGCCGGGATGGGACCAGGAGTGGGCCCGGAACGCCATCGGCGGCGGGCTCACTGCGCTGGAGACGGCGGTGGGTGACGGCGGGGCCGGGCGCTTCTGCCACGGCGACGCGCCCGGGCTGGCCGACTGCTACCTCGTCCCCCAGCTCTACAACGCCCGGCGCTTCGGCGTGGAGACGGCCGGCTTCCCGACCCTGCTGCGGGTCGAGGCGGCCTGCGCCGCGCTCCCGGCCTTCCAGGCGGCCCACCCCGACCGCCAGCCCGATGCCCCGGCCCCCGCGCCGGCCCCCGCGCCGGCCGCGAGGTCCACGTGACCAGGCCCGCGCTCGAGCCCATCGGCCTGGTGCGGCTGGAGGGGCTCCACTACTACGTCCACGATCTCGAGCGGAGCCGCCGCTTCTACCGGGAGCGGCTCGACTTCGCCGAGGTGGCGGTGAGCGGCCCGGCGCTCGAGGAGTCGGGCCGGCAACGCTCGGCGCTCTTCGAGGCCGGGGAGGTCCGCATCCTCTGCTCGGCCCCGGCCGGTGCCGGCGGCCGGGCGGCGCGCTGGCTCCGGGTCCACCCGGACGGGGTCGGCTCGGTCATCTTCGAGGTCGAGGAGATCGCGCACGCCTTCAGGGTGCTGGAGGGGCGCGGCGGGACCCCCACCTCGGAGGTGCAGTCGTTCGAGCGCGAGGGAGGGACCCTCTCCACTTTCGCCATCGCCACCCCCTTCGGTGACACCACCTTCCGCTTCGTCGAGCGGCGGGGCTGGCGCGGCCCCTACCCCGGGATGGTGGCCCACCCCGCGCCGCTGGGTGGCGGCAACCGCTACGGCTTCGGCCAGCTCGATCACCTCACCTCCAACTTCCGCACCATGAAGCCGGCCCTGCTCTGGATGGAGCAGGTGCTCGGGCTGGAGGAGTTCTGGGAGGTGAAGTTCCACACCCGGGAGGCCGCCGGCGAGGCCGGCAAGGCCTTCCAGGCCGAGCACGGGTCGGGGCTGCGCTCGGTGGTGATGCGCGACGAGCGCGCCGGCGTGAAGTTCGCCAACAACGAGCCCTGGCGGCCGGCCTTCCGATCCTCGCAGATCCACCTCTTCATCGAGGACCACCGCGGCGACGGGATCCAGCACGCGGCACTCACCGTGAAGGACATCCTGGCCACCGTGGCCGGGCTGCGGGAGGCCGGCGTCCAGTTCATGCCGACGCCGCCGGACTACTACGACGCCCTCCCGGCCCGCATCATCGAGACCGGAATCGGGCGGATCGAGGAGCCCATCGCCGAGCTGCGCCGTCTCGGGATCCTCGTCGACGGGGCCGGGGCGGGGCGCTACATGCTGCAGATCTTCTTGCGCGACTCGGCGGGGCTCTACGGCGAGCCCGAGGCCGGCCCGTTCTTCTTCGAGATCATCCAGCGCAAGGGCGACCAGGGGTTCGGGGCCGGGAACTTCAGGGCGCTCTTCGAGTCGATCGAGCGCGAGCAGGTCCGGCAAGGGCGCGGCTGAGCGCGCGGGAGGTGCCAGGTGCTTGACCGAGTGATCGCCGGGGAGGTCCCGCCCAAGCACCACCTGGCCCTGCGCGGCCCGGACGGTGCGCTGCGCACCGAGCAGGCCTTCACGAGGGCCGGCTTCGACGGCGCCTACACCCTGAGCTACCACCTGGGCCGGCCGCACGCCACGCGCGCCGCCGAAGCGCGGCACGGCTGGCCGGCACCGGTGGCCGCTCCGCCGCGGCGGCTGGCGAGGCGGCACTACCGGGCGGGCACCGGTGGGGCGTCCGGGCCCGCGGTCGACGCGCGGACGCCGCTGCTCTGGAACGAGGATCTCCAGGTCGGGCTGGTCACCCCGACCGAGGCCGACCCGGTCTACTTCCAGAACGGCGACGCCGACGAGCTCTTCTTCGTCTTCGAGGGTGGCGGGGTGCTGCGGACCGCCCTGGGAGATCTCCGCTTCGGCGTCGACGACTACGTCCTCCTGCCGCGCGGCCTCCTGCACCGGTTCCTGCCCGACCCCGGGACCCAGCGCTGGCTCTGGCTCGAGGTCCAGCACCTGCGGCTGCCGGCGCAGTGGCGCAACGAGGCCGGGCAGCTGCGGATGGACGCGCCGTACTGCCACCGCGACTTCCGGCGGGTGGCCTGGCAGCCTCCGCGCGACGAGGGGCTGCGCGAGATCGTCGTCAAGAAGGGGGGCGCCTTCCACGGCCTCCGGCTCGACCACTCGCCGCTCGACGTGGTCGGCTGGGACGGCGCGGTCTACCCGGTGGCGTTCCCCATCCTGGCCTTCCAGCCGAGGGCGGGGCTGGTCCACCTGCCGCCGACCTGGCACGGCACCTTCGCCGCCCGCGGGGCGCTGGTCTGCTCCTTCGTCCCCAGGGTCGTCGACTTCCACCCCGACGCCATCCCCTGCCCCTACCCGCACGCCTCGGTGGACGTCGACGAGCTGCTCTTCTACGTGCGGGGGCAGTTCACCAGCCGCCGGGGCGTCGGCCCGGGCTCCATCTCGCACCACCCGGCCGGCGTCCTGCACGGCCCCCACCCGGGGGCGTACGAGGGCTCCATCGGGGCCCGAAGCACCGACGAGCTGGCGGTCATGCTCGACTGCGAGAGGCCCCTCAAGGCCAGCGCGGCGGCGCTCGGGATCGAGGACGCCGCCTACGACGACAGCTTCGTCTAGGCCCCGCCGGCGATGTCGGCCTGCCGCGCCGCCGAGAACGGCAGGTGCAGGTTCTGGCCGCGCTTGTCGAGGAAGAGCCGCAGCCCATCCTCGTAGTGCCGGCGGATCGAGTGCACCAGCAGCTCGTAGACCGGCTCCAGCGTCAGCGCATTCGGCTCGCTGATCTCGAAGTCCTCGTGCCCGAAGAGGCTGATCACGAAGCGCCGCTCGATCTTCTTGAAGCGGACCGACACCCTGACCAGGTCGGTGGTCTTCTCGCCGGCCACCCGGATCTGCATCCCGAAGTGCCAGAAGGTGTCCTCGTCCAGGTGCATCGCCTCCTGGACGTCGACCGGCCCGTCGCCCTCACGGACGCCGCGCAGCGACTCGTAGGTGATGGCGTCGCGCGCGCCGCCCAGGTACTCGGCGAAGCCGCGGGAGAAGGTGCCCGCGAAGAGCGCGCACTCCGAGCGATAGGCCGCGTAGTTCTCGCGCGAGATCGCGTAGGCCTTGGTGATCAGCTGGTACGGGGTGGTGTTCGGGCTCACGTTCATCCTCCTCAGGGGTCGCCGTGGCTGCCCATCGGCGCCGGGAGGCCGTATCATACGACATGCCCTTCCTCCCAGCGGCTTTTGGTGGACGCCCGTGCTGGGCCGAGGTCGACCTCGACGCCTTCGCCTCGAACGTCCGTCTCATGGCTCTCCGCGCCGGGCCGGCCAGGCTCTACGCGGTCGTCAAGGCCAACGCCTACGGCCACGGGGCCGTCGCCTGCGCCCGGGCCGCGGTCGAGGCCGGGGCCACCGGCCTCGCGGTGATCTGCGTCGACGAGGCCGCCGAGCTCCGCCAGGCCGGGATCACGGCGCCGGTGCTGGTGGTCGGCGCCATCCTCCCTTCCGAGGCGGCGCGGGTGGTGGCCCTCGGCCTCATGCCCACGGTCGGCGCGCTCGGGCTGGTGGAGGCCCTGGCCGCGGCCGCCGCCCCGTCCGGCGCCACGGTCCCCATTCACCTGGAGGTCGAGACCGGCCTCAACCGCCACGGGCTCACCCCGGAGGCCTGCGTCGCGCTGGCCGGGCAGGCTCGCGCCACGCCGGGCATCGAGGTGCGCGGCCTCTTCACGCACTTCGCGGCCGCCGAGGAGGGCGACCAGCGCTTCACGCGGAGCCAGTTCGACCAGCTCAGGGCCCTCTCGGCCCGGCTCCCCTGGGTCAAGGAGCGTCACTGCGCCGCCTCGGCCAGCGTGCTGCTCGACCACGAGATGGGGCTCGACGCCGTGCGCGCCGGGCTCTCGCTCTATGGCTACCGGCCGGCCCCGTGGGTCGGCACCGACGCCGAGCTGAGGCCGGTGCTCTCCCTGCGCGCCCGAATCACGCGCCTCCTCGACATCGAGCGGGGCGCGACGGTCGGCTATGGCCGGACCTGGGCCGCCAGCAAGCCGGCCCGAATCGCGCTGGTGATGTGCGGCTACGCCGACGGCTACCGGCGCGCGCTCGGCAATCGGGCGCCGGTGGCGGTGCGCGGCCAGCTGGCGCCGGTGGTGGGCCGGGTCGCCATGGACATGGCGATGGTCGACGTCACCGCCATCCCCGCCGCGGCGGTGGGTGACGTGGTGACACTGCTGGGCCGGGACGGCGACGCCGAGGTCACCGCCGACGAACTGGCCGACCTGGCCGACACCATCTCCTGGGAGATCCTGGCCGGCATCTCGGCGCGGGTGCCCCGCCTCTACCTCCGCGGGGGCCGGGTGACGGCGGTCTCCACCCTGCTGGACCGGATCCCGGTTCCCGTCCCGGGGTAGCCCGGGACCGTCCCAGCCCCCTCCAGATCGGGTATAAGGTCGCCTCTTTCCGGAGGGTCCCCTGCCCGTGGATGACGTCACCCGCATCGAGATCGCCACCCGCTCCGGCTTCGCCGACAGCCGCGGTCTCTCCGTCGCCGCCACCATCCGCACCCACCTCGGCATCCAGATCGGCGCGGTGCGCACCCGCGACGTCTTTCACGTCGAGCCGGCCCTCCCGGCCACCGACGCGGCCCGGGTCACCAGCGAGTTCGCCGGCCCCATCGTCCGCCGGGGCGCGGTCGGTCGCATCGAGGACGGCCCCTTCGACGTGGCGGTCTCGGTCGGCTTCAAGCCGGGCGTCACCGACCCGGTCGGCAAGTCGGCGCGCGTCGCCATCGAGGACCTGCTCGGCCGCCCCCTCGGGGCCGGCGGCGCCGTCTACGCCTCGCGCGTCTACCTGCTCTCGGGCGTCTCGGTCGCCGACGCCCGGCGCGCCGCGACCCAACTGCTGGCCAACGAGGTGATCGAGCGGGTCACCGTGCAGGCCTTCGCCGAGTGGCAGACCGCCGCGCCCGACCTGAAGGTGCCGCGCGTGGTGGAGCACCCGCCGCTCCCCGCCGAGACGGTCCGGCTCCGCGGCCTCGACGCCGCCGCCCTGCAGGCGCTCTCGCGCCAGAAGCTGCTGGCCCTCTCCACCCCCGAACTCCTGGCCATCCGCGACTATTTCGCAGCGGCCGCCACCGACCCGGCCAGGGTCCGGGCCGGCCTCGGCGCCGACCCGACCGACGTCGAGCTGGAGTGCCTGGCCCAGACCTGGTCCGAGCACTGCAAGCACAAGATCTTCAACGCCACCATCACCTACCGTGAAACCGGCAGGCCGCCCGAGGAGATCCGCTCGCTCTTCAAGCAGTACATCCGCGGCACCACCGCGGCGGTCGACGCCGCCATCACGGCCCGCGAGGGGAAGAGCTGGCTGGTCTCGGTCTTCCACGACAACGCCGGCGTCATCGCCGCCACCGCCCGCTACCACCTGGTCTACAAGGTGGAGACCCACAACAGCCCGTCGGCGCTCGACCCGTACGGCGGCGCCATGACCGGCATCGTCGGCGTCAACCGCGACCCCTTCGCCACCGGCCTCGGCTCCGACCTGCTCTCCAACGTCTGGGGCTACTGCTTCGGCCCACCGGGCTGGACCGGCACGCTGCCACCCGGCCTGCTCCACCCGCGCCGCATCCGCGACGGCGTCCACCGCGGCGTCATCGACGGCGGCAACCAGTCGGGCATCCCCTACGGCCGCGGCTGGGAGTTCTTCGACGACCGCTTCCTCGGCAAGCCGCTGGTCTACTGCGGCACGGTCGGGCGCATGCCGGTCACCGTCACCGGGCGCCCCACCGAGGTCAAGTCGGCCCGGCCCGGCGACCGCATCGTCATGGTGGGCGGCCGCATCGGCAAGGACGGCATCCACGGCGCCACCTTCTCCTCGGCCGAGCTCACCGAGGAGAGCCCGGTGCAGGCGGTCCAGATCGGTGATCCCATCACCCAGAAGATGATGTTCGACTTCCTTCTGGAGGCGCGTGAGGCAGGGCTCTACTCGTCGGTGACCGACAACGGCGCCGGCGGCCTCTCTTCCTCGGTCGGCGAGATGGCCCGGCAGCCGGGCGGCGCCTGGCTCGACCTCTCGCTGGCCCCCCTCAAGTACCAGGGGCTGGCGCCCTGGGAGGTGCTGGTCTCTGAGGCCCAGGAGCGGATGACGCTGGCGGTGCCGCCGGCCAGCCTCCCGGCCTTCCTGGCGCTGGCCAGGCTGCGCGAGGTGGAGGCGACCGATCTCGGCGCCTTCACCGGGAGCGGTGCGCTCGAGGTCCGCTGGGGGGCCGAGACCGTCGGGCTCCTGCCGCTCGACTTCCTCCATGACGGCGATCCCGAGCTGCGGATCGAGGCGGTCTGGGCGGCGCCGTCGCCCGCCCAGGCGCCGGCCCTGGCCGCGCCTGCCACGGCCGCCGAGGGCAACGCCCTGGCCGAGGAGTTCCTCTCCCGCGACAACCTGCGCTCCTCCGAGCAGCTCTCGCGGACCTACGATCACGAGGTCAAGGGGCTCACGGTCGTGAAGCCGTGGATCGGCGCCGGGCGCGACGTCCCGGCCGACGCCACCGTCTTCATGATCGCGCACGACGGCGACCTGACCGGCTACGCCCTGGCCGAGGGGGTCTTCCCCACCTACTCCGACCACGACGCCTGGGCCATGGCGCAGGCCGGCGTCGACCTGGCGGTGCGGCGGGTCATCGCCGCCGGCGCCCGCGTCGATCGGATCGCCGCCCTCGACAACTACTGCTGGCCCGACCCCATGCCCGGCGAGAAGAACCCGGACGCCCCGCACAAGGCGGCCCAACTGGTCCGCGCCTCCAAGGGGCTGGCCGAGATCTGCATCGCCTACGGCGTGCCGCTCATCAGCGGCAAGGACTCGATGAAGAACGACGCCGTGGTCGGCGGCAAGCGCATCTCGATCCCGCCCACCCTGCTCGCCTCGGCCATCGCCGTGGTCGACGACGTGCGCCGCGCCGTGACGCTGGAGGCGGCGGCGGCAGGCGAGCTGCTGGTGCTGGTCGGCGAGACCCGGCAGGAGCTGGGCGGCACCGAGTGGGCCGCGGCCCGCGGCCTGACCGGCGGCGAGGTCCCCCGCACCACCCCGGCCGCCCTCTGGCCCGGCTACCAGGCGGTGGCGAGGGCCATCGCCAGCGGCCTGGTGCAGGCGGCCCACGCCGTCGGGCGGGGCGGGCTGCTCCACTCCCTCTTCCTCATGGCCCGGGCCAGCGGCCTGGGGCTCTCCGCGGATCTCTCCAGGGCCCGCGTGGCCGGCGCCGTCGACTGGGAGGGGCTGCTGCTCGGCGAGACCACCGGCCGCCTCCTCCTGGCGATCGAGCCCGGCCGGCTCGCGGCGCTGCAGGCCGCGCTGGCCGGCGTGCCGCACGCCGTGGTCGGCACCTTCGACGCGGGCGGGACGCTGCGCATCGGCCTCGGCGCCACGCCGCTGGTCGACAGCCCGGTGGACGCGCTGGCGCGGGCCTGGAAGCGCGAAGGGCGGGCGTCTTGAGCCGCCCGGTGCGCGTCCTCATCCCGGTCGGCTTCGGCCTCAACTGCGAGGAGGAGACGGCCGCCGCCTTCCGCATGGTCGGCGCCGAGGTGGAGCTGGTCCACCTCACCGACCTCTTCGCCCGCCGCGCCCCGCGCCGCATCGCCGACTACCAGGTGCTGGCCATGGTGGGCGGCTTCTCCTACGGCGACCACGTGGCCGGCGGCCTGGTGCTCGCCACCCGGATCCGCGCCCACCTGCAGGCAGACCTCTCCGACTTGCTCGGGAGCGGCGGCCGCGTGCTCGGCATCTGCAACGGCTTCCAGACCCTGGTCCGGCTCGGGCTCCTGCCCGGGCCGGAGCTGGGCCCTCCGGACTTCCTGCCCCGCGCCGCCCTCACCAACCACGACCGGCTTGGCTACCGCGACGCCTGGGTCCGCATCGGCGTCGATCCCAGGACCACCTCGGCCTGGACCCGTGGCGTCACCGCGCTCGACGTCCCGACCCGCCACGGCGAGGGGAAGTTCGTGGTCGAGTCCTCCGCGGTGCTGTCGGACCTCGACCGGCGCGGCCAGCTCGCCTTCCGCTGGATCGACGCGGCCGGCACGCCGACCGAGGCCTGGCCGGAGAACCCCAACGGCTCGGCGCTCGGCGTGGCCGGGGTGACCGACTCGACCGGGCGCATCCTCGGCCTGATGCCGCACCCGGACGCCTTCCTCTACCCCTGGCACCACCCCGACTACGCCCGGCGCCGGGCCGAGCTGGAGGCGGTCGAGGCCGGCGGGCTGGCCATCTTCCGTGCCGGGATCACCGCCGACTGAACAGCATCGGGATCAGGCGATCCGCGGGACCTTGAACATCCAGCCGGCCGGGGCCGGCCGGGTCCCGCGCTGGATCCCGGTGACCACGTCGTAGACCTGCCTGGTGTGCGGTCCGATCCCGCCGGCACCGACCTTCACCTCCGACTTGTCCTCGAAGACGTAGGCCCCGACCGGCGAGACCACCGCCGCGGTCCCGAACCCACCGGCCTCGGCGATCTCCCCGCTCTTCAACCCCTCGAGGAAGGCGGCCAGAGGGATCCGCTCCTGCACCGCCTCCACGCCGAGCGCCGCCGCGCCGAGCGCCAGCACCGACTCGGAGGTGACCGAGCGCAGGATGGTGTCGGTGAAGGTGGGGATGACCAGCCTGCCGCCGCGGGTCACGTGGAAGTGGTTCATGGCACCCGCCTCCTCGATCCAGGTGTCGGTGGTGTCGAGGAAGAGCACCTGGGAGGCGCCCAGCTCGTGCGCCGCCACGCCGGCCCGCAGCGAGGCCGCGTAGTTCCCGCCGGTCTTGATGGCGCCGGTGCCGCCCGGCGCGGCCCGGTGGAAGCGCCTGGAGATGAGCAGCTTGATCGGCTCGGTGAAGCCCTTCGGGTAGTAGGGTCCGCTCGGCGAGAGGAAGACGCAGAAGAGGTACCTGGTCGACGGCTTGACGCCGAGTGAGTCCTGCGTACCGATCATGAAGGGGCGGATGTAGAGCGAGGCGCCGTCCTGCTCCGGGAACCAGAGCCGGTCGACGTCGAGCAGCGCCAGGATGGCCTGAACCTGGTCCTCGACCGGGATGGTCGGCATGCAGACCCCGGGGGCGGAGCGGTTGAGCCGCTCGGCGTTCTTGTCGATGCGGAAGGCCTGGATCTCCCCGTCGGCGTGCTTGAAGGCCTTGGCCCCCTCGAAGATCTCCTGGCTGTAGTGGAGCACCACCGCGCCCGGGTCGAGCGAGAACGGGCCGTATGGGACGATGCGCGGGTCGCGCCAGCCGCCGTCCGCGTAGTCCATCAGGAACATGTGGTCGGTGCGCAGCTGCCCGAAGGAGAGCGGCCCTTGCGGCGTGAAGGGGGCGGTGCGGCGCTGCGCGGCGGGCTTCAGGTCGTAGCGGATCTTCATGGGCGGGCTCCGGCGATGGCCGGCCATTGTAGCGCAGCCGGGCCCGGAGCGACTCGGGCACGTCGGGGCCCGAACGACTATATTGCCCCCATGAGCCTCACCGTAGAGACCGGCGCCACCCTCGTCTTCGACCGCTTCTGGCGCTGGCTGAAGCGTCACCCCCACTGCATCCTGCGGGCCGGGACCGCCGACTCCTTCCTCTTCGATCAGGACGACCTGCACTGGTACCTCGACGAGGACGAGGACCGTGTGCCGACCGTCCAGCTGCTGCGCGGCAAGGCGCTGATCGGCGAGATCGCCATCGACACCCGCGACATCCTCTTCGTGCAGGCCATGCCCGACCCCAACTCCAGCGAGGAGGGGCAGCACGTCTTCGAGGTGATCGGCGGGGGCGACGAGCCGTACCCGATCTACCACTTCCTGGTGGCCCACGGCTTCGAGGACGAGGGCTCCGGCCACCGCGGCCCGGTGCTGAAGCAGTAGGGGACCGACCATGACCCGCTCCGTGACCGCGCTGCTCCTCGCCGCCTTCGCCGCGCTCGCCGGCTGCACCACCAGCCGCCCCGCCGCCGGCACGCCGGCCGCACCGGTCGCCGCGAAGGCGCCCTCGAGCGGCCTCGACCTGGCCGGCATCGATCGCGCCGCCCTCCCCGGCGGCGACTTCTACGGCTACGCCAACGGCACCTGGCTGAAGTCGGCGGTCATCCCGCCCGAGCGCTCCTTCACCGGCCCCTTCCTCGCCGTCGTCGACACCGTGACCGCCCGGACCCGGGCCATCGACGAGGAGGCGGCGCGCGCCGGGGGCGCCCCCGGCAGCGAGACGCAGCAGGTCGGCGACTACTACGCCAGCATCATGGACGAGGACGGCATCGAGGCCCGCGGCCTCGCGCCGCTCCAACCGACGCTGGCCCGCCTCGCCGCCCTCGCCGACAAGCGGGCGCTGGCCGCCGAGCTGGGTGGCTCGATCCGCGCCGACGTCGACGCCTTCAACGCCACCAACTTCTACACCGACCACGTGCTCGGCCTCTGGGTGGAGCAGGACCTCGACGCCCCGACCCGCAACACCGCCTACCTGCTGCAGGGCGGCCTGGGCCTGCCCGACTGCAGCTACTACCTCGAGGAGACGCCGCGCTTCGTCGAGCTGCGCGCCGCCTACCGCACCCACCTCGGAACCATGTTCAAGCTGGGCGGGTTCGCCGACGCCGAAGCCAGGGCCGGGCGGGTGCTGGCGCTGGAGACCAGGCTGGCCCGCGCCCACGCCAGCCGGACCGACTCGGCGGACGTGGCCAAGGGGAACAACCCGTGGTCCCGCGCCGACTTCGGCCGCAAGGCCCCGGGCATGGACTGGGACGCCTTCCTCGGCGCCGCCGGGCTGGAGCGGCAGCCGGCCTTCATCGTCTGGCACCCGAGCGCCGTGACCGGCCTGGCTGCGCTGGTGAAGAGCGAGCCGCTCGAGACCTGGAAGGAGTACCTGGCCGTCCGTGCCGTGGTGCACGCCGCCCCGGTCCTGCCCCGAACCTTCGTCGCCGAGCGCTTTCGCTTCTACGGCACCACGCTGAAAGGAACCCCGCAGCTGCTGGAGCGATGGAAGCGGGCCGCGAACTTCACCGACGAGGCCCTCGGTGACGCGGTGGGGAAGCGCTACGTGGCCCGCCACTTCCCGCCCGAGGCGCGCCGCGAGCTACAGGAGATGGTGGCGCAGCTGGTGGCCGCCTTCGGCCGCCGCGTTGACCGGCTCGACTGGATGGCGCCGGCCACCAGGCTCCAGGCCAAGGCCAAGCTGGCGACCTTGAAGGTCGGCGTGGCCTACCCGGACCGCTGGAGCAGCTACGCCGGGCTGGTGGTGGTGCGCGGCGACGCCCTGGGCAACCTGCAGCGCTCCGAGCTCCACGAGTACCGCCGTGCGCTCGCCAAGCTGGCGCTCCCGCCGGACCGCGACGAGTGGGTCATGCTCCCGCAGACCGTCAACGCCGTGAACCTGCCGGTGCGCAACGCCCTCAACTTCCCGGCCGGCTTCCTCGAGCCGCCCTTCTACGACCGCGCCGCCAGTCCGGCCGTCAAGTTCGCCTCCATCGGCGCCGTCATCGGCCACGAGATCAGCCACAGCTTCGACGATCAGGGCGCTCTGTTCGACGCGTCGGGCAGGCTCTCCAACTGGTGGACGCCGGAGGACCTGGCGCACTTCGAGGCTGCCGGGGCGAAGCTGGTGGCGCAGTTCGACGCCTACCGCCCCTTCCCGGACCTGGCGGTCAACGGCAAGCTGACCCTGAGCGAGAACATCGCCGACCTGGCCGGCCTGGCGGTGGCCTGGGACGGCTGGAGGGCCTCGCTCGGCGGCAAGCCGGCGCCGGTGATGGACGGCTTCACCGGGGAGCAGCAGTTCTTCCTCTCCTTCGCCCAGACCTGGCGCATCAAGGAGCGGGACCAGGCGCTCCGCGAGTCGATCCAGACCAACGGCCACGCCCCCGACCAGTATCGGGCGCTGACGGTGCGCAACCTGGACGACTGGTACGCGGCCTTCGGTGCCGCGCCGGGGCAGGCGCTCTACCTGGCTCCCGGCGAGCGGGTCAGGGTCTGGTAGCGGGCCGTGGCCTGCTCGGCCACGAAGTAGCTGCCGGCCAGGAGCACGAAGCCGTAGACGCACCCGGAGAGGATGGCCACCACGCCGCTGCTGCCAGGGGCCATCCAGATCGGTCCGAAGATCCGCGCGGCCACGTAGGGCTGGCCGAGCCAGCCCAGGACCGCGATGGCCAGGCCGCCCAGCACCTGGGCCGCGGCCGCCACCTCGCCGAAGGCCCGCAGCGCCACCGCCACCGCCGGCGTCACGCTCGCCCCGGCCTCGGGGAGCTCATCGCAGTCGGCCGCCCTCACCCAGAAGACGTTCAGGGCCGTGAGCCCCAGCGCCAGGATCAGCAGCTGCGCCAGCAGCAGCGCCAGGAAGAAGTTGAACCCCTCCCCACCGCTCGGCCCTTTCCAGAGCAGGTAGGAGCCGTAGAGCGCCGCCACCACGCCCAGCGCCGCGCAGCCACGCAGGAAGACGGGGAAGGCGGTCCGGAAGAACGAGCCATCGGAGAGGCGGCGCAGCGACGGCGTCAGGACGAGGAAGGGCGGCATGGTGGTCTCCGGGGGGGGTGAGGATACTTCCTACAACCTTTCAGCAGGTTGGGCGCGATCAGCGACCCGGACCGATCAGCGACCCGGACCGATCAGCGACCCGGACTCAGAGTCACTTTGGGCGTCCAAAGTGACTGTCGGTTCGGTTCGGGTCGGGCGGCGCCTCGACTTTGCCGGAGCGGCGGAGCTGCAGGATCGATTCGCGCACCTGCTCCGCCATGCGGACCTTCTCGGGCCAGGTCAGCGCCTGCCGCGTCCGCTGCCAGTTGGCCTGACGCTCCAGCAATTGCTTGAGGTCACTCACGGGGAAACCTCCCCTCGAACCGCTCCCAGGCCGCGACGAGGCCGTGCTGAGCGGCGAGCTGCCGGATCTCCGGGCGGGTGACGCTCCCCGACTCGAGCAGCGCCAGGACGCGGGCGAAGTCCTTGGCCCGGCCCACGCTCAGCGCGATGACGGCGAGGTGAGCAGCCCCCACCACGCGGAGGGGCACGCCGTCGAAGTCGGCGGTCTCGGCCAGTTCCATCGCCTCCCGGGTGAGCGAAGAGAAGGTCGGCACGAACTGGACCGCGGCCTTCATCTTCCCAGCCTAGCGACCCCTTGGCGCCGCGTACAGCGCAGGGCGGTCTCCTGCGGCTGGGATCGCCGCGGAGCCTCGCGTCCGGACCGGCACGGCCCCCATGGCGATCAGGTCCCACCCCTACCCGGGTGGCCCCTCTTTCGCGATTCCCGACGTCGGGAATCGCTTTTGGGGGAGACGGCTCCGAGGCGGATTCAGAGTCGCTTTGTGCCCAAAGTAACTGTCGGTCCGGGTCGGGTCTCCCCGGCCTACGGGACGCAGGAAGGCGCGCCCCCCTTGTAGACGGCCAGGTTGGACCAGGCGACCTGCCCGGCCTGACCCAACGCACCACCGAAGAGGCTCAGGTACGTGCCGCCCGGATCACAGCTCGCCGTCGAGGTGCTGAGCAGTTGACCGTCGAGCAGCAGCCGATACCGGCAGGTCGTGCGGACGCCTTCGATCCGCAGCCGGTGCCACGCTCCAGCCGGTGAGGGGCTCAGGGACTGGCTCGACAGGAGCGACCACGCACAGACCGAGGTGTTCCACCACTCGACGGTCGAGCCCGCGCCGGCCCTCGCAAAGAGGGCCCCCTCGATGCCGCCCATGAACTGGCACGTCCCGAGCGCCCCCGAGGCGGTGGCACTGGTCGTGAACGGAGCGATGCCGCCGTACCTGTAGCTGGTCGCTACAGCCGGGATGTAGACGTCCGCCTCGACCGCGAAGACGGCGTCGGAGGCGGCGAGCCCGTGCGGAATGAGCAGCACGTTCCAGTCCGAGGGCTGGTACCACGCTGTCCGGCCGTAGACCGCGGCCGCTGAGCCACTCCCGCGAACGATGGCGCCTGCCGGTGCGGCGGTGAGCGGAGCGGTCAGCACCTGCGTCCAGGTGCAGACGCAGCCCCCGGCCTGGCAGGCGGTCCCTGCCTGGCAGACGCTGCCGGCGCTCACCCCGGTGCAGTACCCGCTGGCGCCGCAGAAGCTCGCGTCGGTGAGCGGATCGATGCAGTTCCCGTTGCACATCACCTGCCCGGCCGCGCAGAGCGGCTCGCAACGCCCCTGGTAGCAGCCGGCGCTCGGCCCGCAGGCCGTCCCGCCGGTGCAAGCGGCCGAGGTGGCGCCGCAGTAGTTTGGATCGGTCTTCGGATCGACGCACTTGCCGCCGCAGTTCACCAGCCCGGGCTGGCAGGAGAGCGCGCAGGCGCCGGCCGAGCAGACCTGGCCAGAGGCACAGACGACACCGTCATTGGCGCCGACACAGTCGCTCGAGGCGCCGCAGAAGGACCGGTCCGCCATGGGATCGACGCACGTGCCGCCGCAGAGCACCTGGCCGGCGAGACAGCTCGACACGCAGGCCCCCGCGCTGCAGACCTCGCCGGAGCCACAGGCCACGCCCGCCGCCGCGCCGCTGCAGGCCGCCGAGGCGCCGCAGTGGCCCCGGTCGGTCCCCGGGTCGATGCAGCTCCGGCCACAGTTGACCTGGCCGGCGGCGCAGGTCACCGCGCAGGCGCCGTTGGAGCAGACCTTGCCGGCCTCGCAGGCCGTGCCGCAGGCGCCGCAGTTCAGGTTGTCCGACTTGAGCTCGGCGCAGGTGCCACCGCAGACCACCGCGGCGCCGAGGCAGTCGGGCTTGGTCTCGGAGCAGCCGGAAGCCAACCAGGAGACCGCGACGACCAGTGCCACCCAGCAGCCATGACGCATGTGCTCTCCCGACTACCGCCCGAAGGCGGCGCAGGGCACGAGATGCGCCCCTTCATGGTTTGACGACCTCGACCAGGGAAGCTGACGCGCTGCGGTGTCCCGTGACCCAACGACGGCCTGGCCCACCTACTGGCAGCTCGGCTCGCCTTCGAAGAGGCTGAAGTCGCGCCAGAGCACGTTGGCCGGGACGTAGGCCTCGCGCCCGGCCCCGGAGAGGACGATCTCTCCGCCTTCCAGGTCACAGGCTCCGACCTCGAAGGCCACCGGTTCGCCGTCGAGCAGCGCCCGGGTCCAGCACCGGGAGCGCGATCCCTCGATCCGCAGCGTGTGCCATTTGCCGGAGATGGTGCCAGGCAAGGTCCCCTTGGCCACCACCTGGGTGGTGTTTCGACCGCCGATGATCCCCCACTCGTAGCGGACGGCGCCGTTCGAGGCTTCGATGAGGGCAATGCCGCGGCCGTGATGCAGGTCGCTCGACCGATGGTCCATGGTGCCGCCCGGGTCGCCATAGACGTGAAAGCCGACCGCGATTGCCTGGCCCTGCATCGGAGGGGCGAAGAAGTTGGCAGTGACCGCGAAGACGTCGGGCTGCCTCGCCCCAGCGGGGACGAACAGCTGGTTCCAGTCCGACGCCTGCAGCCAGGCGCCTCGCCCCTCGGAGGTCACCATCTCCTGCTTGCCGGCCTCGCCGTTGCGCCAGCGCAGCCCCGGCACCGGCGCGTCGAAGTCGCTCCGGGTCACGGTCTTCCAGGTGCAGGGCACCTGCGTCGCCGACGCCGCCAGCACCATCGCCCCCTCTGGCCTCGGTGCCCCCCGTAGCCAGACCTGCGCCGGCAAGCCCACCGCCGCCGCCAGCAGCAGGCCTGCCACCCCTCCGGCCATGGCCCAGCGAACCCGCGGCCCGCGCCGCACCCGCGCCGCCCGGGCCCGGCTCACCTCGCCTCGCGGCAGCGCCGCCTCGATCTCCAGCAGCGCCTCGAGCACCTCGCCGGCGTCGCGCGGCCGGTCGGTCGGCGCTCTCGCCAGCGTCGCCTCCACCAGCGCCCCCAGCGCCGGCGCCGCCGACACTTCCAGCCCGCGCGAGATGGAGCGCGGCCGGCCGAGCGGGTCGACCTCCACCGGCGCCGCCCCGGTCAGCATCTTGAAGAGCAGCGCGCCCAGCGCGTAGACGTCGGTCCGCTCGTCTTCCGGGGCCCCGTCGGCCTGCTCCGGCGCCATGAAGGCCGGCGTCCCGCCCTCCAGCTTGCGCCGCCCCAGCGCCGCCGCCATGCCGAGGTCGAGCAGCTTCACCTGCCCGTCGTCGCAGAGCTGCACGTTCTCCGGCTTCAAGTCCCGGTGGACCACGCCGTGGGCGTGGGCGTGGGCCAGCCCGCGCGCCAGCGCCACCCCGATCTGCAGGGCCTCGCGCAGCGGCAGCGCCCCGCCCTCCAGCCGGTGCGCCAGCGAGTGACCGGCCAGGAACTCCTGGATCAGGTAGACCCCCTGGTCGCTGCGCCCCACGTCGAGCACCGTGACGATGTTTGGGTGCGAGAGCCGCGCCGCCACCTCGGCCTCGGCCAGCAGCCGCTTCTCCCGCCCCGCCTCGCCTCGGGCCCTGAGCGCCTTGAAGGCGACCGTCCGGCCGAGGTCCCGGTCGCGCGCCTCCCAGACCACGCCGAAGCCGCCGCGCCCCGCCTCGCGCAAGAGCTCGTAGCGGCCGATCACCGTGCCCGACCGCATCCCGTCGGTCCACGAGCCCTCGCGCGAGGCCGGCGCGGCCCCCTTCACCACCTGCTCGATGAGCGAGGTGAGGGTCCCCGGGCCGGTCTGTCCCGGCTCGCGGCTCACCCGGCCTCCCCGGCCTCGGCCAGCGCCCTGAGCTTCGACTTGATCCGCTCGAACCGCTTCATCAGCGACTCGGCCGACGGCCCGGCGCCTTCGGTCGCCAGCACCTCGGCGCACTCGCCCCAGGAGAGCCGCTGGTCGATGCGCAGCTGCAGCAGCCCCTGCTCCTCCAGCGTCAGCGCGGCGCGGAGCGCGGCGAGGGAGAGCCGGAGTCGCTCGTGGCGCAGCCAGGTGGCAGTCCCTTCGGCGGCGGCCAGGTCGGCCGCCTCGCCGGTCTCGAGCCGGCGCCCGCGCTGGTTCCAGGCCTCCTTGCGCAGGTCGGCCGCAGCGCTCCAAGCCAGGCTGAAGCACCAGGTCCGGGTCACCGCCTCGCCCCGGAATTCAGGGAGGCCGCGCCAGATTCGCTCGGAGGTCCGCGCGAAGGCTTCCTCGGCCTCGGTCTCGGTCCCGAGCAGGCCGCGGAGAAAGCGGAGGAGGTGGGGGCCATATCCCTTGATGGCCACGGTCGCCGCCCCCCTCGTGTCCCCGACCGAGAGTAATTCGCGGATCCGAATCTCCAATGGATCCGGGAGGGTCGGCGCTTCCGCCCCCGCACTGCCCGCCGCCGTGGACTGCTGAGCCATGGTGGGCACCACCTTAGCAACCGGCCCACCCCCGGGTCACGGTTTACCACCCGTCCGCGGCGCGTCCGGCTTAGCGGCGACCTGACGCGGTACAGGCGCCAACCGGACGCCGTCCCGACGCCCCCCGAACGGGCCGTCCGGCACAATGTCCCATCCACCCACCTCGGCGGTCACTAAACGGCCGATCGCGATTCGGAAACAGCAATCGCGGGCTTCAGTGAAGGGTTGTGCTTCTTCTTCTGGTTGTAG
>JANYBC010000054.1 GCA_025360965.1 Anaeromyxobacter sp. | reverse complement strand
GGGTCCAAGGGGAAGTGGCCAGCGAGCGCTGTGGTGACGACCAGGGCAAACTCGTTCTCCTCGAGCCGATCCCAGGTGTTGAACACCAGCGCGCCACCCCTGCGGAGGACGCGCCTCGCCTCGGAGAAGGCGCGGGCCTTGCCGGGGAAGAACATCACGCCGAACTGGCAGGTGACGACATCGAAGCTCGCGTCGTCGAACGGGAGCAGCCCGGCGTCGGCCTGCTTCCACTGCACCGGACGCTGGGTGCCGTGCGCGGCGGCGCGATCGAGCATCGCCTGGTTGAAGTCGGTGGCGACCAGCTCGACGCCGGCCGGCAAGGTCCTCGCCAGCGCGCGGGTGGCCGCCCCGGTGCCGGCCGCGACCTCGAGCACCCGCGCGGGCCGAAAGGCCGCGACCCGGCCGGCGAGGTCCGCGGCGTAGGGCTCGAAGATCATCGGCACCATGTGACGTTCGTAGAGATCGGGGATCGAGCCGCTGAACACAGCGTCGGAGCCGGGCCTGTCCATGCGCCTCCTCCTTCTCGACCCGCCTCGCTCACGCCCGGGCCCTGTGGGGTCGTAGACGGACACTTGCGCTCCGCGCCGCTATATCGCCTGCCGGGCGCGGTGCTATGCCGGCCCGACAACCTGGAGGTCGGACCATGAAGAAGTCGACGAGGCCGTCGGTGGGCAAGCTCCTGAGGGTGCTGGTGGCCGGCGGGGTGGCGCTGGCGGGCTCGGGGCCGCTGGCCGCGCTGGCCGAGGACGCCCCGGCGAAGACCGAGAAGACGGCCGAGAAGGCCGGCACCGCCAAGAAGCCGGTCGAGGCCGAGGCCGCCAAGAAGAAGGCGGCCGCCACCGAGAAGGAGAAGAAGGAGCAGGAGAAGAAGGTCGAGGAGGCCGGCGGGGTGAAGGGCTGGTGAGCGAGGGGCTCGACCTGGCCGCGGCGCAGGTGCGCGCGCTGGCCGCCGCAGCCTGGGCCTTTCGCTGGACGGTGGAGCTGGAGGCCGAGGTCCGCTTCGACCGGCTGGCCAGTCGGCTCGAGCTGATGCCGGGGAGCGCCTCGCTGGCGCCCCTGGCCAGGCGCGCCGCGCGCGACGAACGCCGCCACGCCGGCCACTGCGCGCAGCTGGCAGCGGTCTATGGTTCGGCCGTCGCTGGCGAGGTGGCGCCCCCGCCCGAGGTGGCGCCGGCCGGTCTCGAGCCGGAGGAGGCCGCCTGCTACGAGCTGGTGGCTGCCTGCTGCGTGGCCGAGACCGGCAGCGTGGCCGTGCTCACCTCCTTGCTCACCTCGGCCCGCGAGCCGCGGCTGCGCGCCGTGCTCCACGAGCTCGCCGTGGACGAGGTGGACCACGCCCGGCTCGGGTGGGCTGCCCTGGCCCTGGCGCACCGGCGAGGTTCGACCGGCTTCCTCGGCCTGCTCCTCCCCGCCATGCTCAAGGGGAGCGTCGACGACGACTTCTTCCTGCCGGCCGACCCGGCGCGGCAGGATCCGCGGCTCCTGGAGTTCGGCGTCCTGCCGCACTCGGCCCGCCGCGCGCTCTTCGTGGAGACTCTCGACTGCGTGATCTTCCCGGGGCTGGAGGGCGCCGGCGTCGACACCACGGCGGGGCGGGCCTGGCTGGCCGGGGAGCAGCTCCAGGTCGGCGCGGCGCTCACGCCTTGAAGAGCAGCCGACCCAGCCTGTCGAAGTTCTCCACGTTGGCCTTGGTGATGAGCGCGAGCAGGCTCCGGTAGACCTCGGGCGACTCGAAGCGCATGCGCCAGACCATCTCGGTCTGCCGAGCGCGCGCCGTCAGGGTGACGGTCATGCGAAAGAGCGGCGCCCCTTCGAAGGAGAAGAAGAAGGCGCCGGTGAGCCGGATCGAGGCGAGCACGTCGGAGAGCGGATCGTGGCTCATGCGCTGCTGGTAGCCTCCCGGACTCCCAAGCAAGCGGCGCGGACGCCCTGCACACCAGCCCGGTCGCCGCGGACGCCCAGGCAAGTCACCCGGCGAAACGGTCATGGTCGCCGGCTCAGGCTGCTCCTAACGCTCCCGTGGCCATCCCGCCACTTCACCAACCAGGAGCACCCGATGATCCCAGAAACTTCTGCTGTCCGTGATACCTCCCCCGTCGCCCCGCCCATCGACTTCGGCGCCATCAAGGCCAAGCAGCAGGCCACCTGGAGCTCCGGCGACTACTCGGTGATCGGGACCACCCTGCAGGTGGTCGGCGAGACGCTCTGCGAGGCGCTCGACCTGCGCGCCGGCGAGCGCGTCCTCGACGTCGCCTGCGGAAACGGAAACGCCTCGCTCGCCGCGGCGCGCCGCTTCGCCCTGGTGACCGGCGTCGACTACGTCCCTGCGCTGCTGGCCCGCGCCGGAGCCCGGGCCACCGTCGAAGGCCTGCCGCTCGAGCTCCGCGAAGGCGACGCCGAGGCGCTCCCCTTCCAGGACGGGGCCTTCGACGTGGTCCTCTCGACCTTCGGTGTGATGTTCGCCCCCGACCAGGACCGGGCGGCGCGCGAGCTGCTGCGGGTCTGCCGTCACGGCGGCCGAATCGGCCTGGCCAACTGGACCCCGGATGGCTTCGTCGGCCAGCTGTTCAAGGTGATGTCCGGCCACGTCCCGCCGCCGGCCGGCCTGCGCGGTCCGCCGCTCTGGGGCACCGAGGCGAGGCTCGGCGAGCTGTTCGGCGCCGAGGCGCGTGAGCTCCGCGTCCAGCAGCGGGAGTTCAACTTCCGCTACCGCTCCACGGCGCACTGGCTGGAGGTCTTCCGCGCCTGGTACGGCCCCACCCTGCGGGCCTTCGCCGCGCTCGACGCCGGGAAGCAGGCGGCGCTGGCCGCCGATCTGACGGCGCTGGCAGACCGCTTCAACGTGGCGCGCGACGGGACCATGGTGGCGCCGAGCGCCTACCTCGAGGCCGTCATCGTCCGGACCTGAGGCCCGAGGAGCGGCCGCCCCGGCCGCTCGAAGTTCTCCTCGCGTCCAGCTGGGGTCAGGTCCGCACCACACGGCGCAGCTCGGCCTCGATGAGCTGAGCCAGCAGCCGGATCCGCGGGATGTCGAGCGGCGAGCGGGCCGCCACCAGGTGGAGCGCGCCGCGGGCGAAGGATCCGAGGTCGAGGTCGAGCGGCACCAGCGCGCTGGGGCGGGAGAAGCGGTGGCGCAGCCGCGGCAGGACCATCGCCCCGACGCCTGCCTCGGCGGCCGCCAGCTGGACGAGGATGTGATCGGCGCTGAAGGCCGGCGTGTAGCCGGGGATCAGCTCGGCCAGCTGCGGGCTGGGTGGCAGCTCCTGATACGGGGCGCCCAGGCGATCCAGGGGAGGTCCTGCAGCCTGGGGCGGCGCGGCAGCTTCTTGGCCAGCGCCGGCGCCACGTGGACCGCGTTGGCCATCTCGAGCGTGTAGACCAGCTTCAGGTCGGGCTGGCTGGGCGGCCGGATCCTCAGCGCCAGGTCGGCCTCACCCCGGGCCAGGTCGAGGTGCTGCATGGTGGCCAGCACCTCCAGGCGAAGCCCGGGGTGGTGGACGGCCAGCCAGCCGGCGAAGGGGGCCAGGAAGTCGTGGGCCACCAGGGGCGGCGCCGTGATCCGCACCAGCCCCTGCGGTCCATGGCCGGCCGCCTCGGCGGCCCGCCTCACCTCGCCGGCCCACTCGGCCATGCGTCGTGCCGGCGCCAGCAGCCGCTCACCGGCGGGGGTGAGCGCCGCGCCGGTGACGCTGCGGCGGAAGAGCGACTCGCCCACCGCGCGCTCCAGCGTGGCCAGCCGCCTGCTCGCCGTCGCCGCCCTGCTCCTCGTCACCGCCTGCGCCACCCGACCCGCGGCCTCTTCCTGGTCGACACCGGCATCGAGCGGGCGCTTCGTGACCACCCCGACCGGGCCGCCTTCCGCGGGCTGGTCGCCTCGCAGATGCACCTCGAGGCCATGAAGATCCACGTGGCGCTCGGTGACTGGCTGGCGGCCCAGCCCGGGCCGGTGGCCGGCGTCTTCCTCACCCACCTCCACCCCGACCACTTGACCGGCCTGGCCGACGTCGCCGCCGGCACGCCGGTCTTCGCCGGCCCCGGCGAGGCGGGCGAGCGCGCGCTGGTCAACCTCTTCCTGCAGTCGAACATCGACCGGGCGCTGGCCGGGAAGGGACCGCTGGCAGCCTGGCCCTTCGCCGCCGAGGCGGGCGGGGCCTTCGAGGGCGTGGTCGACATCTTCGGCGACGGCTCGGCCTGGGCGCTCTGGGTGCCGGGCCACACCGGCGGCAGCACCGCCTACCTGCTCCGGACGTCGGGCGGCCCGGTGCTCCTCACCGGCGACGCCTGCCACACGCGCTGGGGGTGGGACCACGACGTGGAGCCGGGATCGTTCTCCAGCGACCTGCCGCGCAGCGCCGGGAACCTGGCGCGCCTGAGGCGGCTGGCCGCCGAGCACCCTGGCCTCGATGTGCGACTCGGACACCAGCGGTGAGCGGCCCGGGCTCTCTTCGCCCGGCCGCCGGGGATCACCGCATCAGCAGGGCGGCGACGGCGCGCCAGGCCTCGGTCCCCGAGAGCTGCAGCACCACCGGCGGGACGATCACGACCGAGAGCAGCAGCGCGGCATAGGCCGGGTGGATCCTGCGCCGGGTGGCGAGGTCGTAGGCCGGACCGATGAGCAGGAAGGCGACCGCCAGCCCGGCGATGGCGCCGTCGTGGCCGGCCACGCCGGGCAGGCGCGAGATCCCGGGCGGCATCAGCCCGGCCACGGTGGCCGCCAGCATGAGCCGCTTGTGGGCCTGCGGGCGGCGGCGCCACCACCAGCCGGCCGCCACCAGCGCCGCGAAGACGCAGACCGAGGCGACGTTGAGCAGCAGGAACCCCTCGCGGTTCGGGAACTCGACGCCGGGGATCCCCTTGTGGCCGGCGCGCCCGGACTCGATCGCCGCCGCGACCCCGGAGACGAGCATGAGCCCGGCCAGCCCCAGCCCGGCCGGGCCGAGCCGCATGTGGGCCTGGACCTGGCTACGCAGGACCAGCAGCGTCTGGGTGACGAAGAGCACCAGCCAGAGGGCGAAGAGGGCGGCGTGCAGGTGGATGACGGTCGAGACCGGCGCCGAGCCGGTCAGCACCTTGGGACCGTAGGTGTTCGCGAAGCCGGTGACGATCACCACCACCGCGACCACTGACATGGTGGCGTAGAAGGTCCGGTCGGCTGGATGTGAAGCGAAGCTCGACATCTCGTCACCTCCCGGCGCGGCGATGGGCCTGCCGATGCGCGACGGCTTCATAGGCGCACCGCCGCCGGCGCGCCCGACCATTCTCGGGCCAGGCGCCCGCTCCCGCCGCGCCACCCGACAGGACCCCTTGCCACCGGGCTGGTACCCTCGCCAGGATGTCGCCGTGGACCTCCACCTCGTCGACGGCACCTACGAGCTCTACCGCGCCCACTTCGGCGCGCCGCCGGCCACCGCCCCCGACGGCGTCGAGGTGGGCGCCACCCGCGGCCTGCTCCGCTCGCTCCAGGCGCTGCTGCGCGAGCCGGGCGTCACCCACCTGGCCATCGCCTTCGACACCGTCATCGAGTCGTTCCGCAACCGGCTCTTCGCCGGCTACAAGACCGGGGAAGGTGTGCCGCCCGAGCTGCTGGCCCAGTTCCCGCTCGCCGAGGCGGCCACCCGCGCGCTGGGCGTCGTCACCTGGTCGATGGTCGAGTTCGAGGCCGACGACGCGCTGGCCACCGCGGCGGCCCGCTTCGCCGACGCCCCCGGCGTGGAGCGGGTGCTGCTCTGCACGCCCGACAAGGATCTCTCCCAGTGCGTCCGCGGCACCCGCGTGGTCGGCTTCGACCGGATGCGCAGGCGGGTCCTCGACGAGGCCGGCGTGCAGGAGAAGTTCGTCGTCGGCCCGGCCTCGATCCCCGACTGGCTGGCGCTGGTCGGCGACAGCGCCGACGGCATTCCCGGCGTGCCGCGCTTCGGCGAGAAGTCGGCCTCGGCGGTGCTGGGCCGCTACGCCCACCTCGAGGCCATTCCGGACGACGCCGCGCGCTGGGACGTGAAGGTCCGCGGCGCCGCCGCGCTGGCCGCCAGCCTGGCCGCCCACCGCGAGCCGGCCCTGCTCTACCGCAGGCTGGCCACCGTCCGCGCCGACGTGCCGCTCGCCGAGTCGCTCGACGACCTGCGATACCGCGGCCCGAACCCGGCGCTGCTCGCCCCCATCCGTGAGCGCCTTGGTGGGTTGTAAGCGACGTTTGCGTTACCTCCGACCCGCACGGCGTGTGTGACTGCTGTTCATCGACCCTGCTCGGCATTTCCGATCCTTCGGGAGGTGCGACATGCACGTCGCTCCCCTTCATGGCCTGAGACCTGTACATTGGTCGCAAGTTCCAAGGTCAGTCGCCTGCTCCTGGCGGTCTGGATGGCAGCGTTGCTGGGCGGTTGTATCGGAGCGGGTGCGTTTCAGGACCGGCTGCGGACCACCTCCGGAGAGCTCAAGTACCTCCATGAGGCGGACCCCCTGGCGCAGCGGCCAGAGACCGTCGGTCTGGGCGCCGTGACGCTTTCCGCGGTGCTCCCACCCGCAACCACCGTGACGAAGACCGGCGGCTCGTTGATTCCGCTCCTCTTCGTGAACATCTGGACCGGCGACTATCGCGGAACGCTGGGTGCCACTGAACTGACGGAAGACCTGACCGGCTTCGTGCGCAGGAGTCTGGTGGAGGACCTCGAACGAGGTGGGCTCACCCTTTCGCGGAGCACGACCCCAGCCTTCAGGTCGACGTCGCCATCACCAGGGTGAACGTGACCACCCCGATCCACGAGCGAGGCTTCGTGCTCTTCGTTCTTCTCTGGGTCTCCTACTCGAACCAGGTCGGCGCCGGGCCGATCGCCGTGGCCCTGGACGGCGAGGTGGTGGTGCGCCGTGGCCCAGAGGAACTGCTGCGCCGACCCATCCAGGTCCAGGCCCGGGCGGGCGGACCCGCGACCAAGGGCTGGAAGACCGAAGAGCTGACCCTCTCCATGGTCGAGGGGCTCTCGCTTGCCGTGAAGGAGTTCAACCGACGCGTGGTGCAAGAGGTGAATGCGCTGTAACCCGGCTCGCCGTGACCCAGCTTCCCTGGCTCCTGCTCGCGACCACCCTGCTCCCGGTGGTGAGGGCGCAAGAGGCTTCGACCTCGGTCGATGCGCCCTCGCCGGCGGTCACGGATCCGACGCGCCTGCCCGGCCCGCCATCGACGCCGTGCAACCCGATGTGGTCACTCTGCGTGGATCGGCCCTACAGCCTGCTGCTCTCTGGCGGACCAGTTCTTTCGCTCGACGCGGTCGGCCTGGAGGTCGACGCTGGGGTCCGCATCTCGTCCTTGCTCCTCCGCTATACTGGGCGCGTCACCGGGCAGGTCGACCAACCGTACGTGGTCTACCAGGGCGGTCGGCTCGCATGGCTTTCGGGCTCAGAAGGAGGCCTTGCCGCTCTCCTCGGCCTGGGGGCCGGAGCACTCACCCGGCACTTCCCAGACCGCCCCATGGTGCGCACCTGGGCCGCCAACGTCGAGCTCGGCGTGACCAGCGTCACGGCCAACCGGATGATGCTGGGCTTCATCGGCCTTGAATTCCTCTTCCCCGGCAAGGGCGGCGGCCCAGATCCCGTGGTCATCATGCTGGTCGTCTCGGCCAACCCCTTTGCCTTGCAGGCTCCGCGTTTCGGCCGCGACTAGATGGTGACCACCGGGAGCGGCGGCGCGGCGAAGGGCAGCGGCGCCTCGTCGATGGGCGGGTGACCCGCCGGTAGCCGCGGTCCGCTCTGAATGGGCGGGTGACCGGGCGGGAGCAACAGCCTCGACTCGATGGGCGGGTGGCCGGGAGGGAGGCCGATGCCGCAGCCCGGCACCCGCTCCTCGAGCTCGGCCCCGGGTCCGACCTCGACCAGCCGGACCGCGACCGGCCTGGCCCAGGAGCTGGCGGCGATGCCGAGCAACCCGAGGTAGCTTGCGATCACCAGCGCGCGGGCGCCGACGCCCCGGCCGGATGGGACTGCGTTCTTCTCCCGGTTCTCCATGGCTGCAGCCTCCTGGCGCGGCCTGCCCATTGCGCCGCACCTCCTCCCCCCATGTCGCCGGCGGGGCACGCGCGCACGCCAGAACGGGGCCGCCGCGCGCTCAAGCGGGTACTCAGGCCCACCCGGGCCCCCTGTCCAGTGCGGCGCCGGTGGCCCATCGCCCTTAGGATCTCCGCGCTAGCCCCTGGCGAGGACCACACATGACCGCGACCCTGCTGCTCTCGCTGCTGCTCACCGGAGGAACCATGACCGTCCACGACTTCAAGGTGAAGACCATCGACGGCGCGGAGGTCTCGCTCTCGAAGTACAAGGGCAAGGCGCTCCTCATCGTCAACACCGCCTCCGAGTGCGGCTTCACGCCCCAGTACAAGGGGCTGGAGGAGCTCTACCGCTCCTACCAGGCGAAGGGGTTCGAGGTGCTCGCCTTCCCCTCCAACGACTTCGGCGCCCAGGAGCCGGGCAGCGACGCCGAGATCAAGAAGTTCTGCGAGCTGAAGTACAAGACCACCTTCCCGGTCTTCTCCAAGATCGCCGTGAAGGGGGCCAAGGCCGCTCCGCTCTACGCCTTCCTGACCACGCTCCCCGTGCACGGCGGCGCGGTGACCTGGAACTTCAACAAGTTCCTGGTCGACCCGTCCGGCGCGGTGGTGGCCCACCTCGAGTCGAGCGTCGAGCCGACCTCGGCCGAGCTCAAGAAGGCGGTCGAGGCGGTCCTGCCGAAGAAGTAGCGCCGCCCGCAACCGACGCTGCCGCAACCCCCGCGGCCGCCGCGCCGCTCAGCCCCGCGGTCGCTCGCGCCGCACGATCCAGAGCGCGCCGGGCAGCGCCGTGAAGTCGGCCAGCATCGCCAGCAGGAAGGCCCCGGCCGTCTCCAGGCCGAACTGGCGCAGCGGCGGGAAGTGGGAGAAGGCCAGCCCGAGGAACCCGGCCGCGTTGATGAGCGTGGCGAAAAAGATGGCCCGCCCCGAGACCCGCAGCGCGTGGCGCAGCGCCCCGTCGAGCCCGGCCGGCCCCTCCCCCTCCTGCAGGTGGTGGAAGAAGTGGATCTGGTCGTTCTCGGTGGTGCCGAGCACGGTGGTGGCGATGAGGATGGTGGCCACGTTGAGCGATCCGCCCAGCAGCCGCAGCACCAGGAAGGTGCAGAGGATCGCGAAGAGCGAGGGGATCATCGCCATGAGCCGCGCCGTCGGGCTGCGGAAGACGAAGAGGAAGGCGGCGAAGATGAGCGCCGCGGTGAGCGCGAAGCTCTGGGTGAGCGTCGGCACCAGGCTGGCCCCCACCTTGGCCTGCAGCAGCGACTCCCCCACCAGCCTCAGCGTGCCGCCGCGCAGCGCCGGCACCTCGGCCACCGCCTCCGCCCAGGCCCCCTCCAGCGCGCCGGAGAGCCGCGCGAAGCCGGCCGCGTCGCCGTCGGCGAAGGTGACGGTCACCTGCAGGTCGGAGAGGCCACCGACGTCGATGAAGGCGCGCAGCTCCGGCTGCGAGAGCAGCAGCGCCTCCACGTCGCCGGCCGCCTGCGCGAAGCCGGCCGCGTCCCGGGGCAGCGGACCGGCCCCTCCCGCCAGCGCCCGGCGCACCCGCAGGAAGGTGGTCGGCCCGACCACCGCCGTCACCCCGGGCACCGCCTCCACGGCGCTGGTGAACCGATCCACCCCGCGCAGCACCTCCGGCTCGGTGGCGGTGCCGGGCCCCACGTGGAGCCAGGCCCGGGCCACGTTGAGCCCGGAGACGTGCTCGCGGAACCAGGTCATGTCCTTGTGGATGGCCAGCTCCGGGTCGACGTAGTCGAGCCCGTCGACGCCGAGCCGCATGGGCGACACCCGCCCCGGCAGGCCGAAGAGCGCCACCACCCCGGCCGCAGAGAGCGCCAGCGGCACCACCACCAGCGGCCAGCGCCAGCGCCAGGTGAAGCCTGGCAGCGCCGCGGCCAGGCGGTCGTAGAGCGCGGTGCGGATGGCCACAGCCTGGCCGGTCGGCGTCCGCAGCGTCTTCTGCAGCGCCGGGAAGAGCGAGAAGGAGACCACCCAGGCGATCACCAGCCCGAGCGCCGTCCAGAGCCCCATCTCGCGGATGGGCCGGATGTCCGAGACCGCCAGCGCCGCGAAGCCGAGCACCGCCGCCACCGTCGAGGCGGTCACCGGCAGGAACTTGTTGGCCAGCGCCCAGGCCTGGTGCTGGTCCACCCCCACGCCGGCCGGGTGGTCGACGAAGCGCGAGTGCAGGTAGACCAGCGAGGCCAGCGCGGTGACCATGACGGTGAGCGGCACCAGCGCCGAGACCACCGTGAAGGCGAAGCCGAGCAGCCGCCCCACCCCGACCGCCAGCGCCACCGCCGCGCCGAGCGAGAGCAGGATGGCCGCCACCGAGCGCCCCGAGCGGTAGAGGAAGAGCGTCAGCCCGACCACGAAGAGCGCGAAGACCGGGAACCAGCGCAGCGAGGCCTGCCCCGACTCCCGCTCGATCCAGGACTCGACGTAGGGCAGCCCGACCCTGCGGACCAGCACCACCGGCCCCGGCGGCGTGGCGGCGACGGCCCGGTCGAGCGCCTCGAGGGTGGCGTCGCGCGCCGCCGGCCCGGCCATGGGGAAGGCGACCGCCAGCCCCCAGTGGTGGTCGCCGGAGAGCCCCTGTCGGCGGAAGAGGTCGGCCGCCTCGAGGAAGCGGCGCAGGCCGGCGATCCCGCCGGGTGCCGCCTCGAAGCCCGGGTGGGCCTGCCGGTAGACGTCGAGCGCCGAGTAGACGGTCACGCCCGGCACGCCGCGGACCGCCGCGGCCAGGGCGTCGGTGGCCGCCAGCGCCTCGGCACGCCACGGGTCCGTGACCTCGAGGAGCAGCAGCACCACCTGCCCCTCCGGGAAGAGCCGCTGGAAGGCCCGGGTGGCGGCGTAGTCGGGATCGGACGGCACCACCAGCGAGCCGATGGCGCCGTCAGAGCGGATGTGGGCCGCCTCCCAGACGCCGAGCGGGACCAGCAGGGCGAAGAGCACCAGCACCAGCCGGCGCGCCGCCACGATGCGCCGGAAGATCGGCTCGAGCCTCTCTTGCCGCTCCCGCCGCTCCTGCTGCGCGGCCCCGCTCACCGCGCCACCACCTTCTGCCCCGCCACCTGCCGGTAGACCTGGACCAGCTTCTCCACCGAGACCTCGACCGTGTAGCGCTCGGCCACGGCCCTCGAGGCGCCGCGGGCTCGCGCCAGCCCCGGCGCGTCGTCGATCCAGCGGTCGAGCCGGTCGGTCAGCGCCTCGCGGTCGCCGGCCTCGAAGAGGTGCTCCTCCGACGGCGCGAACTGCTTGGTGGCGCTCAGCGGCGAGCGGGCGATCAGGCAGGGCAGGCCGCAGGCCATGGCCTCCAGCACCGACATGCACTCCACCTCGACGTCGGCGGCGTGGACGCAGAGGTCGGCCCCGCCGTACCAGCGGATCAGCTCGTGCGGCTCGAGCCAGCGGAAGACCGGGGCGTTGGTGAGCCCGCGCGCCTGGGCCTCGAGCTGCGCCTTGAGCGGCCCGTCGCCGAGGATCACCAGCTGGATGCGCGCCTCGTGGCGCGAGCGGCGGATGGCCTCGATGAGCAGGTCGTGCCGCTTCTCGCGGGCCAGCCGCCCCACCGAGAGGATCGTGAACTTCCCCTCGAACCGCTCGCACTCGGCGCGCGGCAGCGGCCGGTACCCGGCCGGCACGCCGTTGGAGATGACGGTCGCGGGCACGGTGAGCCCGTAGCGGCGCAGCTCGCCCTCGGCGAAGCCGCTCGGGCAGATGACGTGCTCGGAGCGGTTGTAGGTCTGGCCGAGGAAGAACCGGTAGACCCAGCGCACCGCCGCCGGGCTCCGGACCCCCACGTTGTGGAGCATGTTCTCGGCCTGCACGTGGAAGCTCGAGACCACCGGGACCCCGGCCCGGTGGGCCAGCGTGATGGCGCGGATGCCGAGCCAGAAGGGGAACTGGTTGTGGACCACGTCCTGGCGCGCCAGCACCGGCTCGAGCAGGTGGCGGTCGGGCCGGGCGAAGGGGAGCCGCATCCGCTCCATGATCTTGCCCGGCGTCGGGATCACGAATGAGCGCAGCGGCACCTTGCCCGGCATGGGCTGGCCGGTGGCCAGCACCTCCACGACGTGCCCGCGCGACCGCAGCGCCTCGGTGAAGCGGCGGGTCGAGACCACCGCGCCGTTGTTGGCGTCGTCCCAGGCGTCGATCACCATGGCGATGCGGAGCGGCCGGCCGGCGTCGGCGGGACGGGTCGGGCTGTCGGCCTGCTGTGGCGCCATGGCGCGGCAGTCTACTCCGCCACCGCGCCGCGCGAAGGGCGCGTTAAGCTCTCTCCATGCACCGCCGCCCCCTCCGCTCCGCCGCCGGCGCCGCCGCAGTCGCCGCCACCGGCCTGCTCTTGCTCACCGCCGCGCCGGCAGGCGCCGCCTCGCCCCGCCCCACGCTGGTCACCTGCGCGCCAGGCTTCCCCGGCACGACCGCCGAGGCCCAGCCGGCCATGGACGCGCTGGCCGCCTCCCTCTCGCGCGCCGCCGGCCTCCCCGAGCCGCTGGCCGCCACCTACCTGCCTGGCGAGGCCGAGGGCGTGGCCCGGCTCGGCCAGCCCGACGCCGCGGTGGCGCTCCTCGCCCTCCCCTTCTTCCTCGCCCACGAGGGCGCGCTCGGCCTCACCCCGCGCCTGCAGGTCGAGCTGGCCGGCGGCGGCACGCTGGAGCGGTGGGCGCTGGTGGCGAGGAAGGGGCGCGTGGCCAGGCCCGCCGACCTGGCCGGGTTCACGGTGCTCTCGACCGCCGGCTACGCCCCGGCCTTCGTGCGCGGCGCGCTCGGCCCCTGGGGGCGAATCCCACCCACCGCCACCGTCGCCCCGACCGCGCAGCTCCTCTCCTCGCTGCGCAAGGCGGCCGGCGGCGCCGACCTGGCGCTGCTGCTCGACGGCGGCCAGGCCGCCTCGCTCGCCTCGCTCCCCTTCGCCGCCGAGCTGGAGGTGGTGGCCCGCTCGGCGCCGCTCCCCGGCTCGGTGGTGGCCACGGTCGGGGCGCACCTCCCCGCCGCCCGCTGGACCCAGCTGGAGCGGGCTTGCCTCGGCCTCCACGCCGAGCCGGCCGGCGCCGCGGCCCTGGCCGGGGTCCGCATGGTCCGCTTCGCGCCGCTCGACGCCACCGCCCTGGCCGCGGCGCGGGCCGCGGTGGCCGGGGGTGCGAAGTGAGGCGCCCGCTGGCGGCGGCGCTCCTCACCCTGCTCGCCGCCGGCTGCGCCTCGGCGCAGCGCCCCGGCGCCCTGCCCAGCGGGGAGACCTGCGACGAGGCCGGGCCGAGCACGCCGACCTGCGACTACGCGCTGGCCGTCGCCCTCGGCCTGCAGGCCCGCGACCACCCGTCCACGGCGCGCGGCGGGCTGGCGCAGATGGTGTTGCTGCTCCGGCGCGCTGCGCAGCGCGACCCCGACCTCGATCACGGCGGGCCGGACCGGGTGCTGGCGCTGGTGCTGCTGCGCGCGCCGGGCTGGCCGCTCGGGCCGGGCGATCCCGAGGAGGGGCTGGTGGTGGCGCGCCGGGCCGCGGCCCGCTTCCCCCGCTTCGCCCCCAACCAGCTGGCGCTCTCCGAGGCGCTGGCCGCCAACGGCGAGCCCGGGCCATCGCGCGAGGCGGCCCGGCGGGCGCTGGCGCTGGCCGAGGAGGCCGCGGCCGCCGGTGAGCCCGAGGCCGCTGACTGGGTGCGCGAGGCCAGGGACCGGAGCACCAGGGAGTGACCATGCGCCGATCCATCCCGCTCTCCCGCCGCCCCTTCGACGTGGCCCTGCTCGCCTTCTTCTTCGTCAACCTGACCTTCACCACCTACGTGGTGAGCCTCGAGCAGGTGATCATCGCCGACCCGGCCAGCTTCGCGCCGCCCCCCTGGCCCCCGGCGCGCCTGCTGGCCCTGGTCCACTGGTGGGAGCAGACCTACGACCCGCTCCTCTGGGCCCGCCCGGCCTGGTACCGCGCCACCATCTGGCTCGACGTGCTCGCCTTCGGCCCCTTCTACGTGGCGGCCATCTACGCCTTCTGGCGCGGCCGCGACTGGATCCGCATCCCGGCCATCGTCTGGGGCTCGGTCCTCTTCACTAACGTCTTCATCATCCTCTTCGACGAGCTGCTCGGCATCCACGCCACGCCCCGGCCGCTGGTGGTGGTCGGGGCCAACCTGGCCTGGCTGCTGATGCCGCTGGTGGTCGGCTGGCGCGTGCTCCGTTCTCCCACCCCCTTCACGGAGGAGGCCCCCTGAGCCCCTTCGCCGCGCGCTACGGCCCGTGGGCGCTGGTGGCCGGCGCCTCCGAGGGGCTGGGGGCGGCCTTCGCCGAGGCGCTGGCAGGCCGCGGCCTCCACCTCCTGCTGCTGGCCAGGCGCGAGGAGCCGCTGACGCGGCTGGCGGCCGGGCTGCGCGCCCGCCACGGCGTGGAGGTGCGGACCGCGGCGCTCGACCTGGCCCGACCCGATCTCGCCGAGGTGATCCCGGCGCTCACCGCGGGGCTGGAGGTCGGACTGCTGGTCTACGACGCCGCCGCCTCGGCCATCGGCCCCTTCCTCGACCGGCCGCTCTCCGCCCACCTGCAGGTGCTCGACGTCAACTGCCGCGGCCCGCTGGTGCTCGGCCACCTGCTCGGCGCCCAGATGGCCCGGCGCGGTCGAGGCGGCCTGCTCCTCATGGCCTCGCTGGCCGGCGGGCAGGGCAACCCGTGGCTCGCCTCCTACGCCGCCTCCAAGGCCTTCGAGATCGTGCTGGCCGAGGGGCTCTGGGCCGAGCTGCGGACCCGCGGCGTCGACGTGCTCGCCTGCCGCGCCGGCGCCACCCGCACGCCGGCCTTCGCCGCCTCCGGCCCGCGCGCCGAGGTGCCGAGCATGGCCCCCGAGGCGGTGGTGGCCGAAGCCCTGGCCGCGCTCGGCCGCGGCCCGACGATCGTGACCGGCCGGCTCAACCGGCTGGCCGCCTTCCTCTTCACGCGCCTGCTGCCGCGGCGGCTCGCCATCCGCATCATGGAGCGGGCCACGCGCCGGCTCTACGAGGTGCCCGGCCGATGACGCCCGAACGCCGCCGCCTCCTGCTGGTCGTCGGGCTCGCCTACCTGGCCGCGCTGGCGGCCGCGCTCGCCACCGCGCTGGCGCTGCCGGGGCGCAACCCGCTCCTCGTCGCCGCGGCCGCCGACGTTGCCGCCACGCTGGTGGTCTTCGCCTTCAGCGTCGGCTTCGACAACTCGTCGCTCTACGACCCGTACTGGAGCGTCGCCCCGCTCCCCATCGTCGCCTGGTGGCTGGCCCTCGGCCCGCCCGGCCCATCGGCGGGGCGCGGCGCGCTGGCGGCGACACTGGTCTTCGCCTGGGGGCTGCGGCTCACCTGGAACTGCATGGCCCGCTGGCGCTCGCTGGCCGCCGAGGACTTCCGCTACCTCGAGATCCGCGGCAGGACCGGGCGCTGGTACTGGCCCGCCTCGCTCTTCTCCATCCACCTCTTCCCGACCGGCTGGGTCTTCCTCGGCCTGCTGCCGCTCTTCCCGGCGCTGGCCCGCCCCGGCGCGCCGCTCGGCTGGCTCGACGCCGCAGCCGCGCTGGTCACGGGCGCCGCCATCCTCGTGGAGGGGCTGGCCGACCTGCAGCTGCGCAGCTTCCTCGCCACCCGCACCGATCCGGCGCTGCGGCTCCAGCGCGGCCTCTGGGCCTGGTCGCGCCACCCCAACTACCTGGGCGAGGTGCTCTTCTGGTGGGGGCTCTGGCTCTTCGGCCTGGCCGCCGACCGGGGCTGGTGGTGGACGGTGATCGGACCGCTCTCGATCACCGCCCTCTTCACCTTCGTGAGCGTCCCCTGGATGGACCGCCGCCTCGCGGCGCGGCGCCCCACCTAGAGTTCGTAGGTGCCGCGCACGCCGAGCGTGAACCAGTTGTGCGCGGCCGACTGGTCGCCCAGGCCGCCACCGCCCGAGGCCAGGTCGGCGACCGTCCCGGTCTGGATGACGGTGTCCAGGTAGTGGTAGGCGCCCAGCCCCCAGCTGACGAAGAGGCCGGCCCCGAAGGCCGGCGTGAACTTGTAGTCGGCTCCGCCTTGCAGGTTGAAGTACTCCCAGCCGCGCGCGGCGCCGGTCACCTTCCTGGCGCCATCCGACGACTTGATGTCGAAGCTGGCTGACTCGAAGCCGGTGCTGATGCCGGCCCAGGGGACGATGGCGCCGAACGGATGGGCGTAGGTCGCCTGCAGTCCGGCCCGCAGGGTGCTGGCCGAGTAGGTGGTGCCCGGCCCGAGCAGGAAGGCCACCTGGTCCTTGGTGGCGCCGGCGATCTGGGCGAACCCGTAGCTGACGTAGACCCCGACCGAGACGCTCGGGGAGAGCCGGTAGGTGGCATCGACCTGGAGCGGGAACTGGCTGGCGAGCCGATCGGACAGCGGCGAGTCCTGCTGCAGGTCGCCGCCGGGGATGCCGTAGCCGGCCCGCAGGCCGAGGGTGACCTGGGCCGTCGCCAGCGTGGGAGCGAGCAGGACGGCCAGCAGCGTGAAGCGCAGCACCTTCACCATGGGAGGCCTCCTGGGGCAGGTTCCAGGGAGCAGCCTATTCTCGGAAGACCAGGGAGCAACGGTCCTTTGGACGAGATACCCGGTTGGGTCGAAACCGCCGAGGGGGGACTGCGACCGGGGTGAACTCCGCTTAGGCTCTTCGATCATGCGTCCGCCCCGCTCCATCGCTGGCCAGCTCGCCCTCGGCGCCCTGCTCCTCCTCACCGCGGCCGGCTGCGGCCACAACAAGCCGGACGACTTCCCGATCTCGGTCGGGTTCCAGCCGCTCGAGCAGGTCAGCGCCTCGGCCCTGCTCCCCGCCGCCGCCGGCAACGAGCTCTACCCGCAGGGGCTGGGCGAGGTCCTGCCCGTCGCCGGCAATGGCCACTACGTCTCGCACGCGCGCGGCTACCTGCACGCCCCGCTCGTCAAGGTCTACCGGGCGCTCCACGACCCGGCCGCCAGCTACCTCCACAACGACAGCGGCAGAACCCGGCTCGACGTCCCGCCCATGCTCAATGTCGAGAGCGAGTTCCCGGTCAGCTTTCGGATCCGCTACTCCAACAACACCATCATCGGCGACGTGAAGTTCGACCTGACCTACCGGGCCGGGCCGCTCGAGGGGACCGACGCCGTCCCGCTCAAGATCGGCCAGCGCTACCAGAAGACCTGGGGCACCAACTACATCCGGGTGATGTCCGGCTCGCTGGTGGCCACGCCGCTGGCGGCCGACCCGAACATCACGGTGGTGGAGATGGTGGCCTGGCTCGACGCCGAGTCCCAGTACCAGTCCAACTGCGACGGTACGCTGCGCGACCTCTTCGGCGACCTCGAGGGCGTCCTGGCCGCGCTCCCCTGAGCCGCGGCTACCGCTCCACCGTCTTCATCAGCGCCGGCAGGTAGCGGTCTCCGGCCACCCGGGCGGCCAGCGGCTCCAGCTCGGAGTGGTCCTCGGGCGACAGGACCAGGTCGAGCGCGTCGAGGTTCTCGTCGAGCCGCTGCCGCCGCCGCGTCCCGGGGATGGGGACCACGTCCTCGCCGCGCGAGAGCACCCAGGCCAGCGCCACCTGGGCCGGGGTCGCCTTCCGACGAGCGGCGACGGTGCGTATGACCTGGACGATCCCTTCGTTGACCTGCGCGTTGGCCGGCGCGAAGCGCGGGAGGCCATGGCGGAAGTCCCCGGGGGGCAGCTCGCTCGCGTCCTTGAAGGCCCCGGCCAGGAAGCCGCGGCCGAGCGGGCTGAAGGGCACGAAGCCGACGCCGAGCTCCCGGCAGGCGGGCAGGATCCGCTCCTCCACGCCGCGCTCGAAGACCGAGTACTCGCTCTGCAGGGCGGCGATGGGGTGGACCCGGTGGGCGCGGCGCAGGGTCTCGGGGCCTACCTCGGAGAGCCCGAGGAACCGCACCAGGCCGTCCTCCACCAGCCGCTTCATGCCACCCACCGACTCCTCGATCGGCACGTTCGAGTCCTTGCGATGCAGGTAGAAGAGGTCGATGACCTCGGTCCCGAGGCGGCGTAGCGAGGCCTCGGCCACGCGACGGGCGTTCCCGGGGCTCCCGTCGGCGCCGCCGTGGATGCCGAACTTGGTCGCCAGCACCACCTGCGCCCGCCGGTCCCGGATCGCCTTGCCGACCAGCACCTCGTTGGTGAACGGCCCGTAGACCTCGGCGGTGTCGATGAGCGTGACCCCGCGGTCGAGGGCCCGGTGGATGGTGGCGATCGACTCCGGCTCGTCCACCTCCTCGGGGCGCACGTAGCCGTGGGTCATGCCCATGCAGCCGAGCCCCATGGCCCCCACCTCCAGCCCGCCGAGTCGCCTCGATCGCATGGCTCACCGCCTCCCCGTTCAATATATCGTGGCGGCTGCGACCTGGCCCCACCCCGCCTCCGCGAGGAGAATCCTCATGAAGCTGCTCGGCTCCGACACCAGCCCCTACACGCGCAAGGCGCGGCTCGTCCTGCTCGAGAAGGGGCTCACCCACCAGTACCTGATCACCCCGCCGCGCGAGCCGGGCAGCCCGGTGGCGCAGCACAACCCGCTGGGGCGCGTCCCCACGCTGCTGCTCGACGACGGCACCGCCGTCTACGACTCGCCGGTCATCTGCGAGTACCTCGACGGGCTCAACGACCGGCCGGTGCTGATCCCCCGCGGCGACCCGGTGGCGCGCATGCGGGTGCGCCGCTGGGAGGCGCTGGCCGACGGCATCATGGACTCGGCGGTGGTGATCCGGCTCGAGGGGCTGCGCCCGCCCGAGAAGCAGGAGGCCGCCACGCTGACGCTGCACGGCAACGCCATCACCCGGGCGCTGGCGCTGGCCGAGCGCGAGCTCGGGGGCCGGGCCTGGTGCGAGGGGAGCGCGCTGACGCTGGCCGACCTGGCGCTGGTGAGCGCGCTGCTCTACCTCGACCTGCGGCAAGCGGAGCGCGGCTGGCGCGCGGGATACCCCGGGCTGGCCGCCTGGTCGGCGCCGGTGCTGGCTCGCCAGAGCGTCCGGGCCACCGTCACCCCGTGACGATCCGGCCTTGCTCCATGCCCCCGGGCTGCGCCATGGGTGAAGCGTGATCCTCTCCCGCCACCGGCTCGCCCTGCCCGCCTCCCCGGTGGCGCCGTCGCGCGCGCCCGCCGAGCTGCTGGTCCGAAAGGGCGGCGCCGGGCCGGCGGTGGTGGTGCTCCACGGCGGCTGGGGCTGGGAGGCCTACCCGTTCGACCTCGAGGCGATCTCCCGGGGCCATCGCGTGGTCGCCCCCGACCGGACCGGCTACGGCGGCTCGGGGCGGCTCACCGAACTGCCGCGCGGCTTCCACGTCGCCATGGCCGAGGAGACGCTGCTGGTGATGGACGCACTCGGCGTCGAGCAGGCCGCCCTCTGGGGCCACAGCGACGGCGCCGTCGTCGCCGCCTGGCTCGCCATCCTCGCCCCGTCGCGGGTCAGCGCCCTGGTGCTCGAGGCCTTCCACTATTTCGCCAGCAAGCCGGCCTCCATCGAGTTCTTCGAGACCGCCGTCGCCGCGCCGGAGAAGTTCGGCCCGGCGGTGGTCGAGGCGCTGCGCCGCGACCACGGCGTCAGCTGGCGTGACGTGGTCGCCGCCGGCGGACGGGCCTGGCTCTCGATCATCGCCGCGGGCAAGCTCGGGCAGGCCGACCTCTACCAGGGGCGCTTCGGCGCCATCACCGCCCCGACCCTCTTCCTCCACGGCCGCCGCGATCCGCGCACCGAGCCGGGCGAGTTCGAGGCGGCTCGGGCGGCGCTGCCGTCCGCGCAGGTGGCGATGCTCGACGCCGGCCACTGCCCGCACAACGGCTCGAAGTCGGCGGTCGAGGCGACCCGGCTGGCCCTCGCCTTCATCGACGCCCACCCGCCCCTGCCGGCCGGCAAGCCGGCCAGGGGGAGGCGCCGCTAGGTCAGGCTGCCAGCCCCTCCAAAGCGGCGGATCGAGCCCAAACGGGAGGTGGTCCCGGGGGCTGGACTGGCGACATTCTCCAAGAAGGGCGGGATAGTGGTCTGCTGCTCGATTATGAGCAGCAGACCACCCCGGAGAGTAGACACCATGGACTTCGAGAAGGAAGTCGAGCAGGTCCGCCAGTGGTTCAAGAGCCCCCGCTTCGCCGGCATCAAGCGGGTCCACACGGCGCGCGAGGTGGTCGAGCAGCGCGGCACCATTCGCCCCGACTACGCGGTGGCCCGCGGCGCCGCCGAAGGGTTCTTCGACCGCCTCCGCCAGCTGCGCGAGCAGGGGAAGTCGATCACCACCTTCGGCCCCTACTCGCCCGGCCAGGCCGTGGCCATGAAGCGGATGGGGATCGAGGGGATCTACCTCGGCGGCTGGGCCACCTCCGCCAAGGGCTCGGCCCACGAGGACCCCGGCCCCGACCTCGCCAGCTACCCCTTGAGCCAGGTGCCCAACGAGGCGGCCCCCATCGTCCGCGCCCTGCTCACCGCCGACAAGAACCAGTTCTTCGCCCGGGCCCGCATGACCGAGGAGCAGCGCAAGGCCACGCCCGAGATCGACTACCGCCCCTTCATCATCGCCGACGCCGACACCGGCCACGGCGGCGACGCCCACGTCCGAAACCTGATCCGCCGCTTCGTCGAGGTCGGCGTGCCCGGGTACCACATCGAGGACCAGAAGCCGGGCGTCAAGAAGTGCGGCCACCAGGGCGGCAAGGTGCTGGTCTCCGAAGACGAGCAGGTCAAGCGGCTCTCGGCGGCCCGCTTCCAGCTCGACATCATGGGCGTGCCCGGCATCATCGTGGCCCGCACCGACGCGGAGTCGGCCACCCTGCTCGACGGCCGCAGCGACGACCGCGACCAGCCCTTCATCCTCGGCGCCGTCAACGTCGCGCTCCCCAGCTTCAGGGCCGCCTTCCTCGCCATCCTCCGCCAGTTCCAGCGGGCCGGCGTCGAGGAGCTCTCCGGCCACGAGTTCTACGCGCTCGGCGACGAGGAGTACGCCGCCGCCGACGCCTGGCTGGAGAAGGCAGGCTTCCTCAAGGGCATCACCGCCGTCGCCGCCGAGCAGCGCAAGGGGGCGGTGGGGGTGGACGCCGCGCTCGACCTGGTCTTCGACAAGTTCGTCGACGCCTGGCAGCAGGAGGCCGGCATCACCACCTACGCCGAGGCGGTCGGCAACGTCATCGGCTTCCGCCAGAACGAGGGCGACCCGCCGCCCATGACCAAGGAGCAGTGGCTGGCCTTCGCCCATCGGGCCCCCTTCTACCAGGCTCGGGCCAAGGCCCACGCGCTCGGCGTCGACCTCACCTGGGACTGCGAGCACGCCAAGACG
>JANYBC010000040.1 GCA_025360965.1 Anaeromyxobacter sp. | reverse complement strand
CAGGTAGGTGGCCACCGCGTCGGTGACCGCGATCTGCACCATCTGCACGTCGGTGGAGAAGCGCGAGAGCAGGTCGCCGGAGTGGTGCTTGGAGTGGAAGGCCGGTGGCAGCCCGACGAGCCGCTTGAAGAGGCCGGTGCGCAGGTCGGCGACGATCCGCTGCGAGATGATGCCCATCAGGTACATCTGCCCGAAGTAGGCCATCCCCTTCACCAGCGAGACGGCGAAGATGACGAAGGGGAGCAGCGCCAGCAGCTCGGTCCGGTCGAACGCCGCCACCCGGCCGGCCACGTCGATTCCCTTGGGCAGCACGTGGGCCACGCTGGCCAGCGTGCTCGACTTGCCGGTGAAGAGGAACTCGAGCGCCGGCCCCATCAGGTTGACGTAGGCGGCGGTGGCGGCCGCCAGCACTACCATGCAGCCGAGCGCCAAGGCGAAGAGCCCGCGGTGGGGCCATCCGAAGGCGAGCAGGCGGAGGTACGTCTTCACGGGGCGGCCATTCTAGCGGGGACCCGGGGGCGGCGCGATGGCGGCGGGCGCGGTCCGCCAAGGCAGCGGCCGGGCCTGTCCGGCCCGGTAGGCCCTGCGGGCGATCCAGCGGAGCAGCACCATGGCAGGTCGGAAGCGCCGTGGCCGGACCCGGCTCGAGGCGCCCCGCCGCCAGGCCTCCGGCTCGACCGGCGGCATCGCCGCCAGCAGGTCGGCGGCGGCGCAGCCCTCCGTGGAGAGCCGCCTCAACCCCGGGTGCTTCTCCCAGAGCAGCGGGTCGGCCTCGCCGTAGCGCCGCGAGCTGCGCAGCAGGGCCGGGAGCCCGCGCAGCGTGCTGCCGTAGTCGAAGTCGTGCCGGACCAGCGCCTGGGTCGCCAGGCCGACCGGGCCCTGGGGCCGGAGCCGCAGGCAGAAGTCGACGTCCTCGCCAGCCGCGACCGGGAACCGCTCGTCGAAGCGAACGTCGGCCAGCGCTCCGGCCCGTACCGCCAGGTTGCAGCTCGCCGCGTAGAGCAGCTCGCGGTGGCCGGGGAGCAGCCACCGCCCGTTGAGCGCCCCGGAGAAGTCCTGGTACCTGTCGAGCAGCGTGGTCCCGAGCGCGCGGGTGATCCCCCCGGCCGCGGCGTGGGCCCCGTCGGCCAGGAAGGCGTCCATGGCGGCGGCCCAGCCGGCGTCGGGCACGCAGTCGACGTCGGTGAAGAGCACCACCCGGGCGCCGAGCTCCAGGGCCCGCTCGAGGCCGCGGTTCCGGGCCGCCGCCGGGCCGCGGTTGACCGGCGACCGCAGCAGCTCCACGCCGGCCGGCAGCACCGAAAAGGGGAGCGGGCTCCCGTCGTCGACCACCACCACCCGGGTGGGTAAGGTGCCTGCCAGCAGCGCCGCGACACAGCGGGAGAGCTGCGCCGGATGCCCCGGACGGGAGAGATAAGCGGGGATGACGGTGATCACGGGCGAAGTGGTCGAAAGGAATGGCTATGCTACCTGAAACAGCGTCGGTGGCGCGTGGCTCCGGCTGGGAAAGTTTTCACGGACTCTCTGTCACAAGTCCTTGATTACTGGCCCTCTATTTGAGAGATTCCAGATTCTTGCGAGGGTAGCCAATGAAGTTGGGCGGTTTTGTCATCCACTGCGACGCGATGGGGGTCATCGAGCCTTGTCTCGACTCGTTGGCCGCGACCTGCGACCGGTTGGTGACCATCGACACCGGCTCCCAGGACGGCACCGCCGCGCTGGCCGAGCGCAAGGGGTTCACCGTCCTTCGCCGCCCGTGGGAGGGCTACGGCGCAGCCCGCGCCGAGGCGGTCAAGGCGCTGGCCGACTGCGACTGGGTCCTCTTCCTCGACTCAGACGAGTGGTTCGACGCCAACGCCATCTCCGCGATCCGGGCCCTCAAGGACTCGCCGCCGCAGGTCCCCTGCGTCTCCTTCTCCCGGCGCAACTGGGCCGAACTCAAGGGCGACCGGTTCGTCTACCAGCACGAGCACCCGGTGCGGCTGGCGCGGCGCGAACACGCCCGCTTCGACCGGCGCATGATCGTCCACGAGGCGGTCCCGCCCGGCCCGACCTTGGCCCTCGACGCCCTCATCGAGCACCGCTACGTCACCGACATCGCCGCCCTGCGCGCCAAGGTCGGCCGCTACGCCCTGCTCTGGGCGTTGCGCCAGCACGTCGAGGGGAAGCGCCCCCGCTCGCGCTCCCCGGGCTTGCAGTGGTCGATCCACATGCTCCGCGACCTGCTGCTGCGCGGTGCCGCCTTCTCCGGCCGCTCCGAGTCGTTCGAGATCGCCGCCGTCTTCGCCGACTACCACGCCTGCAAGTACGCACTGCTGAGCGACATCCGCGCCGGGCAGTACGCTGGCCTGGTCACGCTGCTGCGCGAGGATCGGCTGGAAGAGTTCTTCCGCACCATCCCGCCCGACGTCGAGCTGGAGCGCCGCTCCTGGTTCGGCTGGCTCACGGGCCGGGCGCTCTAGCGCCGGCCCGGCGCCATGCGCATCACGGTCATCGCCATCACCCACCAGCGGCCCGACGCCCTGGCCCTGTTGCTGCGCGGCCTGGCCCGCCAGTCGCGCCTCCCCGACCAGGTGATCGTCAGCGAGGACGGTGAGTCGCCGTCCACGGCCGCCTGCGTGGCGGGCGCCCGTGACCAACTGGGCGCGCCCCTCATCCACCTCACCCAGCCGCACCGCGCCGCTCGCATGTCGCGGGTGCGCAACCGCGGGCTGGCGGTCGCCACCGGTGACTACATCCTCTTCATCGACGGCGACGAGATCCCGGCGCGCCACTTCGTGGCCGACCACGCCGCCTTCGCCCGCCCCGGCGCCTTCACGCAGGGCTCGCGGGTGCTGGCCGGGCCGCGGGCCACGGCGCGCCTGCTGGCGCAAGGCCGGCTCGACCTCTCGCTCTTCTCCCCCGACCTCGACCGCCGCCGCCACCTGCTGCGCGCCCCCTGGCTCTGGCCGCTCTTCGCGAAGCCGAACCAGACCTCGCGGGCCCTGAAGAGCTGCAACCTGGCCTTCTGGCGCCAGGACCTGCTGGCGCTCAACGGCTTCGAGGAGCGGCTCGAAGGCTGGGGGCTGGAGGACCTGGAACTCTGCGCCCGCGCCTACCACCACGGCCTCTGGCGCCGCGACCTGCGCATGGGGGCCGGGCTGATCCACCTCTGGCACGGGCCACCGGGGCGGCTCAGCGACGACAACCCGAACTGGCCTGCCTACCGCGACACGCTCGCTACCCGGCGCGTCCGCGCCCTGCAGGGGCTCGACGGCCACCTCTCGAGCGCTGCCGAAGCCACCGCCGCCGCGCCCCCCTAAGCTGCCTGCACCGCCGCGCGCCAGCGGGCCAGCATCGCCTCGCGGTCGGTCGGCCGAATCCGCGGCGTGAAGCGCCGGTCCTGCCGCCAGACCCGCCGCAGCTCCTCGCGGGATCCCCAGACGCCCGCCGCCAGCCCGGCCAGGAAGGCGGCGCCGACCGCGGTGGTCTCGATCACCCTGGGGCGCACCACCGCCACACCGAGCAGGTCGGCCTGGGTCTGCATCAGCAGGTCGTTGCGGCTCGCCCCGCCGTCCACCTTGAAGTCGCGGAAGGACTGCCCCGACTCGACCCGCATGGCCTCGGCCAGGTCGAAGACCGACAGCGCGATGCCGTCGAGCGTGGCCCGGGCCAGGTGGGCGGCGGTGGTGCCGCGATCGATGCCACGGATCAGGCCTCGCGCCTCGGGGCGCCAGTGCGGCGCCCCCAGCCCGGCCAGCGCCGGGGCGAAGGTGACGCCGCCGCTGTCCTTCACGCTCCGCGCCAGCGGCTCGACGTCGGCGGAGCGCTTGATGAGCCCGAGGCCGTCGCGCAGCCACTGCACCGCCGCGCCGGCGATGAAGGAGGAGCCCTCCAGCGCGTAGGCCACCTCGCCGCCGACCTCCCAGGCCACGGTGGCCAGCAGGCCGCGCGAGGAGTGGACCGGCCTGGGCCCGACGTTCTGCAGCAGGAAGGCGCCGGTGCCGTAGGTGCACTTGGCGTCGCCGGGCGCGAAGCAGGCCTGCCCGAAGAGCGCCGCCTGCTGGTCCCCGGCCATGCCGCAGACCGGGATCCCGTCGGGCAGGAAGCCGAGCCCGCGGGTGGCGCCGTAGGTCTCCGAAGAGGAGCGGATCTCGGGGAGCACGGCGCACGGCACGCCGAAGAGCGTGAGCAGCGCGTCGTCCCAGCGGCGCGTCTCGAGGTTCATGAGCAGCGTGCGGCTGGCGTTGGAGACGTCGGTGACGTGGGCGCCGCCGGTGAGCCGCCAGCAGAGGAAGCTGTCGATGGTGCCGAAGGCGAGCTTCCCCGCCTCGGCGTCGCGCCGCGCCCCCTTCACGTGGTCGAGCAGCCAGCCGAGCTTGGTGGCGGAGAAGTACGGGTCGAGCACCAGCCCGGTCCGCTCGCGCACCCAGGGCTCCCGCCCCGCCGCCTTGAGCGCGGCGCAGGCCTCGGTGGTGCGGCGATCCTGCCAGACGATGGCGCGGCTCACCGGCTTCCCGGTAGAGCGCCGCCAGAGCGCGGTGGTCTCGCGCTGGTTGGTGATGCCGATCGCCGCCACGTCGCGCCCGCGGGCGCCGGCCAGGCGCAGCGCCCGCCGAACCGTGGCGCCGACGCTGGCCCAGATCTCCTCCAGGTCGTGCTCCACCTGGCCCGGCCGCGGGAAGTGCTGCTTGAACTCCTGGTTGACGAGCGCCCGCACCGCCAGCCGGCGGTCGAGCAGCACCGCGGTGGTGCCGGTGGTCCCCTGGTCGATGGCCAGCACGTACTTCGACATGGTGTACCTCCTCAGGTCGCCGACCCGGCCTGGTCCTGCTCACCGAGCCTCCCGAGGAACCTGACCACCGCGTCGGCGCAGCGCTCGCGCTCCACGTCGATCCCGACCAGGTGGTAGCTCTCGGGCAGCACCAGCAGCTGGGCCTGGCTGGTGCCGAGTCGCCGCGCCATCCGCTTGGCGCCGGCCACCGTGACGGTGTGGTCCTTGGCCCCGACCACCACCAGCGCCGGGGCTGCCACGCCGGGCAGGAGGGAGTCGACCCGCGCCGCCAGCGCCTGGAGCTCGGCCACGGCGCCGAGCGGCACGCCGGTCAGGCAGGGGTTGCGCCGCTTCATCTCGGGATCGCGCACGTCGGAGCCCGAGCCCTTGGGGACGATCTTTCGCCAGAGGAAGGCGCTGCGCCCCAGCAGCCCGCCGAGCCTGCCCGAGGCCTGCAGTTCCATGGCTGGGGCCAGCAGGACCAGCCCCTCGACCCGCTCCGGCGCGTCGTGGGCCAGCGCACAGGCCACCAGCGCCCCCATCGAGCTGCCGGCCACGTAGACACGGCGCGAGCCGTTGAGCCGAGAGAGGTCCCGGCGGGCGTGCGCCACCCACTCGGTCCAGGGGATGCCGACCAGGTCCTCCGGCGCGCCGCCGTGGCCGGCCATCACCGGCGCCAGGCAGCGGTACCCCTCGGCGGCGAGGCGCAGCGCCAGGTGGTGCAGCTCGAACGGCGCGCCGGTCAGGCCGTGCAGCAGCAGCACGCCGTCGGGGCCGCCGCCGTCGAAGTTGAGCTCGCGTCCGCCGTCGATGGCGGCCAGCTGCTCGGGGGTCGGGTTGGAGCGCGGGGTCGGTTGGGGTCTCACGGGTCTCGCGGAGCGGCGCTCGTGGTGCTACGAGATCGGCATGTCCGACAAGCCTACCGCACCTCCGCACTCCATCCAGATCCAGATCGACCCGGTCACGGCGAATGGGATCTTCGTCAACCTGGCCATGGTCAACCACACCGAGACCGAGTTCACGCTCGACCTCGCCTACGTGCAGCCGCAGGCGCCACAGGCCACGGTGCGGGCCCGGGCCATCACCACGCCCAAGCACATGAAGCGGCTGCTGCTGGCGATCCAGGACAACCTGTCCCGCTACGAGGCCCGCTTCGGGACCATCGACCTCGGCGACACGCCCCACTTCCCGGGCGGGATCGTGAACTGATTGTCCGGGTTGCACGCTCTGAAGGGCGCGCGACTGGGCCGCGCCGCGACCTCGAGGTCCGCCACCTGAACATCCGTCCCTGCCCGGCCGCCCCTGTTTCCGGGCGGTTGGCGCCGGCACGCCGCCTGCTCTCCCTGTCCGTGCAGCAACCAACCACGAACAGGGAGCGAACATGAGCGACACCATGAGCGACACCAAGGATGTGAACGGCAAGAAGCTGGCGGTCTACGCCATCAACGAGAAGGACGGGGATCGGGCCGCCTGGTGGCAGAAGATCGGGATGGCCTTCACCAACCGGGACGGCAGCATCGCCATCTACCTGGACGCCTTGCCCCTCGGCACCAACAAGCTCCAGATCCGGGAGCAGCGCGACGACGCCCGGAGCGGGGCCGGCGCGCCCCCCAACGGCGCCGGACTGCTCCTGGCCGCCCCGGCCTCCGCCGCCTTCACCAACAAGAAGGCGCTCGGTCCCAACGACCGGATCGACCTCAACCGGGCCAGCACCGTCGAGCTGATGCGGCTCCCGGGCGTGGGCCAGAAGAAAGCCCAGGCCATCGTGGCGCTGCGCGGCCGCCAGCCCTTCAAGAAGCCGGAGGACGTGGTGGCGGTGAAGGGGCTCGGGCCGGCCTGGTTCGCCAAGGTCAAGGGCAACCTGGTGGTCGGGCCGCCACTGGCGGCGGTGCCCTCCACCGCCCCGGCCGGTCCGGTCACCGCGCGGAAGTGAACTCGAACCCTTGAAGCAGGGCGTGCGCCAAGCGCCGGATCTCCCTCCTCTTCGGCGCCGCGCACGTCCTGCCTCGAGACCTCGGGGGAACGTCGCGCCCAACTCCCGCCTTGACTGGCCTCGCCCGCTCCGGTACCGAGTGTCCTGCAGCACCCGCTCGGAGGAACAGGGAAGTCCGGTCAAATACCGGCGCGGTCCCGCCACTGTAGCCGGGGAGAAGTCGCCTCCAGGGTAGTCACCACTGCCGCGGACGTTCGCGGTGGGAAGGTGGGAGGCGGCGAGCGGCGACGGATCTCCGTCGTGCGCGGCCCCGGGAGCCAGGAGACCTCCCTTCGAGCAGGCACCGGCATGTCGCCGGGGCCGCGGTTGTCGCGTCCGAAGGAGACGCGCGGCTTTGAACTCGAAGACCCTCGTCCAGGGCGTCCTCGCCCTTTCACTCTGCGTCGGAGCGCCCTCGCGCGCCGAGGAGCCGCCGCCCGTCGTCATGGACGAGCAGGTGGTCCGATCCCCGCGCGCCGAGGCGCCCGGCGATCCGACCGGCGCGGCCACCATCGTCCAGGCCTCGCGCTTCGCCGGCGAGGCCAAGGACGTGGCGCAGCTCGTCGCCACCTCGCCCGGGGTGGCGGTCAACGACTACGGCGGCCTCGGCCAGCTCACCACCGTCTCGATCCGGGGCTCGACCGCCGACGGCGTGCTGGTGCTACTCGACGGCCTGCCGCTCAACTCGGCCTTTGGCGGCGCCGTCGATCTCTCCTCGATCCCGCGCGGCTGGATCGAGCGGATCGAGGTGCTGCGCGGCCCCGAGGGGGCGCTCTACGGCGCTGGCGCGCTCGGCGGCGTCGTCAACGTCGTCACCCGGCGGGCCGCGGCCGGGCAGTGGTCGGCCGAAGGCTCGGGCGGCTCCTTCGGCACCGGCTCGCTGGCCGCCGACGGGGCGGTGGCGGCGCTGGGCGGCACGCTGCTGGTGGCGGGGAGCGCAGACACGACGCGGGGCGACTTCCACTACCTCTACGACACCACCCCCTCCTTCCCCGGCGGCGTCGAGCCGCGGGTGCGCGACAACGCCGGCGCCACCCGGGGCGGCGCGCTGGCCCGGCTCGCGGTCCCTGCCTTCGGCGGCTGGCTCGAGGCCGTGCTGCAGGGCTCGGCCGGCGACCGCGGCCTGCCCGGCTTCGCCAGCAGCCCGACGCCCGACGACTGGCAGCGCGACGGCCGGCTGGCGCTGACGGCCCGCTACAGCCGCGACGCCGGCGGCGGTCTCACGTTCGGCGGCCGGACTAGCCTCCGGCTTGACCGGCTCGACGTCCGGGTCGGCAGGCCCGAGCCGTGGCGACAGCGCGGCGTCGCCGCCGGCGCGGCGGCCGAGCTCGGCTGGACCCACCCGGGCGGCCAGCTCTCCGCGCAGCTCTCCGCCGAGCTCGAGACCATCGACTCCCGGGGACTCGGCTCGACCAGCCGCACCGCGGTGGGCCTCGCGGTCGGCGACGACCTGCTCCTGCTCGGCGCCCGGCTGCGGGTCGCTCCGGCCGTCCGGCTCGACGCCGTCGGCCCCTTCACCGGCCTCTCCGGCAAGCTCGGCGCCGCCTGGCGGCTCGGCGACGCCTGGCTGGTCCGCGCCAGCACCGGCCGCACCTTCCGCGCTCCGAGCCTGGCCGAGCTCTCCTACCAGCAGGGGCTGGTGATGCCGAACCCGGACCTCGCCCCGGAGTCGGGGCTGGCGGCCGACGCCGCGCTGGTGGCCGACGGCCCACTCGGCCTGGCGACGCTGGGCGGCCACCTGACCCGCTACCGCGACCTGATCCTCTACCAGCCCTCCTCGCTCGGCCGCTTGAAGCCGTTCAACGCCGGGCAGGCCTTGGTGGCCGGCCTGGAGGCCGAGCTGGCCACCGCTCCCATGCTCGGCGCCGCGCAGGTCACGCTCTCTGGCGCCTACACCTGGCTCCTGACCCAGTTGCTCCAAGGCAGCCCCGCCGAGGTCGGCAGGCAGATCCCCTACCGGGCCCGCCACCGCCTCTACGCACGGGCCACCGCCTCGCCCGGGCCATTCGACCTCCACGTCGAGGCTCACTACGTCGGCCTGCGCTACAGCGACCGGCGCAACCTCAACCCCCTCCCGGCCACGCTGCTCTGGAACGCCGGCGCCGGCGTCATGCTCCACCGCCCGCTCGGCCTCTCGCTCCACGTCGAGGTGAAGAACCTGCTCGACGATCGGACGCTCACCGACGGCCTCGGCAACCCCCTCCCCGCCCGGCTGGTGCTGCTCACGCTCCGCGCCGGCAGCCCTCCGCCCACCGCCACCACAGAAGGATGATCATGAACCGCTCGCTCCACCTCCTCGCCCTGCTCTCCGCGCTCACCGCCCTCCCCGCCTGCAAGCAGGAGATCACCTGCGCGGCCGGCGCGACCGTCTGCGGCAAGGCCTGCTCCGACCTGGCGCTCGACGCCGACAACTGCGGCGCCTGCGGCCACGCCTGCGGCGGCGGCTTCGACTGCCGGGCGGGAGCCTGCGTGGCCCTCAGCACCGACCGGCTCAACTGCGGCGCGGTCGGGTGGGCCTGCCAGCCTGGCGAGTCCTGCCTCTCCGGCGCCTGCACCTCGGTGCAGGTCGCCTGCTTCGCCACCGACGAGGTGCGGGCCGTGCAGCCACTCGACATCTCCGCCGGGGCGGCCCCCCGCGCCGCCGGCGTCGGTCCGGTCGCGCTGACGACGCAGGGCGCCGACACCTGGGCCGCCGGCTCGATCTCCGGGTCGCTGATCCGGCTCCCCTTCGACCGGTCGACCGCGCCGACCGAGTACCTGCTCGAGCCCCTCGTCGCCAAGCATGACTTCGAGTACGTCACCGCCCACGCCGGACGCCTGCTCATCTCCAACGCCGGCGCCGGCACCGTGGTGATCGTCGACCCGGCGAGCGGTGGCGTGGTGGGTGAGGTCCCGGTCGGCACCAAGGCCGGCGAGAACATCAAGGGGATCGCCTTCGCCCAGGTGAACGCCATCGACACCGCCTTCGTCTCGCTCCAGGGTGACGCCGTCACCGGCGATCCGGCTCTCGGCCAGAAGCTGGCCCTCCTCGGTGCCGCAGGCCTGGCCACCTGCGGCCTGGCCGGCTCGCCGCTCCCCTGCCTCGGCGTTCCCAGCTACCTCGACCTCTCGGCCGGCGCCGACGCCCCGGGGCTCCCCTTCCCAGGTCGGTCCATCGCCTTCGGCGGCAAGGTCTACGTGGTGCTGGCCAACATGAAGGAGGCCTGCTTCACCGACAACACCAAGACGCCACCGGTCACCTCCTGCTACTGGACCGCACCGGCCGGCCCCGGCAAGCTGGCCGCGGTCGACCCGGCCGGCGCCTCGGGCCCCACGGTCAGTTACCTCTCGCTCGGCGCCGGCTGCGGCAACCCGGGCGGCATCGCCCTCCACGGCACCTCGCTCTGGGTCGCCTGCGGCAGCGGCGGTCTGGTCGAAGTCAACCTGGCCGGCGCCGCCCCGGTGGTGAGCGCGCTCCACCCCACGCCCGGCTTCCTGGTCCCCGGGAACGTGGCATTCTGCGGCGACCATGGCTTCGTCACCGACCAGTACTCGGGTGACGTCTACCCCTTCGACCCCGTGAACTACGCCGCCTCCGCTGCCTCCGCCACCTCCGTCTGCCCGCTCGGCGTCTACGGTTACGCCTGGGCGGCCGATGTCGCCTGCGCTGTCCGTCCCCACCCCTGATGCGCATCACCCGCACCACCCTGGCCTTCGCGGCCCTGCTGGTCGCAGCCGCGCCGGCGGTGACGGTCGGCAGTACGCCCGGCGCCTCGACCGCCTCGACCGGCGCGGCGACACCGCTCCTGCCCGCCTCCTCGCGCGGCGCGGCGGCGGGCGGGGCCACCTGGGTCGGCACGCCACCAGCCGGCGGGGCCCGGCGCATCGTCACGCTGGCGCCGAGCATGACCGACTACCTCGTCGCGCTCGGCGCCGCCGGCCGGATCGTCGGCGTCACCCGCGTCGACCACGCACCCGAGGTGGCGGGCCGGCCGCGCGTCGGCGGCTTCCTCGACCCCTCCCCGGAGGCGGTGCTGGCCCTCAAGCCGGACCTGATCCTCTGGGTGACCGACGGCGGCGCGCTCTCCGCGGTGCGGCGGCTCGCCGAGCTCTCGGCCGGCTCCTTCGCCATCCTCGCCATCCCGGTGGTCACCGTGGCCGACGTGCCGGCCACGGCCAGGCTGATCGGTGAGGCGATCGGCGATCCGGCTGCAGGTGCCGCGCTGGCGGCCCGCCTGCAGGGGGCTATCGACCAGTTCCACGCCCACTCCGCGGGACGGCCACGCCAGCGCGTCCTCTTCGTGGTCGGGCGCGATCCGCTGGTGGTGGCCGGCCCGGGTTCCTTCCCGGACGAGCTGCTCCGGCTGGCCGGCTGCGACAACGCCGTGGGCGGTGGCCGCGCCTGGCCGGTCTACCCGCTCGAGCTGGCGGTGGCGGCCAACCCGGATCTGGTCATCGACGCCGCCTTCGACGAGCCGGCCGCCGGCATCGCCCGCCTCTCGGCCATCCCGGCGGTGCAGCGCGGCGCGGTGGCCCGCCTGCCCCGCGACGACCTGCTGCGTGCCGGGCCGCGGATGATCGAGGCGCTCGGCGACCTCGAGCAGGCGCTGGCGAGGGCTCCGGCCGGAGCTCCCTCCAGGTGATGGACCTGAGGCCATCCAGGCTGGCGCTGGCGCTCGCCCTGGGCCTGCTGGCCATCGGGCTGGCCGTCGGCGCCTCCTGCCTGCTCGGTCCGCAGCCCATCTCGCTGCAGGCCGCGTTCGACGGCGTCGAGCCGGACCGGGCCATCCTCTTCGGCCTGCGACTCCCCCGCGCCCTGCTGGCCGCGGTGGTCGGCTTCGCCCTGGCCGGCGCCGGGACCGCGCTGCAGGCCCTGCTGCGAAACCCGCTGGCCGAGCCCTTCACCCTCGGCGTCTCCGGGGGGGCGGCGCTGGGCGGCACCATCGTGCTGCTGGCGGCGGCCGGGCTCTCGGCGGTCTCCGGTCCGGCCGGCGCGCTGCTCGGGGCGGCGCCGCCGGTGGCGGCCGGCGCCGTCATCGGCGCGGTCCTCTCCACCTTCCTGGTCTTCGGCCTCGGCCGCATCGGCGGCCGGCTGGTCCCGGAGGCGGCGCTGCTGGTCGGCATCGTCTTCAATGCCTTCGTGGCCGGCGTCATCACGCTCCTCAAGATGCTGGCCCCGCCCGACCAGGCGGCCCGGCTCCTCTACTGGCTGATGGGGGCCATCGGCTACGAGTCGCCCACCACGCTGGTGGTCGGCGCCGTGCTGGTCCTGCTCTCGGTCGGGACCCTCGGCCTGCTCTCGGCCCGGCTCAACCTGCTCACCCTCGGCGACGAGGAGGCCGCCTCGCTCGGCGTCGACGTCCGGCGCACCCGGGCGCTGGTCTTCTTCGCCGCCTCGGCCGCCACCGGGGCGGCCGTGGCGCTGGCCGGGATGGTCGGCTTCGTCGGCCTGATCGTGCCGCACCTGGTGCGGCGCCTGGTCGGCCCGGACCACCGGTTGCTGCTCCCGGCCTCGGCCCTCTTCGGCGCCGCCTTCCTGGTGGCGGCCGACGTGCTGGCCCGGCTCGCCTTCCTGCCGCTCGGCACCGAGCCGCCGGTGGGCGCCGTCACCGCCTTCCTGGGCGGGCCGTTCTTCCTCTGGCTGCTGCGCCGGCAGGCCCGCGAGCACGACGAGGCCGCCGCGTGAGCCCGCACCGCCTGCCCGGCCCGCCCTGGCCCGACCCGATCGTCGACGTCCGTGAAGCGCGCCACGCCTACGGCGCGCGGGTGGCCGTCGACGGCGTCTCCTTCCGGGCCCGCGAGGGGGAGTTCGTCGGCCTGCTCGGCCCCAACGGCGCCGGCAAGTCGACGCTGATCCGCCTGGTGGCCGGGCTGCTGGCCCCCTCCGCCGGTACCGTCCGGCTGGCCGGCTTCGACCCGCACGCCGCGCCGCGCAAGCTGGTGGCCCGGGTCTGCGCGCTGGTCCCGCAGGAGCCGCGGCTCGACTGGCCATTCACCGTCCGTGATGTGGTGATGATGGGCCGCTCCGCCCACCAGGGGCTGCTCGGCATCGCCGGGCTCGACGACCTCGGCGCCGTGGAGGGGGCGCTGGCCGCCTGCGATCTCCGGCACCTGGCCGGGCGGCGCGTCGATGCCCTCTCCGGCGGCGAGCGGCGGCGCGTCTTCTTCGCCCGGGCGCTGGCCCAGGAGCCGCGGGTGCTCCTGCTCGACGAGCCGACCGCCTTCCTCGACCTGGCCCACCAGGTGGCGGCCATGGAGATGGCGCGGCTGGCGGCGCGCGGCGGGCTCTGCGTGGTGGCGGTGCTGCACGATCTCAACCTGGCGGCCGCCGCCTGCGACCGGCTGGTGGCGCTGCGCGGAGGGAAGGTGGTCGCCGAGGGCACGCCGCGGGAGGTGCTGACCGAGGAGCGGGTCAGCGATGTCTGGGGCGTCCCGGTCTGGCGGGGCGAGAACGGCGCCACCGGGGCCACCGTGGTGCTGCCCAACGTGGGGACGCGTGACCGCTGACCACCCGAGCTGGCTCGGCGCCACGCGGGCGCGGCTACGCGACCTGGTGGCGCGCGCCCGGCGCCGCCTCGGCCCGAGGCGGCGGCGCGTGGTGCCGCGCCACGCCGTGGCCTGCGAGGCCCGGCTCGACGTCGACGCCGGCACCTTCCACGTCCAGGTCTGCGACGTCTCGGAGCGGGGCGCGCTGCTGGTGCTCGACGAGCCGCTCGAGCCGGGGGCCCGCGCCCAGCTCCGCTTCCCGCAGCTGCCGGGCCGGCCCGCCACCTGGTGCGTGGTGCGCCACGCTTCACCCGCCGAGCGGCGCGTCGGCGTCGAGTTCCAGGGCGACCTCGACGCCTCCGCCGACCTGGCCGGGGAGCTGGTGCGGCTCCACGGGATCCCCTCCGTGCCGGCGCCCTGAGCGGGGCTCCCGCCTACTGCGGCGGGTAGTAGCGGAGCGAGAGCGCCATCTCGCGCGCCGAGGTGGTCTCGAACGCCTGCTTGTAGCCGACGTCGATGGCGAAGCCGTCGCCGGTGACCAGGCCGATCCCGCTCGACCACCAGGTGGCCTTGAGCAGCTCGTCGCGCATCCAGCCGACCCGCAGCGCCACCATGCCACCGAGGAACGCCCCGGCCCCGGCGGCGTAGCGGTTGGCCACCTGCCCGTGCGGCAGCCAGGTCCCCTTCCAGTCGGCCTGCACCCGGAAGCTGGTGTCGCTGCCGACCGCGAGCCCGGCTCCCATGGCCTGCGGCAGCAGCACCGCGTGGGAGGTCGGCACCAGGTTGAAGCCGGCCACGCCGAGGCTGACCAGCTCGGAGGCCTCGAAGTGGATGCCGGCGTCGGCGGTGACGGCGTTGACCGGCTCGACCCCACCGAGCTTCAAGTAGCGCCCCTGGACACCGACGTGGAGGCGGTCGCTGACCGGACCGGCCAGCCCGAGGAAGAAGAGGTGGCCGCGCTGGTCCGCGGCCATGGAGGAGAGGTAGCCGAAGGAGGCGGCCACCGGCGAGCTGACGGCGTCGACCACCAGCGCCCCGAGGTAGCGTGACGTGGTGGAGGAGCCGCGCCGCTCGTTGACGCCGACGGTGTCGACCACGAAGCCGGTGCGGACCCCGATGGCACCGGGATTGACGAAGATGGCCTCGGAGCCTGTGGTCCCGGCGGTGGCGGCGCTGCTCCCCAGGGCCCGGGCGCCGACCAGGTCGAGGAGCCCGCCCGGGGGCGGCGGATCGGCGGCGCCGGCGGTGGCGGCGGCGGAGAGGGCGAGGACGGTCGCGGCGGCCAGGGCCAGGCGGATCGGGCGGGTCACGCGGCGAGGATAGCCCGGGAGGAGGCGGGCGCAAGGATGCTAGGATGCGTTCATGTCGAAGCCCATCCGCAAGGCGGTCATTCCAGCGGCCGGCCTGGGGACCCGCTTCCTCCCCGCCACCAAGGCGGTGCCCAAGGAGCTGCTCCCCATCGTCGATACGCCGACCATCCAGTACATCGTCGAGGAGGCGGTGGCGGCCGGCGTCCACGACGTGATCCTGATCTGCGCCCGCGGCAAAGACTCGATAGTCGACCACTTCGACATCGCCGCCGAGCTCGAGGCCACCCTGGAGCGGTCCGGCAAGACCGAGCTCCGCAAGGAGATGCGGCGCATCGCCCAGATGGCCCAGGTGGTGACGGTGCGGCAGCAGGAGCCGCTCGGCCTCGGCCACGCCGTGCTCTGCGCCAAGGCGCTGGTCGGCGACGAGCCGTTCGTGGTGATGCTCGGCGACGACATCATCGACGCCCGCGTGCCGGCCACGCGCCAGCTGGCCGACTGCTGGGAGCGGCACGGCCTCGCGACCATCGCCCTCATGGAGGTCCCCCCCGCCGAGACCTCGATGTACGGCATCGCCGCCGGGCGGGCGCTCGACGAGCGCACCACCCGCATCGAGCGGCTGGTGGAAAAGCCCAAGGTCAACCCGCCCTCCAACCTGGCGGTCATCGGCCGCTACGTGCTGCCACCGCGCATCTTCGAGCTGCTGGAGCAGGTCACGCCGGGCGTGGGCGGCGAGATCCAGCTCACCGACGCCCTGGCCATGCTGGCCCGGGAGGAGGGTCTGCTCGGCTACCGGTTCGAGGGCGACCGCTACGACGCCGGGGACCGGCTCGGCTACCTCAAGGCCAACATCGCCTTCGCCATGAAGCGCCCCGAGCTGGCCGGTCCGCTGCGGCAGTACCTCGGTGAGCTGCTGTGACTGGCCGTCGGCTCGGCGCGCTGCTGGCCGTCGCCCTCGGCGTGGCGCTGGCCGCCCCGGCGCTCGCCTACCTGCTCCCCGGCGAGGCCATCCTGCGGAAGGCAGCAGAGAAGCGGGCCAGCCTGGAGCTGACCAGCGTCGAGGCCGTCGGCGCGCTCGAGCTGCGCGGCGCGGCGCTGCCGGCCGGGACGCCACCCGCCACCACCGCCCGGCTGCTCGTCAAGACGCCGGGCCGGGCCCGGCTCGAGCTGCTGCTGACCGGCGGCACCGAGTCCGATCGCCCCGCCGCCATGGTGAAGGAGGAGCGGCTCAGCGGGCGCGGCGGGCTGGAGCAGAACCAGGCCATCGCGGCGCTGGTGCGCGGCCTGGCCACGCTGCTGGCCTGGCCGACCGGCGTCGAGGGCAAGGCGCTCGGCGAGGCCCTGGCCCGCCGGGGCGTCAAGGTCGACGAGGTCTCCCTGGGCCGCTTCAACGGCCGGCTCGCCTGGGTCCTGGGTGGACGGCTGGCCGACCCGAAGCCGGCGCCGCTGGTGCTCACCGACAAGGAGAGCTGGATGCCCCTGCGCCTCTCGGTCGTCGAGGGCGGCACCAGCTACGACCTGCGCTTCCTCGACTGGGCCTCGGCGGTCGGCGCCGACCGGATCCCGCGCGCCGTGGAGGTCTGGCAGGGGGCCGAGCTGCTGATCCGCTTCAACACCGAGCGCGCCACCGCCAACCCGAAGCTGGCCGAGGCGCTCTTCCAGGGCGACGCCCGCTCGCCGTGAGACGCGGCTGCTAGAGTAGGCCGGTGCTCGTCGAGGTCGCCGTCGCTGCCGCCGTGCGCGGCACCTTCACCTACCGTGTGCCGGCGTCGCTGGCCGGC
>JANYBC010000035.1 GCA_025360965.1 Anaeromyxobacter sp. | reverse complement strand
GAGCGCGGACGCGACCATGACCCTGACGGCCATCCTGGACCTCCGGACGAGTGGAGCGCCGCCCCCAAACAAATGCTGGGACGGCATCAGGGAGGCTAGCCGGGGGGTCTGACATCGGCCCGGACGCCCGGACGCCCGGACGACGTACTGGAGCCGGGGCCGGGGTGCTGCCCTTCGCCAGGCAGCCGTAGCGGCGACCGTTCGCGAACGTTCCCGGTCTAGGCCAAGGCGTCCGCGGCACCCCCTATGGAGCGCTCCGGCCTGCGATCCCGTTCGCTCGCCACTCGGCACGCAACGTGCTCCTGAAGCGTGGACTCGAACGGAATCTCCATGCGACAGGGGCAAGGATCATTGCATGCCTAAAACTGCCAAGAAACAGAAAGCCATGAGTCGTCATCAACTGCGCAAGTGCCCCACTGGCATCAAGGGCCTGGACGAACTCACGGAGGGCGGGCTTCCGAAAGATAGAATCCAGACCTCCTGACATAGGGCCCGGCAACATGTTGTAACTGTTGGCGGCCGCCCCGGATGGGGTGCGGACCCAAACCTGTCCGCTTTTTTGGCCAGCGGCAGACAGTCCGGGCATGGCCGAACTCCAGCAGGAGCTATTCACCAGGAAGAGGACGCCCGACGGGACCACCGTCGTCGTCAACGAGCGGTGCCTGGTGCGGAACCGTGATGGCCACCGCGTGGTGGTGGTCTCCGGCGTGGTCCTGGCGCAGTACACGGTCGGTGACCACATGGCCGAAGCTCACGTCATGGTGAACCTGTGCGAGCAGGGCTGGGCCGACCAGAACGATGTGGCGCGAGCCTTCGGGTGCACGTCACGGACGGTGCGACGTCACCAGGAGCGCTTCGCCGAGAACGGCCTCGCTGCTCTTGGGCACGGCGGCGGCTTCCCGCGAGGGCGGAGTCGACTTCGTCCCTCTCGAACTCGCCTGGTGGGCCGGCTCAAGTCCGAGGGGCTCTCCAACCGCGCCATTGCTGCGCAGATCGGCGTGACCGAGAAGTCGGTGCGCAAACTGGTGAGGCGCATGGGCTGGACGGAGCGCACGCCGGAGCAGGAGAGCCTGGCGCTCGGCAGGTCCGAGCCTGCGGACCCAAACCTGTCCGCTTTCGCGCAGACGGCGTTTGGTGGGGGCACGCCGCCGGTCTCGCTGGACACGGACCCAGCCGACCGCGGCGGGGATCGGTTGCTCGCATACCTGGGCCTCCTGGACGACGCGGCGCCGCTCTTCCGGGCCGGCACCCGCGTCCCTCGCGCCGGCGTCCTGCTCGCGCTCCCGGCTCTCACCGAGAGCGGCGTCTTCGACATCGCTCGGGAGGTCTACGGATCCATCGGGCCCGCCTTCTACGGCCTGCGCACCACTGTCGTCGCCATGCTGCTCATGGCGCTGCTGCGCCTCAAACGGCCCGAGGCGCTCAAGGAGCACTCGCCCGGCGACCTCGGCCGCCTCCTCGGTCTCGACCGCGCACCCGAGGTGAAGACCCTGCGGCGCAAGCTCATTCGGCTCGCCGCCCTGGGGCGCGCCACCGAGTTCGGCCGGGCGCTCGCAAAGCACCGGGTCGAAGCTCGGGGCGCCACGCTGGGCTTCCTCTACGTGGACGGCCATGTGCGCGCCTACCACGGGAAACACTCGCTGCCGAAGGCTCACCTGGCCCGCATGCGCATCGCCATGCCGGCCACCACCGACTACTGGACCAACGACCAGCACGGCGACCCGCTCTTCGTCGTCACCGCCGAGGCCAACGCGGGGCTCGTCACCATGCTGCCGCTCCTGCTCGCGGAGGTGCGTGGGCTCGTCGGCGTGCGACGCGTCACCGTGGTCTTCGACCGCGGCGGGTGGAGCCCAGCGCTCTTCCAGAAGATCATCCAGGACGGCTTCGATGTCCTCACCTACCGGAAGGGCCGCTGGCGCCGCGTTCCAAAGTCCCGCTTCCGCATCCACAAGGGCGTCATCGAGGGGCGCAAGATCAGCTACGCCCTCGCCGATCAGGGCATCGCGCTCCTCGGTGGGAAGTTCCGCATGAGACAGGTCACCCGGCTCTCGGGCGATGGCCACCAGACACCTATAGTCACGTCGCGCCGAGACCTCTCAGCGCTCCAGGTGACGCACCGGATGTTCGATCGCTGGCGCCAGGAGAACTTCTTCAAGTACCTCCGCGAGGAGTACGCCCTCGATGCGCTCGCCGACCACGCGGTCGTCCCCGACAACCCCACCCGCGACGTCCCGAACCCGGTGCGCCGCCGCCTCGACGATAAGATCCGCGAGGCCCGCGCCGAGATCGCCTCGCTCGAGGCCCAGTACGGGCAGAAGGCCCTCGCCAACCCGGAGACAGTCCGCAAGACGATGCGCGGCTTCAAGATCGCTCACGGCAAGCTTGGCCAGGCGCTGCGCGCTGCCACCAGGCGGCTGGTGGCGCTGCGGCGACGGCGCGCGGCGGCGCCAGCCCGCGTGCCCGTCGCCGACGTCGTCGAGGGCGAGGTGGTCAAGCTCGCCCCCGAGAAGAAGCACCTCTCCAGCATCGTCAAGATGGTCGCCTACCAGGCCGAGAGCGATCTCGTCCGGTTGCTGGCTCCCCACTACCGCCGCGCCGATGACGAGGGCCGCACCCTCATCCAGTCGGCGCTGGCCGACTCCGCCGACATCGAGGTCACCAAGCACGAACTGCGCATCACCCTGGCGCCGCTCAGCTCCGCCCACCGGACCCTCGCACTCGCCGCCCTCTGCGACACCCTCAACCTGGCCAGGACACCGTCCCCCGGCTCCCGCTTGCTCCTCCGCTACGAGGTCGCGCCGGCGCCCTGACCGGCCCAAAGCGGACAAATTCGGCGCCCCCTATGTCAGGAGGTCTGGATTCGGAAACAGCGGGCGAGGGAGCGCTGAGCTTCCACGATTGCCCGCCGCCCCTGTCTCGTACCTCGAGTGCGAGCGCCGGCAGTCACTCCTGTCAGGCCGGGGGGTCGACCCCACGCTCGATACCGGTCGCGGCGGCCAGCACCTTGTAGAGCGGCGCGAGATCACGAAAGACGCCCAGCAGGTCGCCCACCGCCAGGCTCCTGGCCTCTTCTGCGCTGAAGGCCACCCCGACGTCGAGCCCGGTCCCGCCGGCCAGCAGGCCGTCGGCCAGCTCCAGCCAGAAGGCCGGCGAGTGGGCCGGGGCCAGCTCCGGAAGCTCCTCGTAGTCCCAGCCGTCGAAGTGGCGGAGCTTGCGGAAGGGCTTCCCCTTGCGGGCCAGGTTGCCGGCCTCGCGGCGCAGCGCCTCCCGCATACCCGCGCGCCGGCTCGACTCGCCCCGCACACCGATGCGGGCGTGCAGGTTGGTCCGCGTGGCGGCCACCCCCAGGTAGGGCACCCCCCGCCAGCCGCGCTCGGTGTCGGCGAAGGCCACCAGCACCTCCCCGGGCGCCTGCCCGCGGCGCCCCGTCGGCCGGGCCGAGTGGGCGAAGAGCGGCCGGCCGGTGAGCCGGGACAGGCCGCTCAGGCACTGGGTCCCGATGGCCAGTAGCTTCGGCTGGAGGGTGGCCTCCAGGGCGGCGCCCCGGGCTTCCGGGTCGTCGATCTCGAAGAGCTCGAAGTCGGCTGGTCCTAGGCCGAGGCCTGCCATGCGCATCACCGCCAAGGTGGAGCGCACATGGTAGCACACGTTGACTCCCCACGGCCGCGGTGCGAGGTTTCCGCCGTGCAGAAAGCCCAGCGTTTGCTCGATCTCGCGGCCTTCCTCCTGCGGGCGGCGGAGCCGGTCTCCTGGCGCGAGATCCAGGAGCAGTTCGCCGACGACTACGGCGGGACCGGCGAGGCGGCCATCCGCAAGTTCGAGCGCGACAAGGCCGACCTGCTGGAGCTGGCCATCCCCATCCGCTACGAGCCGGGCGACGAGGACCTGGCGGCCGGCTACCAGATCAACCGCGACGAGTTCTACCTCCCCGACCTCAAGCTGCCGCCCGAGGACCTGGCCCTGCTCTATCTAGCCGGGTCGGCGGCGCTCGCCTCGGGCGCCTTCCCCTACTCGCGCGACCTGGCGCACGCCATGAACAAGCTCAGCTTCGCGGCCCGGGCCCCCGGGGCCTCCGAGGCGGCGGCGCTGGCCACCCACCACCTCTCCCGCCCCGACGCGGCCGGGACCGGCACCTCGCTGCTCGAGGAGCTGTCGCGGGCGGTCGGCACCAAGAAGCGCGTCCGGCTGGTCTACGCCGGGGCCGAGCGGCGCGCCCGCACCGAGCGCGACGTCGACCCCTACGGCCTCTTCCAGAAGGGCGGCGCCTGGTTCCTGACCGGCTGGTGCCACCTGCGCCGCGCCCAGCGCACCTTCCACCTGGCCCGCATCGAGCAGCTCACCGTCAACCAGAAGGCGCCGCGCACCCCCGACTTCACGCCGCGCAAGGACCTGCCGCTGGCCGAGGTGGCCACCCGCGAGACCTGGGAGTTCACCGTCCACGCCCCGCAGCGCTGCCGGGTCCGGCTCGAGCCGCCCACCTCGCCAGAGGTGCTGGCCAGCTTCGGGCCGCGCGCCCGCCTCACCGAGGACGGCGCCGCCACCGTGGTCGAGGTCGACGCCACCAACGGCGAGGGGCTGGTGCGCCACGTGCTCTCGCTGGGCGATCGGGCCGAGCTGCTCGCGCCACGCCCGCTGCGCGCCCGGGCCCGGGCCATCCTCGCCGACCTGGCGCGGAGGGTGGCGTGAGCCCCGCTCCCAGGAAGCGCGCCGCCTCGTCCACTGCGGCCAAGGCCGGCCCGAAGTCCAAGGCCAAGTCCAAGGCCAAGTCCAGGCCGAGGACCAGGGCCCCGACCCGCCCGGGCCCGGCCAAGCGCGAGGCCGAGGGAGGCAAGAACGACCCGCGCGAGCAGCTGCGGCGCGTGCTCTTCCTCGTGCCCTACGCGGTGCAGCACCCCGGCATCCCGGTGCGCGAGCTGGCGCGCCGCTGCGGCGTGACCGAGTCGGAGCTGCTCGCGGACCTCGACTTCCTCATGGAGGTCGGCTCGCCGCCCTTCGCGCCCGACGATTTCCTCGACCTCTACGTGGAGGGCGACCGGGTCCACGTGGCGCTCCACCAGAGCTTCACGCGCCCGCCCCGCTTCACCGAGAGCGAGGCCGCGGCGCTGGCCGCGGCGGTGGGTGCGCTCGGCGGCGAGGGGAAGCAGCGGGCCATCAAGGCGCTGCGCGAGTCGGTGCCGCGCGATCGCCGCGCCTCCTTCGACGAGCTGGTGGAGCGGATCTACGCCGGGGCCCCGCCGGCCCGCGACTCGGTGATGGGCCGGCTGCAGCGGGCCATCGCCGAGCGGCGCGCCGTGGAGCTGACCTACCTCTCGGCCTCCTCCGCCACCGAGGCGGTGCGCCAGGTGCACCCCTACACGCTGGCCCAGCGGCTCGGCCACTGGTACCTCTACGGTCACGACGCCTCGCGCGCCCGGCCGCTCGCCTTCCGCGTCGACCGGATCCGCGACTGCGCCCTGACCGACCAGCGCTTCGAGGCCCCCTCCGAGGGCGAGCTGGCCAAGGCGCGCCTCTTCTCCGAGCCGACCGGCGAGGGCATCCGGGTCCGGCTCGGCTCGCTGGCGGCCGAGTGGGCGCTGGCCCGGCCTGGCGCCATGGAGCTGGTGAAGCGGACCGACGACGGCGGCGCCGTGGTGGAGCTGAAGGGTGTCTCGGAGGAGTGGGCCACCCGCTTCGCCCTCTCCTTCGGCGGCGGCGCCGAGGTGATCGCCCCGGCCGCGGCGGCGCGCGCCTTTGCCGATGCCGTGCGCAAGACGCTCAGTCGGTACCAGTGAGCCCGCGCGACTAGCGCCTCACCTGGGCCCACTCGAAGAGCAGGTCGGCCACCACCGCCAGGTCGCGATCGCCGCGGCCCGAGGCCACCGCCTGGGCCAGCAGCGCGCGCGCCGCCTCGTTGACCGGCAGCTTCGCCCCCTGCTCGGCCGCCGCCTCCTGCGCCAGCCGCTGGTCCTTCTCCACGAGGCGCACCGCCACCCGCGGGGCGTAGTCGCCGGCCAGCATCTGCTCCCCCTTCATGAGGTGGAAGGGCGAGTGGAAGCTGGAGGCCTGCAGCACCTCCAGCACCTTGGCCGGGTCGAGGCCGCCCGAGGCACCGAGCGCCAGCGCCTCGGCCAGCCCGGTGGCCATGGCCGCACCCACCGCGGCGATGCAGAGCTTGGTGAGCGAGGCGTGGACCGCCGAGTCGAGCTCGAAGAGCCTGGCGCCGATGGCGTGGAGAGCCGGGCGGACCCGTGCCAGGGCCTCGGCCGGGCCGCCGGCCACCACCACCAGCTGGGCCTTCTCGGCGGCGGCGCGGGAGCCGAGCATGGGGGCGGCCACGAAGAGCCCGCCCTGCTTCGTCACCCGCTCGCCCATGGTCCGGGTCGAGCGGGTCCCGGAGGTGCCGAGGTCGACCAGCACGGCCCCGCGGCCGAGGCCGGCCAGCGCGCCGTCGGCGCCGTCGAGCACCGCGTCGTTGGCGAGGTCGTCGGAGACGCAGAGGAAGACGGCGTCCTGCCCGGCGGCGCAGGCGCGCGGGCTGGCGGCCCGGGTCGCGCCCTTCTGGACCAGGGCGTCGGCGCCGGCCGGCGTCCTCGTCCAGACCGTCAGCTGATGACCTGCCTTGCGGAGGTTGTTGGCGACGGGCTCGCCCATGGTTCCGAGCCCGATGAAGCCGAGGCGGAGGCGCATCCGCCATCCTTGGCAAAGCGGCGCGCAGTCGGCAAGGAGAAAGTCCGGCGGCGCTGGATCAGCGGGCCGCGACATGCCTAGATCGGCCCCCCGTGGCCGGATCCACGGCGGGCAAGGAGCGGCGAGCGGCGATGGCCTCACACGACGTGGTGGTGGTGGGCGGCGGCATCAGCGGCCTCTCCCTGGCCTGGAAGGCGGCGCAGGACGGCCAGCGGGTGCTGCTGCTGGAGCGCTCGGGCAGGGTGGGCGGCAGCCTCCACTCCGAGCGGACCGCCGACGGCTACTGGTTCGAGCTGGGCGCCCACACCACCTACAACTCCTACGGCGCCTTCCTCGACATCGTGGTCGGCGCCGGCGTGGCCGGCCAGGTGCGCGAGCGCGGCCCGGCCCGGTCGAGGATGGGGCTGCTCACCCACGGAGAGTACCGCTGGTTGACCCCGCCCAGGGTGCTGCTCCAGCTCAACTGGCTCGAGGCGGCGCGCCACCTGCCCCTCGGCCTGCTCTCCTCAAAGGACGGCCAGACCATCTACTCCCGCTTCTCCAGGTTGCTGGGGCGGGGCAACTACGACCGCGTGCTCGGGCCCTTCCTGGCGGCGGTCCCCTCGCAGCGGGCCGACGGGTTCCCGCTCAGCGGCCCCGGATCGCTCTTCAAGAAGCGGCCGCGGCGCAAGGACTTCATCAGGTCCTTCGGCTTCGACGGCGGGCTGCAGGTGGTCGCCGAGGCGGCGTCCCGGGCCACCGGCCTGACCGTGGAGACCGGGGTCGGCGTCGAGGCGGTCGCCCGGCAGGGCGCCGGCTTCAGCGTCACCACCAGCGACGGCCGGACCATCGCGGCGCCGGCGCTGGCGCTGGCGGTCCCGTCCGAGGTGGCGGTGACCCTGCTGCGCCCGCAGTTCGGCGAGCTGGCCTCGCACCTGGCCAGCATCGGGACCGCCGTGGTCGACAGCCTCGGGGTGGTGCTGCCGCGCGCCAAGGCCTGGATGCCGGAGTGCGCCTTCCTGGTGCCGGTCGACGACCTCTTCTTCTCCTGCGTCACCCGGGATCCCTTCCCGGACAGCGGGCATCGCGGCTTCGCCTTCCACTTCCGGCCCGGCCTGACGCGGGCGGAGCGGCTGGGCCGGGTGCTCGAGGTGCTGAGGGTCACCGAGGCCGACCTGCTCCACCTCGCCGAGCGCCGTTGCTCGCTGCCCTCCCCGGCGCTCGGACACGGCGCCATCGTGGCCGAGCTCGACCACCACCTGGCCGGCGGCCGGCTCATGCTGACCGGGAACTACTTCGACGGGCTATCGATCGAGGACTGCGTGGCCCGCTCCTTCGCGGAGTGGAGGCGGGTCGGACCGGCCGGGGCGTAGGGCCGGGCGCTGCGGCCTCAGTCGTGCCCGCCCACCTCGGGCGGCCGCTCGGCGACGGGGATGCTCAGGCCGATCCCCGGCAGCTTCACCACCTTGGCGACCCGATCGTGGCTGCGCACCACCATCGTGGCCCAGCCCCCCACCAGCACCAGGAAGACCAGCGCCGCCACCGGGCGAGACGAGCCGATGGCGTCGGCCGGGTCACCGCGCCGCTCGCCGGTGACCATGGAGATGGCGATGTTCTCGCGGTGGCGCCAGGTGTGGAACGCCAGCCCGGCCAGGTGGGCGAGGACCGCGGCCAGCATCAGCTTGCCGAGCACGCCGTGGATGTCCCCGACCAGGTCGTTCTTCGGCTGGGAGAGGATGCCGGTGGTGACCAGCAGGACCGGCAGCAGCAGCATGGCGTAGATGGCCCAGCTCGACCCCGGGTTGTGGCCGGCGACCGGCCGGTCACGGCGGGCCAAGGCCTCCTTCAGGTAACGGAGCAGCTCGGCCGGCGAGTAGAGGAACGAGCTGAAGCGGGCGTGGCGCGAGCCGACCAAGCCCCAGGCCAGCCGGAAGGCGATGGCGGCCATGAGGGTCAGGCCGAGCAGCATGTGGACGTGGAAGGTGGGGCCGTGCTCGTCGACGACCGAGGCCAGCGTGAAGGCGCCGAGGAAGAGCCCGGCCAGGGTCCAGTGGAAGAGCCGGGTGGGGAGGTCCCAGGTCCGGATGGTCGAGGTGGTCATGTGGCCGGAGGTTAATCCGCCCGACCCCGGGCCGCCAGAACACGCAGCGCCAGCGCCTCGGCCGCGGCGATGGCGGCCCGCTGCGACTACCCGCCCACGCCCAGCAGCGCCCCGAGCCGTGCCGCCAGCCGCCGCGGCGTCACCCCGGCGGCCGGGGCCACGAAGATGGTGTCGTCGCCGGCGATGGTGCCGAGCACCTCGGGCAGGCGGGCGTCGTCGATGGCGCGGGCCACCGCCGAGGCGGCGCCGACCGCGGTCCGGATCACCGCCAGCGAGGCGTTGGTCTCGACCCCCAGCACCAGCCCGCGCAGGGCCGCCGAGCGCTGGGCCTCGACCGGGCCGTCCACCTCGTACCAGGCGCCGTCCGGCCGGGAGACCCGCCGGGCCCCGAGCTTGGTGAGGTCGCGCGACAGCGTGGCCTGCGTGGCCCTCACCCCCTGGCGCCGCAGCGCCGCCAGCAGCTCCTCCTGCGTGGCGATGCGCCGCCCGGAGAGCACCCGGGCCACCGCCAGCCGCCGCGCCTCGCTGGTCAAGGCGCCGCTCACGTCGCGGTCACCAGCGTGCCGACGCCGCGGTCGGTGAAGAGCTCGGCGATGACGGTGTGCGGCTGCCGCCCGTCGAGGACGTGGACCCGCTCCACCCCCCCGGCCAGCGCCGTCTCGATGGCCTCCACCTTCCACTTCATGCCGCCGGTGATGGAGCCGGTGTCGACCCGACGGCGCAGCTCCGGCCCGGTGATCTGCCGCAGCAGCGCCCCATCCGGCGCCGACTCGAGGATGCCCGGCACGTCGGTCAGGTAGATGAGCTTCTTGGCCCCCAGCGCGGCGGCCACCGCCGCGGCCACCTCGTCGGCGTTGATGGAGAGGCCGGTGCCGTCGGGGGTGATGCCGATGGGCGAGATGACCGGCACGTAGCCGCCGTCGAGGAACATCTGCAGGAACTGCCGGTTGACCTCGACGACCCGCCCCACGAAGCCGAGGTCGACGCCGCTCTCCAGCCCGCGCTTCTCGGCCTTGAGCAGCGTGCCGTCCTTGCCGGAGAGGCCGACGGCGCCGGCGTTGCGGGCGTTGAGCAGCGAGACCAGCTCCTGGTTGACCTTGCCGGTCAGCACCATCTCCACCACCGGCAGGCTGGCGGCGTCGGTGACCCGCATGCCGTCGATGAACTCGGAGCGCTCGCCCAGCTTCTCCAGGGTGCGCGTCACCTCCAGCGCGCCGCCGTGGATGATCACCGGCTTCAGCCCCACCTTCTTGAGCAGGGCGATGTCCTCGGCGAAGGCCACCTTGAGGCTCTCCTTCACCATGGCCGCGCCGCCATACTTGATGACCGCGATCTGGCCGGAGAAGTGGCCGATGTACTTCAAGGCCTCGACCAGCAGCGTCCGCTTGAAGGCGGGGGTGTAAGCGGCGACGTTCTCCTCCTTGGTCATCATGCCGTCCGGCTGCTGGACGATCATCGAGGTGTAGTCGGCGTTGATCCTGACGTAGTCGTAGGAGAGGTCGCAGCCCCAGGCGGTGGCCCGGGCCTCGCCGTCGGCGAGCTCCACCAGCACGTCGACGCGCGGCTCGCGCAGCCGGAGCCGCAGCGCCTCGGTGTCGAAGGCGGTCGGGGCGCCGCCGGTGAAGACCATCACCCCCTGCAGCGAGACCCGGGCCTTGTAGGGGTCGATGGCCCAGCCCTGCGAGCCGGCCCGGCTCCCCACCGTGGCCAGCACCCGCCCCCAGTTCGGATCGGCGCCGAAGAGCGACGCCTTGACGAGCGGCGAGTGGGCGATGGCGCGGGCCACGTCGCGGGCCGCCTCCTCGCTGGGCGCCCCGGCCACCACCACCTCGCAGAGCTTGGTGGCCCCCTCGCCGTCGGCCGCCATGGCCCGGGCCAGCTCGCCGAGCAGGTCGGTGAGCGCGACCTCGAAGAGCGCCAGGTCGGGCGAGGGCTCGGAGAGACGCGGGTTGCCGCAGAGGCCGTTGGCCAGCGCCAGCACCGTGTCGTTGGTCGACATCTCGCCGTCGACCGTCAGCATGTTGAAGGTCTGGTGGACGGCGCGGGCCAGCACCTCCTGCAGCGTCTTGGGGGCCACGGCCGCGTCGGTGACCACGAAGGCCAGGGTGGTGGCCAGCTGCGGCGCCAGCATCCCCGAGCCCTTGGCGATGCAGGCGATGGTGGCGTTCTTGCCCCCCAGCAGCACCTCGCGCGAGGCCAGCTTGCGCCGCGTGTCGGTGGTCATGATCGCCTCGGCGGCGTGGTCGGCGTGGTCGCCAAGCAGCTCCACCAGCCCGGGCAGCGCCGCCACCACCTTCATGGCCGGCAGGCGCACGCCGATGACGCCGGTCGAGGCGGTCAGCACCGCCCGCTTCTGCACGCCGAGCAGGTCGGCCACGGCGGCCCGGATCACCGCCACGTCGTCGAGCCCGCCCGGCCCGGTCAGGGCGTTGGCGTTGCCGGAGTTGGCCACGATGGCCCGGATCCCCTCGGCCGGCACCCGCCCGCGCCCGTCGAGCACCGGCGCCGCGGCGGCGGTGTTGACGGTGAAGAGCCCGGCGGCGGCGGCCGGGACGTCGGAGACGATGAGGGCGAGGTCGCGCCGGGCCGGCTTGAGCCCGCACGCCACGCCACCGAAGCGGAAGCCCCTGGGGATCTTCACGGTCAGCCTCCCAGGAGCTCGAGGCCGGTGGCCTCGGGCCAGCCGAGCGCGGCGTTCATGGCCTGCACCGCCTGGCCGGCCGCGCCCTTGACGAGGTTGTCGATGGCCGAGACCGCCACCGCCACGCCGGCCCGGGCGTCGAGCGCCACCCCGAGGTGGGCCAGGTTGGTCCGGGCCACGTCCTTCACCTGCACCCGGTCGGCGGCCATCACCTTCACGAACGGCTCGCCGGCGTAGGCCGCGGCCAGCGCCTCGGAGAGCGCCTCGGCGCTGGTCGGGCCGGTGAGCCGCAGCACGCAAGAGGCGAGGATGCCGCGCCGGATGGGGACCAGCACCGGCGTGAAGGAGAGCCCCTCGCAGGCGCCGGCGTAGCGGGCCACCGTCTGCTCGATCTCAGGGATGTGCTGGTGCCTGCCGAGCCGGTAGGCGCGCAGGTCCTCGTCCACCTCGCAGAAGCTGTAGTCCTCGCTGGCCTTGCGGCCGGCGCCGCTGACGCCGGAGAGGCCGGTGACGGCCACCCCTGAAGCGGAGCAGAGCCCGCTCTTCACCAGCGGAGCCACCGCCAGCGCGATGGCGGTGGCGTAGCAGCCCGGGTTGGTCACCAGCCGTGCGCCGGCCAGCCCGGCGCGGGCCAGCTCGGGAAGGCCGTAGCGGGCCTCGGCGAGCAGCGCCGGGTGCTGGTGGGTGAAGCCGTACCAGCCCGGATAGGCGGCCGCGTCGGCGAGCCGGAAGGCGCCGGAGAGGTCGATGACCGTCAGGCCGCGGGCCAGCAGCCGGGGCGCCAGCTGGTGGGAGACCTCCGCCGGCGTGGCCAGGAAGGCCACCTCGGCCTCGACCGCCTCGCTCTCGGAGAGCGGCCGGTAGGCGAGCGCGGCCAGCTCGGACGGCAGCGGCAGGCGGGCCGCGGCGCGCTCCCCGGCCCAGCGGTCGGAGGTCAGGGCGGTGACCCGCACCCCGGGGTGACGGGCCAGCAGGCGGGTGAGCTCGAGCCCGGAGTAGCCGGAGGCGCCGATCACGGCGGCGGTGCGCGTTTGCATGGTGCTGCATAATCATGCAAGCGGGGGCGGAGAGCAAGCGACCGGACGGTGAGGGCCCGGGCCGCCCCCGCCCGGAAAGGACGAAGCCGGCGGGGCAGTCACGCCACGCCGGCTTCGAGTGCCCAGGAGAGGATTCGAACCTCCACGGTTTTGAAGCCGCCAGACCCTGAATCTGGTGCGTCTACCAGTTTCGCCACCTGGGCGATGGGGGCCACGAAGTAGCAGGGGGGCGCCCGCCCTGTCAACCCGATCGCGCTGCCCGGGCCGGTTGGTGAGAACCGCCCCGGTCGCGAGTAGAATCAAGCACAGACCCGAAGGGAACCGAATGCTCCGCACCGCCGCCTCGCTGCTGCTGCTCCTCGCCACCGCCCCGGCCTTGGCCGCACCCGCCCCCGCCCCCGCGGCGGCCGCACCCGCCGACGCCGGCGACCAGCTCCCCTCGCTGATGGGCGGCGAGTCGCTGCGCGGCGCCTCGACGGGCATGGCCATGGCCGGCTTCGCCACCCTCGCCGCGGCCTATGGCCAGGGGCTGACCGCCCGCGACGACCTGGGCGGCTCGGCCGAGTTCAACTGGAGCACCACCGAGCTGGTGCTGGGGGCCTTCTGGCGCCGCCACCTCGGGCGCCCGGGAGGCTGGGACCTGGCCGCCCGGCTCGACCTCGGCTGGTACCTCGACGCCGGCTCCAGGCTGATCTACGACGACAACCTCAAGGACCGCGGCCTGCAGCTCTCGCCCGGCCTGGCCATCTCCTCGCGCGGCCTCGGCCTGCTCTCGATCTCCTTCGACCTGCCGCTCACCTTCACGACCTGGCGCGGCGGCGGGGCCTGGGTCGCGCCGCGGCTGGCGGTGAGCTACGAGGCGGCGCTCTACGACCAGCTGGCGCTCGGCGTGCTGGGATCGCTGGCGTGGCGGGGCGGCTCGGGAGGCGCCCCCATGCGCAAGGGCCAGGTGCTGCCGGAGCTGCTGGTGACGGCGACCTGGAAGGTCTTCTAGACGACCGACCCCGGCCGAGGCGCGGCGCCGCTACTGAACCGCGCTCAGCCGCCGCAGCATCTCCTCGGCGTCGACGGCCCCTATGATCCGGTCGGCCACCTGCACGCCGGCCGAGTCGATGAAGACCACCGTCGGCATCCCCTGCACCTGGTAGCGCTCCTGGATGGCCTGGATCTCCGGCTTGTCCTCGGTGCCGTCGACCTTGACCTTGACGAAGCGGGCCGCCGCCTCGCGCACCCGCGGGTCGGCCCAGGCCAGCTTGTCGAGCTCCTTGCAGGCCACGCACCACTCGGCCCAGAAGTCGACGATGACCGGGCGCCCTTCGGCGCGGGCCAGCGCCACCGCCTCGGGCTCGGCGTGGAGCCAGCTGAAGCCGGCCGCGGCCACGGCCCGTTCGCGGGCCCCGGAGGCGCCGGCGCCGTAGACCACCCCGCCCACCAGCAGCGTCAGTCCGAGCGCCTTCCAGGCCCGCTCCGGCGGCCCGCCGTGGAAGGAGCGGTGCAGCGCGCCCAGCAGCACCCCGGCCCCGGCCACCAGCCCGGCGATCCCGGCCGCCACCGGCGCCGCCGAGAAGACCGGCCTCAGGCCCGGGAGCAGGTCCTTCAGGTAGATGCCGGCCATGGCCAGCAGCGCCGCGCCGAAGATCGACTTGACCAGCTCCATCCAGGCGCCGCTCTTGGGCAGCGAGATGGAGAAGGCGCCGATCAGGAAGAAGAGCAGCCCCATCCCGAGCGCGTAGGGGAACATGATGGCGAGGCCGAGGCTGACCGAACCCTGCGCGGCGATGAAGGTGAGCGCGGCGGCCAGCACCGGCCCGGTGCAGGGAGCGGCGATGACGCCGGCCACCAGCCCCATGCCGAAGGCGCCCACCCGTCCGGCCCCGCCCACCGTGTTGAGCCGCTGCTGCAGCGAGGCCGGCAGCGCCAGCTCGAAGGCGCCGAACATCGAGAAGGCCATCACCACCAGCACCAGCGCCACGCCCCCCATGACCCAGCCGTTCTGCATCACCGAGCCGAAGGCCTTCCCGGTCAGCGCCGCCCCGACGCCGAGCGCCGAGTAGGTGACGGCGATGCCGAGCACGTAGAGGCCGGAGAGGAGCGCCGCCTGGCCTCGGGAGCCGGCCTTGCGGGCCCCGAAGATGGAGACGGTGATGGGGATGAGCGGGTAGACGCAGGGGGTGAGGCTGGTGAGGACGCCGCCGGCGAAGGCCGCCAGGTAGGCGAACCAGGAGCCGCGGCCGAGCAGGTCGCCGAGCGCGAGATCGCCCTTGGGTCCGGTCGAGCCGGCCCCCACCATGTCGGGCAACCAGAGGACCGCGATGAAGACGGCGAAGGCGAGGGCGATCCGGCTCAGGTTCTTGGTGGTCCGCACGTCTCGTCTCCTAAACCAAAAACGTCTGTTTCGCCCGGGATTTGTGTCGTGACTCCCTTGACCGGCCGGGACCTTTGAAGATACATGACTGTCTCTGTCCAGTATTCCTCCGGGCCGGACGGATCCCGAACTGCGAGGCACTCGTTCGCGATGAAGCTGCCGATCTACATGGACAACCACGCCACCACCCCGGTCGATCCCCGGGTGCTGGAGGTGATGCTCCCCTACTTCCTGGGCGACTTCGGCAACGCCTCGTCCAAGAGTCACGCCTTCGGCTGGCGCGCCGAGGAGGCGGTCGAGGCGGCCCGGGCCCAGGTGGCGGCGCTGATCGGCGCTAGCGCCAGGGAGCTGGTCTGGACCTCGGGCGCCACCGAGTCGAACAACCTGGCCATCAAGGGCGCGGCCCAGTTCCACAAGCTCAAGGGGCGCCACCTCGTCACCGTGGCCACCGAGCACAAGGCGGTGCTCGACTCGATGCAGGCGCTGACGCGCGACGGCTGGAGCGTCACGGTCCTGCCGGTCGGTCGCGACGGCCGGCTCGACCCGGCCCTGCTCCAGGCGGCGCTCCGCCCCGACACGGTGCTGGTCTCGGTCATGCACGCCAACAACGAGACCGGCGTGATCCAGCCCATCGAGGCCATCGGCGCCATCACCCGCGCCGGCGGCGTGCTGTTCCACTGCGACGCCGTGCAGTCGATCGGCAAGATCCCCTTCGACGTGGAGAAGGCCCAGGTCGACCTGGCCTCGCTCACCGCCCACAAGCTCTACGGCCCCAAGGGAGTGGGTGCCCTCTACGTCCGGCGCAAGCCGCGGGTCCGGCTCATCGGCCAGATGGACGGGGGCGGCCACGAGCGCGGCCTCCGCTCCGGCACCCTCAACGTCCCGGGCATCGTCGGCTTCGGCATGGCCTGCCAGCTGGCCGGACAGGAGCGCGAGGCCGAGGCGGCCCGGGTGCTCCAGCTCCGCGAGCGGCTGCGCCGCGGCCTGGAGGCCGGGGTCGAGCTCCTCACCGTCAACGGCTCGATGGAGCACCGGCTGGCCGGCAACCTCAACGTCAGCTTCGCCTACGTGGAGGGCGAGGCCATGATGATGGCCATCAAGGACGTGGCGGTCTCCTCCGGCTCGGCCTGCACCTCGGCCTCGCTGGAGCCCTCCTACGTGCTGCGGGCCATGGGCGTCAGCGACGATCTGGCCCACAGCTCGATCCGCTTCGGCCTGGGGCGCTTCACGACCGCCGAGGAGGTCGACTTCGTCATCGGGCTGGTGATCGCCAAGGTGAAGAAGCTGCGGGAGATGAGCCCGCTCTACGAGATGGCCAGGGACGGCGTCGACCTCTCGCGCGTCGAGTGGGCCAATCCGCACTAGCGGCTGCGAAGGAGCGTCATGGCGTATTCGGAGAAGGTCATCGACCACTACGAGAACCCGCGCAACGTCGGCTCGCTCGACAAGGCGTCGGCCGACGTGGGCACCGGCCTGGTGGGCGCCCCGGCCTGCGGCGACGTCATGAAGCTGCAGATCAGGGTGAGCGCGGCCGGCGTCATCGAGGAGGCCCGCTTCAAGACCTTCGGCTGCGGGTCGGCCATCGCCTCCTCGTCGCTGGTGACCGAGTGGGTCAAGGGCAAGACCGTGGCCGAGGCCATGGAGATCAAGAACACCGACGTGGCCCAGGAGCTCGACCTCCCGCCCGTCAAGGTGCACTGCTCGGTGCTGGCCGAGGACGCCATCAAGGCGGCGGTCGCCGACTGGCAGCGCAAGCAGCAGGCCCGGGTGACCCCGGCGCCCGGCGCCGGTGGCGCCGTCACGCAGGGGAGCTAGGAGCGGCGCATGGCGGCGATCGAGATCAGCGAGAAGGCGGCGGTGCGCATCAAGGTCCTGATCGGCGAGAAGGGCACCCCCGAGGGCGGCCTGCGGCTCGGCGTCAAGGGCGGCGGCTGCTCGGGGCTCAACTACCACGTCGACTGGGCCACCGGGCCGGCCCGGCTCGACCAGGTCATCGAGCGGGACGGGGCGCGGGTCTTCGTCGACCCGAAGAGCGCCGTGTTCCTCGGCGGCACGGTCGTCGACTGGCAGCAGACGCTGATGCAGTCCGGGTTCGTCTTCCGCAACCCGAACGTCAAGACCTCCTGCAGCTGCGGCGACTCCTTCACGATCTGAGCGGACCACCCCGGGGCGGCTGCGGCGGCGGGCCGGCCAGGAGACGCGGTTGACCGAGGACTACTACTCGATCTTCGCCCTGCCACGCGAGTTCGCGCTCGATCCCCGCGAGCTGGAGCAGCGCTTTCGCGACCTCTCCCGCACCCTCCACCCGGACCGCTTCGCCCGCGCCGAGCCGCGGCAGCGGCGCATCGCGCTGGAGCGGGCCACCCGGCTCAACGACGCCTTCCGGGCGCTCAAGGACTGGCGCCGGCGGGCCGCCTACCTGCTCTCGCTGGCCGGGCAGGACGTCTTCGCCGAGGGGCGCAGCCTCCACGACCCCGAGTTCCTGGAGGAGCAGCTCGAGTGGCGGGAGGCGCTGGCGCTGGCCCGCGCCGACGGCGACGCCGCGGCCCTGGCCGACATCGCGGCCCGCACCCGGGCCAGCCTCTCGGCGCTGGAGGCCGAGTGCGGCCGCCTCTTCGGGGAGCAGGACTGGTTCAGCGAGTCGGCCGAGGAGATCGCCCGGCGGCTCTCCCGGGCGCGCTACTATGACAACCTCATCGCCGACGCCGAGCGAGGTGGAGATGCCCGCTAGCGCCCTTCCCTTCCAGGAGCCGTGATGGGCCGCGCCATCGGCATCGACCTCGGGACCACCAACTCGCTGGTGGCGCACGTCGACGCCCGCAACCGTCCGCAGGTCATCAGCGCCGAGGAGGGGCGGCCGCTGCTCCCCTCGGCCGTCCACTACGCCGCCGACGGCAGCGTCGAGGTCGGCGCCGAGGCCCGCCGCCGCGCGCCGGAGCGGCCGGTCGACACCCTCCTCTCGGTGAAGCGCTTCATGGGGCGCGGTCCGGGCGACCTGCGCCCCGAGGACCGCGGCATCTGGCGCTTCGACGAGTCGGGCAGCGTGGTGCGGCTGCTGGTGGCCGACGGGGCCCGCGCGGTGACGCCCGTGGAGGTCTCGGCCGAGCTGCTGCGCGTCCTCAAGCGGGCGGCCGCCGCGGCGCTGGGCGGGCCGCCGGCCGGCTGCGTCATCACGGTGCCGGCCTACTTCGACGACGCCCAGCGCCAGGCCACCAGGGAGGCCGGGAGGCTGGCCGGGCTCGAGGTGCTGCGGCTGCTCAACGAGCCGACCGCGGCGGCGCTCGCCTACGGGCTCGACAAGCAGGTGCAGGGGACCTACGCGGTCTACGACCTGGGCGGCGGCACCTTCGACGTCTCCATCCTGCGACTCGACCAGGGCGTCTTCGAGGTGCTGGCCACCGGCGGCGACACCCACCTCGGCGGCGACGACCTCGACCGGGTGGTGGCGGCCCGGCTGCTGGAGGGCGGCCTGACCCCGCCCTGCGCCGAGCCGGGCCCGGCGGTGCTGCGCGGGGCCTTGGCGGCGGCGCAGCGGCTCCGCGAGGCGCTCACCACCGAGGCGGCCGTCGAGGCCGACGTCGAGCTGCCCGGCGGGCACCGGCTCCGCGCCCGGCTCACCCGCGACGAGCTCGAGGCGCTCATCGCCCCGGTCATCGAGCGGACCACCGCCCCCTGCCGCAGGGCGCTCGAGGACTCCGGCCTGGCTGGCGTCGACGGCGTGGTGCTGGTGGGTGGCACCACCCGGACCCCGGCGGTGCGCCGCCACGTCAAGGCGCTCTTCGGCAAGGAGCCGCTCACCGACCTCGACCCGGACACCGTGGTGGCGCTCGGCGCGGCGGTGCAGGCCGACGCCCTCGACCGCGGCGGACGCGAGGACGTGCTGCTGCTCGACGTGATCCCGCTCTCGCTCGGGGTGGAGATGATGGGCGGGGTCGTCGAGAAGCTGATCCTGCGCAACTCGACCATCCCGGCCTCGGCCTCGCAGGCCTTCACGACCTACGCCGACGGCCAGACCGGCATGGTGGTCCACGTGGTGCAGGGCGAGCGCGAGCTGGCGCACGACTGCCGCTCGCTGGCCCGCTTCACGCTGAAGGGGATCCCGTCCATGCCGGCCGGCATCGCCCGCGTCGAGATCACCTACGCCGTCGACGCCGACGGCATCCTCCAGGTGGCGGCGCGCGAGCTGGGGACCGGGCTCTCGCAGGCCATCCAGGTGAAGGCGACCTACGGGCTCGGCGAGGAGGAGGTCGAGGCCATGCTGATCGAGTCGATCGAGCACGCCGAGGCCGACGTCACCGAGCGATTCCTTCGCGAGTGGCGGGTCGAGGGCGAGCGCCTCGTCGCCTCGCTCGGGTCGGCCCTCGCGGCCGACGGCGAGCTGCTCTCGACGGCGGAGCGGGCGGCGGTCGAGGAGCGGCTCGACGGGCTGCGCGCCGCCATGGGCGGGGACGACTACCTGGCGATCAAGGCCTGGCTCCAGTCGGTCGACGAGGCCACCAGGCCCTTCGCCGAGCGGCGCATGGACAAGCACGTGCGGGCCGCCATGGCCGGGCACCGGGTCGAGGAGTTCGCTGGCGAGGCGCGCACCACCCGGGCCGAGCCGGACGAGGAGGGGTAGAGGCCGCGCGTCGACTCTCCGCCGCCTGCCCTCCCGAAATTTGCTCTCGGTGGGTGATGTCGAGCCAGGCGTCGGGGTCGAAGCCGGGTGCGAGCCTCCGCTGGAATCGGGCCGCCGGACGGCCGGAAGGACGCGCCGCGTCCGCCCCGCGTTCCCCGAGCGCCTGTGAGCTCGCGACCTTGGCGCGGCACCGATCCTGCGACGGCCAGGGGCCATGCCCCACGTCCTCCTCGCCCTGCTGCTCGCCGCGCCGCCGGCCGCCGCGGTCCCACCTCCCGATCCGGCCCGGCTGCTGGCCCGGCTCGCCGCCACCGAGCCGGACATCGTCGAGCTCCAGTCGGCCGCCGCCAGCCACGCCGAGGCGGCCACCCCCGACCCGGCCGAGCTGGCCCGGCGGCGGCGCACGTCGGCGCTGCTGCCACGCATCACCGCCGAGGTGCGCCACGAGGAGCGCGACTACCGCGTGTCCGGCCTGCAGGGGAGCAGCGAGGTCGACTACCTGCGCTCCTCCCCCGGCACCTCCTACGCCCTCCACGCCACCTGGGAGCTCGGCGACCTGATCGCCGCCACCGGCGAGGCCGCCGCCGCCGCCGCCGCGCTGGCGCGGGCCAGGCGGCGCGACGAGGCGGTCCGCCGGGCCACCACCGTCTTCTTCGATCGCCGTCAGCGGCAGCTGGCGCTGCTCAGCGACCCGCCCCCCGACGCCCGGGCCCGCCTGGCCGCCGAGCTGGAGGTGGCGCGCCTCACCGCGGAGCTCGACGCCCTGACCGGCGGCGCCTTGACCGGACGGCGGCCATGAGCCGCACCGGCTCGCGCCTGGCGCCGCTGCTCGGCCTCATCCTCGGCGCCGGGCTGGCGGAGCTCCCCGGCTGTGGCCCGGCCGCCCCGGCGCCCCACACCCGCATCGCCGGCTGGTCGCCGCAAGGGCTCGACGCGCCGCTCGACGTGCCGGTCACGGTCGACTTCACCGCCCCCATCGCCGCCGACGGGCTGGCCGATGGGCGCCACGTCGCCCTCTGCCGCGCCGCCGACGCCCGCGCCGTGGCCCGGGCGCTCGAGGCCGGCGAGGCGCCCGGGCTGCTCGCGGTCCAGGGTGCCGTGTCGCTCACCGAGGGCGGGCGGCGGATCCTGCTCCGGCCACGCCTGCCGCTGGCCGGCGGGAGCGCCTGGGTGCTGGTGGTGGCGCCCACCCTGCGCGACGCCGACGGTCGCCCGGTGCTCGACCCCGAGGGGCATCGCCGCAGCTGGTTCGGCACCTTCTCCACCGTGGCCGGCCCGCCGCCGCGGCCGGTGCTGACCGAGGTGCGGGCGGTGGCGATGACCCCCCAGGCGGGCGGTGAGTACGTGGAGGTCCTCAACCTGGGCGGCGGGCCGCTCGACCTCTCCGGCTGGCGGCTGGAGAAGCGGACCTCCTCCGGCCTGCTGGCCGGCTGCACCGTGGCCGCGGCGGCGGCGCCGCTCCTCCCGGGTGACTTCGGCCTGCTCACCAGCGCGGCCTGGGACGGCCGCTACCTGGTCCCGGACGGCACCGTCCGCTTCACCTGCGGTGCGGCGACGCTGGCTGGAGGCCTGGCCGACGACCGGCCGCCAGAGCTGAGGCTGCTCGACTGGACCGGGGCGCTCCTCGCCAGCTTCGGCGCCGACGGCTCGGCCCCGCGTTGCCCGGCGGCGGTGGAGCGGATCGACCCCGCGGCCGGCGACGAGCCGGACAACTTCGGCTGCGCCCTGGAGGAGGGGAGCCCCGGCGCCTGCAACTCGGTGACGCCGGCCGGCTGGTGCCGGTGAGCGCTTCAGCCGGCGTTGTCGACGACCCACTTCCCCAGCACCTCGTCCTTGAGGATGTAGCCGTCGGCGCCGCACTCGGCGACCAGCCGCGCCACCTTCTCGCGGTCCTCGCCGGAGCAGAAGAGCACCTTGATGCCCTTGAACATGGCGTTCTTCTTCACGAACTTGCAGAACTGGGCCCCGTCCACCTTCGGCATGTTGATGTCGAGCAGGATCAGGTCCGGGCGCGTGGCCCGCTTCAGGATGATCGAGGTCGCCTTCTCGGCGTCGGGCGCGTACTGGATCTCGAACCCCTTCGCCTCGAGGTCCTGCGCCAGCAGCCGGGCCACGATCTCCGAGTCGTCGACGATCAGCACCTTGCGCTTGCGGGCCATGGCCGCCTCGAGCCGGTCCGGCAGCGTGTCGGGCGGCGAGAGCTCCACCGCCCCGTCGAGCTGCAGCTCCCTGGCCTGCGCCGCCCGCTCCTCCGGCGCGCCGTCACCGAGCAGCAGGGCCCTTCCAGAGAAGCCGCGATCGCGCAGCAGCGCCGCCGCCTGCCGGCCGCGCGAGGAGTCGGTGAGCAGCAGCGCCGCCCCCTCCATCTCGGCCGCCAGCGCGAAGGGATCCCGGCCGGCGATCACCTGGTGACCGGCCGGCTCGAGCGTCATGGCGGCCGCCTGGAGGAGGAGGTCGCTGTCGGAGCAGATGAGGATTTTCATGACACGATATCGTGCGAAAAGACGGGTCTCATATAGCATCGTCTTGCTGGTTCGTCCCGGCTGCGTCGATAATCGAGGGATCATGTCCCAGGGCAGGCCTCACCTCGACGCGCTCCCGTCCGGCGCCAGCCGGACCGGGCAGGACGCCTGGTTCTTCTGCCTGCGGATCCTGGGCGGCCGCTACGCCTTCGAAGCCGGCCTGGTGACCGAGGTGGTGCGGCTCGGGCCGCTGACGCGCCTCCCTGCCGCGCCCTCCTTCCTCCCCGGCGTCTTCACCCACCGCGGCGAGGTGCTGCCGGTGCTCGACATCGGCCAGATGGTCGGCCAGGGGGCCGTCGCCATCCGCGCCTCGACGCGCGCCGCGGTGGTCCACTGCGGCCCGTGGAAGGTGGCGGTGATCTCCGACGGCCTGGAGGGGCTGGTGGTGATCCCGCACCGTAACCTCGAGGCCCCGCCGGCCGAGAGCAGCGGCATGGCCGAGTTCCTCTCCGGCGTGGCCCGCGACAAGAACGGCACCATCGCTGTGCTCGACCTGCCGCGCCTGGTGGAGGCCGCCCGCAGCCGCGCCGTGCCTTACGGGAGCACCAGCGCGTGAACGAACCGGTCAGCGAGCTGCTCATGTTCCAGGTCGGGGCCCGGGTCTTCGCCTCGACGGTGCGCGACGTGGTCCGCATCGGCAACGTGGCCGACGTCCCGGCCGCCGGCCTGGTCGAGGGGACCAGCCTCGGGCCCACCTTCGCCCGCGAGCGCGGCATCGTGGTGGCCGCCCCCGAGGGCGGCGCCGAGTCGACGCTGGTGGTCGACCAGGTGCTCGGCGTCCGCGTGGTCCCGGCCTCGGAGATCCAGCCGCTCCCTGCCTTCGCCTCCGCGGTGATCCGCTCCGGCGCCGTCTCGAGCTTCGTCCTGTTCGACGAGGCCCCCACCCTCATCGTCGATCTCCCCACCCTGGTCCGCGAGCGGCTCGCTGCCGCGGTGACCAGCCCGCTCCCTGCCTAGAGAGGCGCCGCCATGGCCACGTCCCCCGCCCGCACGTCGAAGAAGCCCACCCGGAAGCCCGCAGCCCCCAAGTCCACGGCGCGCCGCTCCGGCGCCGACGCCGCGGCGCTGGCGGCCGCCATCAGCGCCTTCGCCCGGGGCAAGCTCGACGTCCAGATCCGCCCCGAGGACTACAGCGACCCCGACCTGCGGCTCATCGCCGAGGCCCTCAACGGCGCCGGCGGCTCGCTGGCGACGCAGATCCGCGAGTTCAACGAGCGGTTCCAGAACGTCTCCCACGGCGTCGACACGGCGATCGAGGCGCTGATCCGGCTGGTGGTGCAGGGCGACCTCTCCGGCGACCTGCGGCTCTCGGTCACCGACGCCACCCTGACCCCGCTCATCGCCGGCATCGGCCAGGTGATGGAGACGCTCAAGCGCTTCGTCACCGAGATCCGCGAGGCGGCGCTGCAGCTCTCCACCTCCTCCGCCGAGGTGCTGGCCGCTGCCACGCAGAACGAGTCGTCGACCGCTGCCCAGGCCAGCGCCATCCACGAGACCACCGCCACCATGGAGGAGCTCAAGGGGGCCTCGCACCAGATCGCCGAGAACGCCCAGATGGTGGCCGCCATCGCCGAGCAGACGCTCACCGGCGCCCGCCAGGGCGAGGGCTCGATCAAGCTCTTCATGGCCTCGATGGAGAAGGTCCGCCACAACGCCGTCGAGGTCGACGACGCCATCGGCAAGCTCTCCAAGCGGGTCGAGCGGATCGGCACCGTGGTCGAGGTCATCGACGAGATCGCCGATCGCTCCGACCTGCTGGCCCTCAACGCCGCCCTCGAGGGCGCCAAGGCCGGCGAAGCCGGGCGCGGCTTCTCCATCGTGGCCGCCGAGATGCGCCGGCTGGCCGAGAACGTCATGGAGAGCACCAAGGAGATCAAGAACCTCATC
>JANYBC010000019.1 GCA_025360965.1 Anaeromyxobacter sp. | reverse complement strand
CGAGGTGAACCTCGGCGAGCTGCAGCACCGCATCTTCGAGGCCGGCGCCGACGGCACCATGGTGGGCAACTACCTCACCAGCGCCGGCGGCACGCCCGAGCAGGTGATCGGCATGGTGGCGCAGGAGGGGATGTCGCTGCGGCCGCCCGGCACCGGGCGCTGGTCCTACACCGGCCAGGCCGACGGCGAGATCCACTGGAACGAGCAGGCCACCGCCGCCCGCAAGCCGCGCAGCCTGCCGGTGGTCCGCTAGCCTCGCCGGCCCGCCCCCCGCCGCCCCGCGCAAGCCCGTGGCCCGCGCCACCCTCGACTGGATCGACCGGGAGCTGCAGAAGCTCTCCGACGCCGGCCTGCGCCGTGCCCTCGAGCCGCTCGGGCCCCGGCAGGGGCCGGTGGTGGAGGTGCGGGGACGCACGCTCGTCAACCTCTGCTCCAACGACTACCTCGGCCTGGCCGGCGATCCGCGGGTCATGCGGGCGGCCGCCGAGGCGGCGCTCACCGAGGGGGCCGGCGCCGGCGCCTCGCGGCTGGTGGCCGGCGACCTGCCCATCCACGGCCGGCTGGAGGCGGCGCTGGCCAGCCTGCACCGGAGCGAGGCGGCGCTCCTCTTCAACTCGGGCTACCACGCCAACGCCGGGGTGCCGCCGGTGCTGGTGGGGCGCGACGACGCGATCTTCTCCGACGAGCTCAACCACGCCTCGATCATCGACGGCGCGCTGCTCTCCCGCGCCGGGCTCCACCGCTACGCGCACGGCGACGCCCAGGCGCTCGCCGACCTGCTGGCGAAGTCGACGGCGCGCCGCAAGCTGGTGGTCACCGACGCGGTCTTCTCCATGGACGGCGACGCGGCCCCGCTGGCCGACCTGGCCGACGCCTGCGAGCGCACCGGCGCCATGCTCTACGTCGACGAGGCTCACGCCGTCGGGGTGCTCGGCCCGACCGGCGCCGGGCTGGCCGAGCAGCTTGGCCTGAAGCACCGGGTCGACGTCGAGATGGGGACGCTCGGGAAGGCGCTGGGGGCCTTCGGTGCCTACGTGGCCGCGGAGGGGCGGCTGCGCGAGCTGCTGCTGACCCGGGCCCGCACCTTCGTCTTTACCACCGCGCTCCCGCCGGCCGCCTGCGGCGCGGCGCTGGCGGCGCTCGAGATCGTCCGGACCGAGCCGGAGCGGCGAGCGCGGCTGCACGCCCTCATGGCCAAGCTCAAGGCCGGCCTGCTGGCCCGCGGCTTCGACGTCTCGCGGGTGGTCTCGCCCATCTTCCCGGTGGTGCTCGGCAGCGAGGCGCGGGCCCTGGCCGCCGCGGCGGGGCTGCGCGAGCGCGGCTTCTACGTGCGGGCCATCCGGCCGCCCACCGTGCCGCGCGGCACCAGCCGGCTGCGGGTAGCGCTCACCGCGGGGCACGAGCCGGCCCAGCTCGACGCCTTCCTCGGCGCCCTCGACGAGGTGCTGGCCGGCCTCCCGCTCGGCGCCGGCTGAGCGGGCCCGTCACGGTCCCGGGGAGATTCGCCCCAGCAGCGTCTGCCGCTCGAAGGGGCTGCCCGAGTCGGCGCCGGCGTCGGCGGCGGTGAAGGTGCCGCCCCCGGAGCGGCCGGCCCAGGCGCCGGTCCCGTCGGTGATGCGCCAACGGCCGAAGGTGGAGGGGAAGGGGGTGCCGCGCAGCTCGGTCTCCATCTCTAGCGTCAGGGTCCCGCGCCGCCCCTCCAGCGTCCGCGCGAAGTGGAGCGTCGGGCCCACCGTGGTGACGCGGTCGCGGGCCACGCCCTCGTCGCGCTCGGCGCCCACGGCGAGCCGGAAGGTGCCGGTGAACTGCCACGGCGGGAAGCGGACCTCGATCAGCGTCCGCCCGGCCTGGACTGCCGGGGCCAGCGCGCCGGGCTCCGGTGGCGTCGCAAGCGGCACCAGCGGGCGCATCGCCGCCGGCGTCACCGAGGACGCCGCGCCGCGCCCCGCGCGCTGCTCGCACGCGGCGTGACGCCGGAGCGCCTCGTCCTCCGACTCCCCCAGCAGGTGGAGCCGCTGCGCGGTCGAGAGGCAGGCGCTGGTGGCCGCGACCAGCCGCTGGCGCAGCAGCGGCCAGTCGAGCGCGGCGACCCGCACCGAGCCGTCGGAGGAGGCGATGGCCAGCTCGCGCCCGTCGGGGCTGAAGCTCGCCTCGGTGACCGGGCCGGTCTGTCCGCGGAGCGTCAGCGCGCCGCCAGTCCCGTCGAGCGCCACCACCCGCACCGTCCCATCCCGGGAGGCGAGCGCCAGCCGGCGCTGGTCGGGGCTCCAGGCCGGGGACCAGAGCCGCTCCGGCCAGGCCTGGAGCGGGGGCCGCTCCGCCAGGTCCGAGGTGGCGAAGAGCCGAAGCGGTCCGTCGGCCTCGGCCACCGCCAGGAGATCGCCGCGGGGCGACAGCCCGGCGCGGTAGATCGAGCGCCCGGCGCGCAGCACTCGCGGCGGCCCGCCGTCGAGCGGCCAGAGCCGGACCGTGGCGTCGAGCTGCGAGGCCGAGACCAGCAGCGCGCCGTCGGGAGAGAAGGCCACGTGCGTCACCCCGGCCTCGTGCCCGCTGAAGCGGCGCGGCTCGGCGGCGCCGGTCAGCTCGTGGAGCCGGATGACGCCGTCGAGCCCGGCGGTGGCGACGCGCCGATCGTCGGGGCCCCAGGCGGCGAAGAGGATGGGGGCGCCGGCCGGCGGCAGCGAGCGCAGCAGCAGGCCGGTGCGGGCGCTCCAGACTCTGGCCACGCCATCCTGGCCGGCGGTGAGGATCCGCTCCTCGCGCGAGTCCCAGGAGGCGGAGTGGATCACCCCCGAGGGATCCACCACCGTCGCCAGCACCCGGCCGCTGGCCAGCTCCCTCACCAGCGCCTTTCCGTCGTGCCCGGCGGTGAGGAGCCGAAGTCCGTCGCCGCTCCAGAGCACGGTGTCGACCCCGTCGCCGTGGGGCCCCAGCCGCCCCGGGGCCCCGTCCTGCCCGACGGGCCAGACCCGGAGCGAGCCGTCGAGACCGCGGGTCACCGCTCGCGCGCCGTCGGGCGTGAAGGCGGCGGCCACCACCGAGGGACCCTCGAGCGGCATGGCCGGCGGCCCGCGGCTCTCGCTCCAGAGCAGGGCCCGGCCATCGGTGCCGAAGGTGAGGAGCCGGTTCCCGGAGGGCGCCCAGGCCAGGGAGAAGGCGAGGCGGTGGGCCGCCAGGCGCCGAGGTGCGGCGCCAGCTCCGAGGAGGAGCAGCGTCCCGTCATCGGCGGCGGCGGCCAGCCGTCCGCTCTGCGGCTCGAACCCGAGGGCGGTGATGGTGGCCCCGGCCTCGCCCTCGACGCCGAGCAGGTCCAGCCCCGCGCCGTGGACCCGGATCAGGCCGCCGCGCCCGGCGACGGCGATGCGTGCGCCGCCGGCGTCGATCGCCAGCGCGTGGATGGCCTGCCCGGTGTCGCGGCGGGCCTTCACCGCGCCGGTGCGAGGATCGAGCAGCTCGAGCCGTCCGTCACCGTCGCCGGCGACCAGGCCCTCTCCACCAGGGGTGAACTGGAGCGCCAGCACCGGGGCGTCGTGCTGCGCCGCGGAGACCAGCCGCAGCGGCGCCAGCGCCACCAGCAGCAGCCTCCCGTCGAGCGTGGCGACGGCGGCCCGCGCGCCGTCGGGAGAGACGACCAGGCGCGCCAGCGGGGAGTCACCGAGCGGGAGCGTGGCCGGAGGCGCCTCCGGGTCAAGCCGGTGGAGGTGGAGCGCCCCCTCGTGGCCGCCCGCCAGCAGCGCCGCCCCGTCGGGAGTGAAGGCCAGGGTGTCGACCCGGAGCCCGGGGTGGTGGAGCAGCCGCGGCGCCCCCTGGCCATCGCTCCGGAAGACCGCCACCGCGCCGTCGCGCAGCCCGGCCGCCACCAGCCGGCCATCGGGCGAGATGGCCAGCGCCGAGTCGGGGGGTGGGGACAGCGCGCCACCGCCGCGCGGGTCCTCCAGCAGCGCCGATGGAATGGGACCGTCGAGGAGCCGCTGGGCCACGTCGATGGCCCGCTCCGGCGGGTGATCGGAGAGCTCGGCGAGCAGCAGGGCGGCCAGCAGCGGGTCGGTGGCCGACTCGGCGCTGGCCAGCAGCCGGCTCTCGCGCAACGCCCGCTCGGCGCCGGCCCGGGCCCGCACCGCCACCCCGGTGGTGCCGGCGGCCAGCACCAGCGTCATCGCGCCGAAGGTCCAGACTGCCCAGCGGAGCCGGCGGCGCCGCTCGGCGCGGACCTCGGCGGCGGCGCGCACGCCAAAGGCCTGCTCGACTCTCAGCAGCCCGTCGAGCCAGGCCACCGCGTCCTGCGGCCGGCTGGCAGGATCGCGGGCCAGGCCACTGGCCAGCAGGGCCACCAGCTCCGGGGGGGCGTCGGGGAGCGGCGGCGGTGGCGGCGGGCCGGGGTCGAGCACCGCCGAGCGGCCGGCCTGCACCGCGTAGGGCAGGGAGCCGGAGAGCGACTCGTAGAGCACCGCCGCGGCGCCGTAGACGTCGGTTCGGGCGTCCTCGGGCTCGGCGCGGAGCTGCTCGGGCGCCATGTAGGCCGGGGTGCCGGCCGCCAGCGCCGCCCGGCCCATGATCGACGCCAGCCCGAAGTCGACCAGCTTCACGGTCCCTGGCTCGGTGAGGAAGACGTTGCCCGGCTTCAGATCGCGGTGGAGCACGCCGGCGGCGTGGGCCGCCGCCAGGCCGCGCGCCACCTCCAGGGCCACCCGCAGCGCCTCGCCGGGCGCCAGGGGTCCGCGCCGCAGCCGCGCCGACAGCGTCTCCCCGCGGAGCAGCTCCATGATGAGATAGGGCGTCCCCTCGTGGACGCCGGAGTCGTGGAGCGTCACCACGTTGGGGTGGTTGAGCCGCGCCGCCGCCTCGGCCTCCTCCTTGAGCGGCTTGGCCAGCTTCTCCAGCGCCCTGGCCCGCCCCGGCCGGATCGCCTTGAAGGCTACCGAGCGGGAGAGCTCACGGTCCCTGGCCTCGAAGACCAGGCCGAAACCGCCGCGCCCCAGCTCCCGCACCAGCTCGAAGCGCCCGGCCACCAGGTCGCCGGGCCGCAGCTCGGGCAGCAGCTCCTCGGGGTCACGCGACGGCGAGGAGGCCAGCTCGGAGAGCAGCGCCGAGATCGAAGTGGAGGGCTCGGGCCTGTCGCCGCGGGCGCTCACTCGAGGAGCCCCTCGGCGCGGGCCCGCCCGGCCAGCTTCTCCTTGAGCCGCTCGAACCGCTTGCGCAGCGCCGACTCCTCCAGCGGCTCCCCCTGGTCGTCGGCCAGCACCAGCGCCACCTCGGCCCAGGAGAGGTCGCGATCGACGCGCAGCACCAGCAGCGCCCGCTCGTCGGGGGTGAGCCCCTCGCGGAGCCTGTCGAGCGTGGCCTGGCGGGCCTGGTCGCGTCCCAGGAAGACCGAGGAGCGCACCTCCACGACGAGGCGGGAGAGCTCGGTGGTCTCGAGGCGGCGGCCGCGGCCCCGGTAGGGATCGCGCAGGAAGCGGGCGGCCGCGTGCCAGGCCAGACGGTAGCACCAGACCCGCGCCGGGCACTCGCGGCGGAAGCCGGGCAGCCCGCGCCAGAGGTCCTCGCTGAACATCGAGAAGACCTCGCCGGCGTCGGCCTCGCTGCGCAGCACCGAGCAGAGGTAGCCGAGCAGCTGCGGACCGTATTCGCGGACCAGCAGCGTGGCGGCCCCGGCGTGATCCCCGCGGTCGAGGGCCTCGAGGCAGCGGGCTTCGGCGTCGGCCTGCGCCATGGCTCCGCGGGCCAGGGGCTAGAGCCCCAGCTGCTCCACCGTGTAGCCCTCGACGCGGAGCGCGGCGAGGATCTCCTCGACGTGCGCGGTCCCGCGCGTCTCCAGGGTGAGCTGGAGCGTGGTGTTCCCGAAGCGCGAGGCGAAGGCCCGGGTGTGGTGGACCTCGATGACGTTGGCCCGGGCGCCGGAGATGATGGTGGAGACCACCGCCAGCTGGCCTGGCTTGTCGAGCAGGTTGACGCTGACGCGGACCAGCCGGCCGTCCTTGACGAGGCCGCGCTCGATGATGCGCGCGATCAGGTTCACGTCGATGTTGCCGCCGGAGATGACCGACACCACCCGCTTGCCCGTGAGCCCGGGCACCTTCTGGTTCATCAGCGCCGCCACGCCGACCGCGCCGGCGCCCTCGGCGACGGTCTTCTCCTTCTCCAGCAGGTAGAGGATGGCGCTGGCGATCTCCTCCTCCGAGACCGTGACCACCTCGTCGACGTAGCGCCGCACGTGCTCGAAGGTCAGCTCGCCGGCCCGCTTCACGGCGATGCCGTCGGCCAGGGTCGAGGAGGGGTCGAGCGTCACCAGCTCGCCGGCCTGGAGCGCCGCCTTCATGCAGGGGATGGCCTCGGCCTCGACGCCGATGATCCTCACCCCGGGGCGTTGCTCCTTGATGGCCACGGCGATGCCGGCGATGAGCCCGCCGCCGCCCACCGGCACCAGCACGGCGTCGAGGTCGGGCACCTGCTCGAGCAGCTCGAGCCCGACCGTCCCCTGGCCGGCGATGATGTCCGGGTCGTCGAAGGGGTGGACGAAGGTGAGCCCTTCGGCCCGCTCCATCCGGCGCGCCTCGGTGAAGGCCTCGTCGAAGTTGGAGCCGTGGAGCACGACCCGCGCGCCGTGGGCCCGGGTGTTGGCCACCTTCATGATGGGCGTGGTCTCGGGCATCACGATGGTGGTCGACACGCCGAGCCGGCCGCCGTGGTAGGCGACGCCCTGGGCGTGGTTGCCGGCGCTGGCGGCGATCAGCCCCCTGGCCCGGTCGGCGGCCGAGAGCAGCAGCAGCTTGTTGAGGGCGCCCCGCTCCTTGTAGGCCCCCGTCATCTGGAGGTTCTCCAGCTTGAGGAAGGCGTGGGCGCCGCCGAGGCGCGAGAGCGTCTCGGAGCGGGCGCAGGGAGAGAGGTAGATGCGATCGCGGATGCGGCCCAGCGCGGCCTGGACGTCGGGGAGGGTCACCATGTCGGGGCCCGGAAGGTACCGCGCGCCGCGCGGACCGTGCAAGCCGAGGCCGCGCGCCGGGCCGACGCGCCTGGCGCGCGCGCTGCGCAGGGCGAATCAGCGGCGACGCCCGGCGCGAGGTCGTCAGTGCTGGACCAGGCGGCGCGCCAGCTCGACGCGGTTGCGGACCCCGAGCTTGTCGAAGATGGTCTTCAGGTGGCTCTTCACCGTCTGTGACGCGATACCGAGCCGCTCGGCCACCTCGCGGGAGCGCAGGCCGTCGGCCACCAGCAACGCCACCTCGCGCTCGCGCTGGGTCAGGCCGTCCGCCGAGGGAGCGGCCGGGGCGTCGCCGCTCGACGGCGTCAGCTCCGGGATCGGCTCGCGCCAGAGGTGCAGCTGGGTCTTGCCCTTGCCGACCGCGGTCACCTCGATCCGCAGCCGCTCTCCGTGCCCCTCCATCACCAGCGTCCGGCGGACGCCAGGCGGCCCGACCTGCGCCCCATCGGTCAAGCCCTTCAGCTCCGGCGGCAGGATGTTGCCGTCGGACGCCTGGGGGAAGAAGACCTTCAGCATCTCCTCGGCCTGACGGTCACAGTGCAGCTGTCCGCCCAGCTCCGCGTGAGCGGCAGCGCCTCGCGGTGCCGGGACCCGGATGTTCGCGCGCATCATGGTTGACCCCTGTTCCACGTCTCCAACGCGGAGACCCCACTACAGTCTAACAGCGTTTTCGAGGGGAGATCACCCCTTGGGGCTAAGGCCGCGGGACTACGAAGAAAAGTGCGCTTACGGCCCGGACGTTCAGGGGGCTCAGCGAAGCTCGGGCTCGAAGCCGGCGCGCCGTGCCGCCTCGAGCAGGTCGTCGGCCGGCGCCACCTTGCCGGGCACCGAGATGGTGGTCTCGGTCTCACCCGGGATGACCGCCCGCACCGTCACGGCGCAGCCACCCGGGTGACGGCCGAGCAGCGCCTTCAGGGCCACCACCCGATCCTCGGTGAGCCGGTCGGCGTCGATGCGCAGGGCGATCTCGGCGGTCTTCTGGCTGCGGACCCGTGAGAGCGGCTCGATCTCCACGGCGGTCAGCTCGGCGCGCGGGTTCTCCTCGTCGCGTGAGTTGACCTTCACTTCCCCGTGGATCAGCAGCGGCTCGTCGCCCTTCAAGAACTGCTCCCAGTCGCCATAGCCGCGCTGGGCGGGCCGGTTCCCCTGTCCGGGGCGGGCGGCCCAGCAGGCCACCTCGACGGTGCCGGAGAGGTCCTCGAGGGTGATGAAGGCGAAGCGGGTCCCCTTCTCCTTGTTCATCCGCTCACGGAGCGCCGAGACCACGCCCACCACGGTGACCTTGTCCTTCTCGCGCTTGCCGGCCACGCCGGCGCAGGTGGTGGAGGCGTAGCGGCGGACCTCCTTCTCGTGGCCGGCCAGCGGGTGGCCGGTGATGTAGAAGCCGAGCGCCTCCTTCTCGAAGGCCAGCCGCACCCGCTCCGGCCACTCCTCGACGTGGCCGTCGCCGAGCGGGTCGCCGATCTTGGGCAGGCGCGGCGCGCTCTCCGCCGCCGGCAGCGCGCCGAAGAGGCTGACCTGCCCGCTCTGGCGGTCGGCCTGGGACGCAGCCCCGGCCGCGAAGGCCTGGTCGATGGCGGCGAAGAGCTGCCAGCGCGGGGCCTGGGAGAAGTCGAAGGCGCCGCACTTGACGAGCGCCTCCACCACCTTCTTGTTGATGCGCCGGGCGTCGACGCGCGAGGCGAAGTCGAAGATGCTCTTGAAGGGACCGGCGTCGGCCCGGGCCGCCACGATGGCCTCGACGGCGGCGTCGCCGACGCCCTTGACGGCGCCGAGCCCGAAGCGGATCCGCCCCAGCCCCGTCTCACCCTCGGCTGGCGGCAGGGCGCGGAACTCGCGGAGCGACTCGTTGACGTCGGGCGGCAGCACGGCGATGCCGGCGGCGCGGGCCTCCCCGATGTGCGGCACCACCTTGTCGGTGTTGGAGGCCTCGCTGGAGATGAGCGCGGCCATGAACTCGACCGGGTAGTGGGCCTTGAGCCAGGCGGTCTGCACGGTGAGCAGGCCGTAGGCGGCCGAGTGGCTCTTGTTGAAGCCGTAGGCGGCGAACTTCTCCATCAGGTCGAAGACGCCGCCGGCGACCTTGTCGTCGACGCCGCTGGCCTTGGCGCCGTCCATGAAGCGGACCCGCTCCTTGGCCATCTCCTCGGCCTTCTTCTTCCCCATGGCGCGGCGCAGCAGGTCGGCCTGGCCCAGGCTGTAGCCGCCCAGCGCCTGGGAGATCTGCATCACCTGCTCCTGGTAGACGATGACGCCGTAGGTGGCCTCGAGGATGGGCTGGAGCCGCGGGTGGTCGTAGCGGACGGTCTCGCGGCCGTGCTTGCGGTCGATGTAGACGTCGACCATGGTCCGGCCGTCCTCCAGCTTCTGGTCGAGCGGACCGGGGCGGTAGAGGGCGCCGGCGGCGATGACGTCCTCGAACCGCGAGGGCTTCATCTTCATCACCATCTCGGTGAAGCCGGAGGACTCCATCTGGAAGACCCCGGCGGTGTCGCCGCGCGAGATCAGCTCGTAGACGGCCGGGTCGTCGAGCGGGATGTCGGCGGCCTGCAGGTCCTTGAGCTCGGGGTGGTTCTCCCGCGCCAGCCGCAGGGCGTCGTCGATGACGGTCAGGGTCTTGAGGCCGAGGAAGTCGAACTTCACCAGCCCGGCCTTCTCCGACTCGTCCTTGGCGAACTGGCTGACCAGCATGTCCGACTTGTCGTCCATGTAGACCGGGACGTACTCCCAGAGCGGCCGGTCGGCGATCACCACGCCGGCGGCGTGCAGCCCGGCCTGGCGGTTGAGCCCCTCCAGGCTCATGGCGATCTCGAGCAGGTCCTTGCTGGTGACGGTCTGCGACCTGCCCTTGGTGTCGGTCCACTGGGAGAGCAGGGTCGGCTTCTGGAACATGTCGGCCAGGCGCGGCTCGGGCGGCTGGGCGGCCTTGCCGTCCTTGCCCGGGACGCCGAAGATCAGCTCCTTGAGCGGGGCGGTCTTGCCCTGCACCGGGTCCGGGACCAGCTTGGCGATCCGGTCGCCCTCGGCGAAGGGCAGCCCCATGACCCGGACCACGTCGCGGATCACCGAGCGGGCCTTGAGCGAGCCGAAGGTGATGATCTGGCCGACGTTGTCGCGGCCGTACTTGGCGCGGACGTAGTCGATGACCTCCTGGCGCCGGTCCTGGCAGAAGTCGATGTCGAAGTCGGGCATCGAGACGCGGTCGGGGTTGAGGAAGCGCTCGAAGAGCAGCCCCCAGCGGATGGGGTCGATGTCGGTGATGCGCAGCGCCCAGGCCACGATCGAGCCGGCGCCGGAGCCGCGCCCCGGCCCGACCGGCACGCCCTGCTGCTTGGCCCAGTTGATGAAGTCCTGGACGATGAGGAAGTAGCCGCTGAAGCCCATGCGGGCGATGACCCCCAGCTCCAGCTCGAGCCGCTGCCGGTAGAGGTCACGGTCGTGGGCGTAGCGCGAGGAGATCTCGGCGAAGCGCCTGTCGAGGCCGGCCTTGGCCAGCGTGCCGATGAACTGGTCCTCGGTGACGCTCTCGGGGAGCTGGAAGCGGGGGAGGAAGCTCTTGCCGAGCGGCAGCTCGACGTTGCAGAGTTCGGCGATCCGCTGGGTGTTGGCGATGGCCTCCTTGAACTGCGGGAGCGACTCGACCATCTCGTCGCCGCTGGCGATGAAGAGGCCGTCGGTGTCGTGCTTGATGCGCCGCTCGTCGTTGAGCGTCTTGCCCGAGGCGATGCACATCAGCACGTCGTGGGCGCGGGCGTCCTTGCGGTCGACGTAGTGGGCGTCGGCGGTGGCCACCAGCGGGATCGACTCGTCGGCGGCCAGCTGCGCCAGCTTGGCGTTGACGTCGAGCTGGTCGGCCATCCCGTTCGACTGGACCTCGAGGAAGAAGGAGCCGGGCTCGAAGATGTCGCGGTACTCCACCGCCGCCTTGCGGGCGCCGTCGTGGTCGCCCTGGCGCAGCAGGCGCGGCACCTCCCCGCCGAGGCAGGCGGTCAGGCCGATGAGCCCCTTGCTGTGCTGGCGCAGCAGCCCCTTGTCGATGCGCGGGTCGTAGTAGAAGCCCTCGGTGAAGGCCTTGGAGGAGAGCAGGCGCAAGTTGGCCCAGCCCTCGGCGTCCTTGGCCAGCAGGACCAGGTGGCGGCTGTGGCGCTCGGTCCGGTCGGCCCGCCCCTTGTCGCCGGCGACGTAGGCCTCCATCCCGAGGATGGGCTTGACCCCGGCCTCCCTGGCCTTCTTGTAGAAGTCGACGGCGCCGAAGAGGTTGCCGTGGTCGGTGACCGCCACCGACGTCATCCCCTTCTTCTGGACCGTGGAGAGCAGGTCCTTGATGCGGATGGCGCCGTCGAGCAGCGAGTAGAGCGTGTGCAGGTGGAGGTGGGTGAAGTCGGCCATGGACCTTCTGGCGAAGCGAAGGAGAGCTGCTACGGCTGCGCGAGTGGCAGGTTCATAGCAGCCCGGTCTGACCCTTCAAGGCCGAATGGCGCCGTCCTCTTCCGGGGCGCTAGCCCTTGGGGCCCTTGACCATCCGCTTCTTGGCGAGGCCCTTCGCCATCTTCTTCTTGGCGAGCCGCTTGGGCCCCTTGACCATGCGCTGCTTGGCGGCCTTCCTGGCGCCGCCCGGCGGCAGGTGGCAGACCACCTCGACGTTGTGGCCGGAGCCGTCGAAGACGAAGGCGCCGTAGTAGTTCGGGTGGTACTCGGCCCGCAGGCCGGCCGGGCCGTTGTCGCGGCCGCCGGCGGCGAGCGCGGCGGCGTAGCAGGCGTCGACCAGCGAGCGGTCCGGCGCGGAGAAGGCCAAGTGCTGGGGGCGGGCGTCGATATCGGCCACCAGCCAGAAGTCGAGCTTGCCCCCGGCGCCGAGGCCGAGCGCCTCCGGGTACTCGGCGCCGACCTTGTAGCCGAGCGGCGCCAGCATGGTGGAGAAGAAGGCCTTGGCGGCGGCGAGGTCGCGGACGCGGAGCGTGACGTGGTCGATCATCGAGGTCTTTCGTGTGGTGCGGGTGGAGGGAGTAAAGGGGGCGAGGAGGAGCGAAGCCTTGCATCCTAGTGACCGCCGAGGTGGGTGGATGGGACATCGTGCCGGACGGCCCGTTCGGGGGGCGTCCGCGCGGTGCCCGGGGGCTGGTCGCGCGGCGCCCGTGCGGTCGTTCTGCGGACGGTTGGTTGACATAGACCCGAACCGGAACTGGCGGCTAAGGTGCAGGGGCCATGGCGCGCCGTTCGTCCGAGAGCGATGCCGGGGGGACGGAGACGTCGACCCTCCCGGATCCATTGGAGAATCGGATTCGCGAACTACTCTCGGTCGGAGACATCAGGCAGGCCGCCACGGAGGCCATCCGTGGTTACGGTCCCGACCTGCTCCGTTTCCTGCGCGGCCTGCTCGGGAGCCACTCGGAGGCCGAGGAAGCCTTCGCGCGGACCTCCGAGCGAATCTGGCGCGGCCTCCCTGAATTCCGGGGCGAGGCGGTGACCCGGACCTGGTGCTTCAGCCTGGCTTGGAGCGCTGCGGCCGA
>JANYBC010000230.1 GCA_025360965.1 Anaeromyxobacter sp. | reverse complement strand
GGCGCAGGGTGAGCGCGAGCGGTGGCGCGTCCAGTTGGCCGGGGCCCTGGCGGTGGCGCTCCTGCTGGTGATGGCTTGGCGCCTGGCGAGCGCGGCGCGCCCCGCGCCGCGGCGTCCGCTCGGCGCCCGCGGTGCGGCGCTCGGCGCGCTGCTGCTGGCCGGCGTCATGCTGGCCGGGCTCGGCGTGACCGCGCTGGCCGACCTGCTGCAGAACCAGTTCCCCGGCCTCCCGCGGGCCCCGCTCGCCTACCTGGTGCCCGCGGCGGCCGCGGCCGGCCTGGCCAGGGAGCTGCTCGGCGGCACGGCGGCGATCCTGCTGGCGCTGGTCGCCAGCCTGCTGCTCGGGGTGACGGGCGGCGCCTCGGCCCCGCTGGCCTTCTACGCCGCGGTCACCTCCATGGCGGCGGTCGGCTTCGGCGGCCGGCGCCGCGAGCGCTGGGCGCTCCTGCGCTGCGCCCTGGCCACCGGCCTCTCAGGGACGCTGGTGGCGGCCGCCCTGGCGCTCCACGCCGGCGCCCGGCCCTTCGACCTGCTGCTCTCGGCTGGTGCGGCGCTGCTGGGCGGGGCGGTGCTGGTGCCGATCCTGGTGGCGGCGCTGCTGCCGCCGCTGGCCCGGCTGCTCGGCGACGTCACCGACGGCGACCTGCTGGCGCTGGCCAACCTGAACCACCCGGCCCTCAAGGAGCTGATCGTCCAGGCCCCCGGCACCTACCGGCACTCCATCGTGGTCGGCGCCCTGGTCGAGGAGGCGGCGCTGGCCATCGGCGCCGATCCGCTGCTGGCGCGCGTCGGCGCCTACTACCACGACCTCGGCAAGATCCGGGCGCCGCTGCTCTTCGCCGAGAACCAGCGTGAGCTGAACGAGCACGATGCGCTGAGCCCGGTCATGAGCGCGCTCGCCATCAAGCGCCACGTCCTCGACGGCCAGGAGGCCGCGGCGCGCTGGCGGCTGCCGGCGGAGGTTCGCGTCTTCATCGACCAGCACCACGGGACCAGGCTGATCGGCTACTTCTGGGCCAAGCAGCAGCGGCTGGCGGAGGCGGGCGGGGCGCCTGTCGACGAGACCACCTTCCGCTACGCGGGGCCCAAGCCGCAGACCCGTGAGGTGGCGCTGGTGATGCTCGCCGACGCCTGCGAGGCGAGCGCCCACCTGGCCCTCCAGCAGACCGCCAGCGCCCACCGGGCCCTGGTGGAGCAGCGCTTCGCCGAGGTGGTCGCCGAAGGGCAACTCGACCAGTGCGAGTTGACGCAGCGTGACCTGGCCCTGGCGGCCGACGCCATGGCCCGCGCCCTCCAGTCCAACCTGCAGTCGCGTCCGGAGCGGCCGCCCCGCCAGGGCGACCCGGCCAGTTCCATCCACCTCGTCCGAGCCCCATGATCGAGAGCCGCAGCAGCCACCCGCGCGGCCGGTCACAGGCCCGCCGCCTGGCCGCCACGGCCGCCGACTTCCTGCGGGCGCTGGGGCGGGAGGGGGCCGGCCTCTCGATCCTGGTGGTCACCGACGGCGTCATCCGGGGGCTCAACCGGCGCTGGCGCGGGAAGGACAGGGCCACCGACGTGCTCTCCTTCCCCATGCCCGGGGCGCCGGAAGGTGGGCCGTCCCTGGGCGACGTGGTAGTCTCGCTCGACACGGCGAGCCGGCGAGCCCGTGCCGATCGGCGGCCCCTGGCGGCCGAGCTGGATCGCTATCTCGCCCACGGCCTCCTCCACCTGCTCGGCTTCGACCACGAGCGACCCGGTGAGGCGAGGCGGATGGCGGTGCAGGAGGTCGCCTTGATGGGGGCCGCCGGGTTGGTGGGGGACACGCTGCAGGAGCAGGGCAGGAGCGGATGGATCCTTACGCGGACATCGACCTCGACTCGGAGTCGGTCTGGTTCGACGGCACTTGGTACGCCCGCGCCGAACTGGCGCGGCGCATCAAGGAGATGATCGAGGCGGGCGACTTCCGGGTGGCGCGGCCCTCCCAGGCGCTGGAGCGGCTCGAGGCGGCGCTCGGGCAGGCGCAGGTCCTGAGCGTGCGGATGCCGGCCGACCTGGCCGAGGCGGCCAGCTCCACGGCGGCGCGGCTGGGGCGACCGGTCGGACACCTGGTCCGGGAGGCCATCGCCTACTACCTGGCCGCCGCGGCGGCCTACGGCGCCTCGCAGGGACGCCCCGCCGAGGAGCCGACGCCGCCGGCCGTGCCTCAGCCCGCCGAGGGCAGCTTCTTCAAGCGCACCACCTGAGCTCGTGACCAGGATCGCACCCCTCCTCGCCGCCATCGGCTCGGGCGCCGCCATGGCGCTCTCGCTCCCGCTGGTGGTGCCCTGGCTCTCGCTGCGGGAGCTCGACCCGGCCGGCTGGGCCGGGCTGCTGGCCTGGGTGGCGCTGGTCCCGCTGCTCTGGGCGCTGGGCCAGGCCCGATCGACGCGGGCCGCCGCCGGCCTCGGATTCGCCGCCGGCCTGGCCTGCTTCTACGTGGCCATCCACTGGGTCAGCCACGCCATGACCGCCTTCGGTGGGCTGCCGGGCTGGGTCGCCTTCGTCGGGCTCTCGGCGCTGGTCGCCTTCATGGCGGCCCACTGGGCGCTGGCGGCCGCCGCGGCCTTCGCGGTGCGCCGGGCGCTCGGCTGGCCCTGCTGGGTCCACCTGCCGTTCATCTGGACCGCCACCGAGCTGCTGCGCAACTACCTCTTCACCGGCTACCCCTGGGCCAACCTCGGCTACACGCAGGTCCGCGCGCTGCCGGTGGCCCAGCTAGCCGCGCTGGGCGGGGTCTACGCCATCGCCTTCCTGGTGGTGATGGTGAACGGGGCGCTGTACGAGGCCCTGGTGGCCTGGCGGGCCGGCCGGCCGCTGCCCCGGCGGCTGCTGGCCGGCGTCGGCCTGCTGCTGGCGGTGGTGGTGGCCGGCGGGAGCTGGCGGCTGGCCGTGCTCCGCGCCGAGCTGGCGGTGGCGCCGGGCATCGAGGTGGCGGTGGTGCAGGTCAACCTCGACCAGGGGGCCAAGAACCGCGCCCGCGACCACGTCGAGGCGCTGCTGGAGCGGCTGGTGCCCCCGACGCTGCTGGCCGACGCCGAGGGGGCCGAGCTGGTGGCCTGGCCGGAGGCGGCCTACCCGGCCTACGCCCGCCCCTCGACGCGCAGCTTCGCCACCGGCCGCGCCGCGCTCCCCCCGCTCCGGCAGGCCCACCTGCTGGTCGGCGCCGCCACGCTGGAGGAGGTGCGCGGCCCGGGCGGCTCCCCGCTGTTCAGGGTGGAGAACAGCACCTTCCTGGTCGGCCCGGACCTGGCCGTGAAGGGGCGCTACGTGAAGCACCACCTCGTCCCCTTCGGCGAGTACGTGCCGCTGGCCGAGCTGCTCCCCTTCCTCAAGCAGGTGGTGCCGGGCATGGCTCCGTCCAGTCCGGGCGGGGCGCTCAACCTCCTCGAGTTCACGGGGCGTGACGGGGAGCAGGTGCGGATCGGCTCGATGATCTGCTTCGACGCCATCTTCCCCGAGATCGGCGTGGCCTTGGCCCGCCAGGACCCGGACCTGCTCGTCAACCCCACCAACGACGCCTGGTACGGCTACTCCTCGGGCCCGTACCAGTTCCTCGACATCGTCCGGCTGCGCGCCATCGAGACCGGGCGGTCGATCGCCCGGCCGGCCTACTCCGGTGTCTCGGCGCTGATCCTGCCGACCGGCGAGCTGCTGCCCGGGTCGCTCGAGGTCGGCCCGGTCGATCCCGAGCTGGCGCCCACGCCGCAGGAGCCGTCGCGGCTGCTGCGCGGACGGTTGCCGCGGCGGCACGGCTTGACGCCGTATGCCCGCATCGGCGATCTCTTCGCCGTCGCCTGCGCCGTCCTCTCCCTGGCGGCGCTGGCCGCCGCCTGGCGGGCCCGCCGCGCCGCCGCCTCCCGCTAGGAGCCTTTCCCCATGGCCGCCCCGACCGCCGAGCTGCTCGCCGACCTGACCCACCGCCTCGAGGGGATCCGGGGGTCGCTTTGACGTCGAACGGAAACGACACCGGGTCGCCGAGATCGCCAAGCTCTCAGAGTCGCCCGAGTTCTGGGGCGAGAACAGCAAGGCCCAGGGGCTGCTGAAGGAGAAGGCGCAGCACGAGGCAGTGGTGGGCTCCTGCGACCGGGTCGGCGCCGCCCTGGCCGACGCCGCCGCGCTCCACGAGCTGGCCGAGGAGGCCCGCGACGAGGGGGCGCGCGCCGAGGCGGCCGCCGCCGCGGCCCATGTCGCGGTCGAGGTCGAGGCGCTCGAGTTCCAGAAGATGCTCTCCGGGCCGCACGACCGGGCCGGGGCCATCGTCGAGGTGAAGAGCGGCGCCGGCGGGGTCGAGGCCATGGACTGGGCGGCCATGCTCTATCGGATGTACACGCGCTACTGCGAGCGCAAGGGGTGGGCCATCGAGCCGGCCGACATGGTGGCCGGAGAGGAGGCCGGCATCAGCCAGGGGTCCTTCTTCGTGCGCGGCGAGTTCGCCTACGGCTTCCTCAAGGCCGAGAAGGGGGTGCACCGGCTGGTGCGCATCAGCCCCTTCGACCAGAACGCCCGGCGCCAGACCAGCTTCGCCGCCGTCGACGTGACCCCCGAGATCGACGACGACATCGTCATCGACATCAAGGAGGCCGACGTCCGCATCGACACCTACCGCTCCTCGGGCGCCGGCGGCCAGAAGGTCAACAAGACCGACTCGGCGGTGCGCATCACCCACCTGGCCACCGGCATCGTGGTGGCCATGCAGAACGAGCGCAGCCAGCAGAAGAACCGCTCCATGGCCTGGAAGATCCTCCGCTCGCGGCTCTACGAGTACGAGGAGAAGCGGCGGCAGGTGGTCCTCGACGCCGCCGAGGCCCAGAAGAAGGACATCGACTTCGGCTCGCAGATCCGCAGCTACGTGCTGCAGCCCTACCAGATGGTGAAGGACCTGCGGACCGGGGTGGAGACCGGCAGGGTCGACGACGTCCTCGACGGCGACCTCGAGGGGCTGATCCGCCCGTGGCTCATGGGCGTGCGCCGCACCGACCGGGGGGTCGACGACTAGCGGGGCGTGAAGACGATGGGCTGGCGCGCCTGCGTGAAGCGGCCCACGCTCTCGGTTGCCCAGCCCGGGAGACCCGAGAGCTTCACGCCACAGCCGGGCGGCTGCCGGCCGGTGGTGGCGCTCTTCTCGCGGATGAAGGTCACCTCGCCGTCGAGGTCGAGCTTGCGGCCGTCGGCCAGCCCGAGCCGCACCTGCAGCCGCGTCCCCACTGGCGGCGGGAGCGCGGTGGCGATGAAGACCCCGCCCGAGTCGATGCGGCGCGTGGTCCCCACGTAGAAGTTGTGCTCCGACACCAGCGAGACGTTGACCTCGACCCGGGTCGGCTGGGGGCGGGAGCGCGGCTCGTCGACCAGCTCCTCGTCGATGAGCGCCAGCAGGTCGATGACCGGCGACGCCGTGGTGCGCAACGCCGGCGGGAAGGCCGGGTCGGACAGCGCCACCGGGGGCGCCGGCAGGTGAGGGTGACTCGCGGCCGGGGGCGGGCGGAGCGGCGGGGACGCCGGCTGGCCGAACAGGCCGGCGCCGACGGAGCGCTCCACCACCAGCAGCGGCTGGGCCAGCACCTCGGCGCGCGAGAAGGCCCGCTCGGCGCCCGCCACCGCGGCCAGCGGCTCCACCAGGTCCCGCGACGGCCCGACCATGACGATGCGCACGCCGAGCCGGGCCGAGCCTGCGGCCGCGGTGAGGGCGCTCCCCCAGCTCGAGTCGGGGGTCGCCGGCAGCACCAGCACCACCGCGTGAGGGGCCACCGCGCGCATGATCGGCTCGAGCTCCCCGGGGCCGGGCAGGCAATAGACCGCGAAGCCCGCACGCTCGAGGTGCAGGTGAAGCGCGATCGAGACGTCGGCGTCCGAGCCCACCACGAGGACGCGCGACGCCACCGGGGCGCCGGCGGGGCTCACGCGGTGCGGCCTCCTGTCTCCATCATGATGCGGCGCTCGAGGTCGGCGCGGTTGGTGGCGTTGCCCAGCGCGGTGTCGAGCGAGATCCTCTTCTGCTCGTGCAGCTTGTAGAGGTACTGGTCGAAGGAGTGCATCCCCAGGTCGGTCCCGGCGTTCTCCATGTAGGCGCGCAGCTCGTCCACCTTGGAGCCGTTGCGGATCAGCTCACGCACCGTGGAGGTGGAGAGCAGCGCCTCGACCGCCGGGATCAGGCCCGAGGCGTCGGCCCGCATCAGCAGCCGCAGCGCCACCACGGCCTGCAGGTTGTCGGCGAGCCGTCCCCGCACCGTCTCCTGCTCGTCGGAGGGGAAGAGCCCCACCAGGCGGCCGATGGCCCGCGGCACGTCCGGGGTGTGGAGCGAGGTGATGACGAGGTGGCCGGTCTCGGCGGCTTTGAGGCAGATGTCGGCCGACTCGCGGTCGCGCAGCTCGCCCACCATGATGATGTCGGGGTCCTGACGGAGCGCGGCGCGCAGCGCATCGGAGTAGCTGGCGGTGTCCGAGCCGACCTCGCGCTGGATGGCGAGCCCCTTGCCGCCGGGGAAGATGAACTCGATGGGGTCCTCCACCGTCACCACGTGCAGCCGCTCCTGCTGGATGATGTGGTGGATGATGGCCGCGATGGTGGTCGACTTGCCGTTGCCGGTGGCGCCGGTGACCACGATCAGGCCGCGGCGCGCCTCGGCGATGGTGCGGATCACCGGGGGCAGGTTGAGCGGGTCGAAGTCGGGGATGGCGAACGGGATGGTCCGCATCACCGTGCCCCAGCAGTTGCGCTGCTTGAAGATCGAGGCCCGGAAGCGGGAGACCCCCGAGAGCGAGTAGCTCCGGTCCACCTCGCGGAAGTCGAGCGGGGTGTAGCCCGAGCCGGGGGCCTGCAGCACGAAACCGGCGATGGCCTCGGTGTCGGCCTCGGAGAGGGGTGGGTACTTCGCCGCCAGCAGCTCCCCGAAGACCCGGTAGGTGGGGGGATAGCCGACCTCGAAGTGGACGTCACTCGCCTGGCGCTTCACCGCCAGTTGCAGCAGCGAGTGGAACATTTCCTCGGTGAGTGGACCTTGGCCTTCCATGGTCCAGGGAGCTTACGCGGGACCGGGCCCGCGGAAAAGCGAAAGGCCGTCCGGTCGCCCGTTCGGCCTCTCCAGCTCGGCGCTGGTGCGCCACTTCGTATCCCGTTCGGCCTGAACGTCAGGCGCGATCGGGTGGGAGGTGTGGGAGCTCCGTCCTGGCGCCCACATAGACGTACAGCTGGAGTTGGACCTCGCGATTCGAGCTCACAGAAAGGGACTTCGTCATGACAAGGTCCGTGGACGGCCTCCGGCGGGACTCGGGGGTCAACTATGCGAGCCCTGTGCCAGCCGCCTGGCCGCGGGCCGGTCCCCAAAGGCGGCGCATTGACCGGGCGCCTGGGTCGACCTGGGCGGAGCGCCGCAGGGGTCTGGGTACCGCTGGGTCCGTCAAGACCCCCGCCTCGCCGCCCCGTGCTCTTTCGCCACCCGCGTGCCCCGAGGTGTCCCTATGGTGTCGGTCATGTTCGGCACCGTCGAGGCGGTCGAGGCGGGACTCTCCCAGCAGGGGTACCTGGCGTCCCGTGAGCTCGCGACCTCGGTCTTCCTGGCCGATCGCCTGGAGAAGCCCCTGCTCGTGGAAGGGCCTGCCGGCGTCGGCAAGACCGAGCTGGCGCGGGCATGGGCCGCGGCCTCGGGGCGGGAGCTGATCCGGCTCCAGTGCTACGAGGGGCTCGACGAGGCCCGGGCCATCTACGAGTGGGAGTACTCCAAGCAGCTCCTCTACACGCAGCTGCTGCGCGACCGGCTCGGCGAGGCGGTTGCCGGCGCCGCCACCCTGGCCGAGGCGGCCGACCGGATCGCCGCCGAGGGGAACGTCTTCTTCAGCGAGCGGTTCCTCCTGCCGCGCCCCATCCTGCAGGCGGTCCGCTCTCCGCACCCGGTGCTCCTGCTGGTCGACGAGATTGACAAGGCCGACGAGGAGCTCGAGGCCTTCCTGCTCGAGATCCTCTCCGACTGGGCGGTGACCGTCCCGGAGCTGGGCACCTTGCGGGCCAAGGTGATCCCGCGCGTGGTGCTCACCTCCAACGCCACCCGCGAGCTCTCCGACGCCCTGCGCCGTCGCTGCCTCCACCTCCACATCGACTTCCCGTCGGCGGAGCGCGAGCTGGCCATCGTGCGAGGGCGGGCCGGGGAGGCCAGCGAGGCCCTGGCCCGGCAGGTGGTGGCGGCGGTGGGCCGCCTCCGCGCCATGGACCTGCGCAAGGCTCCCTCGGTGGCCGAGGCCATCGACTGGGCCCGGGCGCTGGTGGCGCTCGGCGTCGAGCGGCTCGATCCGCGGACCTTGCTGGAGACCCTCGACGTGGTCATCAAGCACGAGGCCGACGCCGAGCGGGTGCGGTCGCGGGCCGCCGAGGTCCTGAGGTAGCATCTCCGCCTCCATGACCGCGCCGCGCGTCCTCATCGTCGAGCCCGACTCCGCCTTCGCCCTCTCGCTGGCGGCGGTGGTCCGCGACGAGGGCTGGACCAGCGCGGTGGCGGGGAGCGCCGCCGAGGCCGAGCTGGAGATCGCGGCGCGGCGCCCCGGGCTGGTGGTGATGCGCGCCGAGCTGCCCGACCTCTCCGGCTTCTCGGTCTGTGCCCAGCTTCGCCACGACCGGTCGATGGAGCGGCTGCCGGTGATCCTCTACAGCTCCGACACGGCGTCAGAGTCGCTCGCCGAGCACGCCCGCACGCCGTGGGCAGCCAACGGCTACCTCGCCATGCCGCTCGACACCGCGGCCCTGACCAGCATGGCGCGCCGGCTGCTGGCGCCGCCGGAGCCGACCGAGCTCCCCGACGACGACCCCGACCTGCTCGAGGTGGCGCCGCCGCCGCGCCCGCCGACCCTCCCGCCGCCGGCCATCCCCCCCCCGGGCGGGCCACCGCCGCTCCGTGCCGCCGGACCGCCGCCGGTGCCGCGCCGGCCGCGGCGCGAGCTGCTGACCGAGGAGGACCGGCTCTTCGCCGGCCGGGTCTTCCAGTCGATCGCCGATCGCCGGGACGCGCTCATAGCAGAGACCGAGCGGCGCCGGCCGCCGCCCCGCCGCGACCTGCTGGCCACGCCCGAGGGGCGGCTCACGCTGCTGCGCGAGGATCTCAAGTGGCGCGAGGCCCAGCTGGCCCGCCTCGCCGAGATCTGGGAGATCCGCGAGCGCGAGGTGGCGAGCGTGGACGAGCGCATCCACGCCAGGGACGTCGAGGTGCGGCGGGCGCGGCAGGAGGTCGAGGAGCTGCAGCGCAAGCTGGCCGACGCCGCGCGGCGGCTCGGCGACCAGGACCGGGAGCACGGCGCCTCGATCGAGGGGCTCCTCTCCGAGAAGTTCAAGGAGGAGAAGGAGCTCATCGAGGTGGTGGCCGGAACCGAGCGCACCCTCCACGAGCTGGAGCGCGAGCTGCGGACCCGGGAGGAGCGGCTGGCGGCGGCGGCGGAGGAGGCGGCCGGGCTGGGGGCCCGCATCGAGGCGCTCGGCGAGCAGGGCCGCGGCCTGCGGCAGGAGGTGGCCGAGCGCGACGGCAGGGTGGAAGGTCTGGAGCGGTCGGCGCTGGAGCGTGACGAGCGGCTGGCGGAGCTCACCGAGGAGGTCGAGGCGCGCGACGCGCTGCTGCGCGGGGCCCGGCGCGAGGTGGATCGGCTGCAGGGCGAGCTCTCGGCGGCCCGCCAGGCGCTCATGCTGCGTGAGACCGAGCTGCGCGGCGAGGTCGACCGGGCGCGCTTCGACGTGGAGGAGGTCGGCGGCCTGCTGGCCCAGACCACCAGGGAGCGCGACGAGGCGCTGGCCCGTGCGGTGGCGGCGGAGGTGGAGCTGGCGGCGGCACGGGCCGAGGCCGGCGCCATCGGGGCCGAGCTGGAGGCGACCCGGGGGATGATCGAGGCCGAGGCGGCCGAGCCGACCATCCTGGAGCGGATCGGCCCCGGGTCCGCCGGTCCCGCCGTCCCCGAACGGGAGTAGTTGCCGGGTCGACGGCCGGACGGCTCAGGCCCGGCCGGTGGAGCCGAGGTCCCGCCCCCGCTCGGGGTCCTCGCGCTGCCCGGGCTGGTAGACCCGGACGGCGTCCCGCCCCGCCCGCTTGGCCGCGAAGAGCGCGGCGTCTGCACAGTCGGTCAGCGGCGCCAGCTCGACGGCATGCTCCGGCAGGCTGGCCACGCCGATCGAGACCGTCACCCGCCCACCGGGAGCCCCCTCGAATCGGGCGCCGGCCACCGCCGCCCTGAGCCGCTCCGCGAAGCGCGCCGCCTCCTCGGCCCGGGTCCTCGGCAGCACCACGGCGAACTCCTCGCCGCCGGAGCGCGCCACCAGGTCGACGGCGCGAGCCTCCCGCACCAGCAGGGACGCGACCTGGCGGAGCACGGTGTCGCCGGCCACGTGCCCGACCGCCTCGTTCAGCGCGCCGAACCGGTCGATGTCGAGCAGCAGCATGGAGAACGACTCGCCGAAGCGGGCGGCCCGCTCGCGCTCGGCCTCGAGCCTGGAGAAGAGCTGGCGCCGGTTCTGGACCCCGGTGAGGTTGTCGGTCTGCGAGAGTCGCACCATCGACTGGTGGAGCCGGGCGTTCTCGATGGCGGTGGCCACCAGCAGGGCGGCCGAGCCGGTGAGGCGGGCCGCGGTGGCGTCGAACGACGAGATCGAGGTGAGCCCGTAGAGCATGACGCCGACACAGCGCGCCTGGTGGAGCATGGGCACGGCCACCGCCGCCGGCGGCGGCGTGCCGAGCGGGAGCCAGGCGGCCGCGACCGCGCTCCCCTCGACGGTGATCGGCGTCCGGGCCGTGAGGGCGCGCCCGGCCAGGCCGGTGCCGGCGGGCAGCCGGCGACCCAGGAGCTCGACCGGGATCCCGGCGCCGCTGCGGATCACCAGGTCCTCGGTCTCGCCGTCGGCCAGGAGCAGCGCGAAGGGTGAGCCCGGCGAGCGCGCCGCCGCCAGCTCCGCCACCTTCACGCAGCGGGTCTCCAGGTCGAGCGAGTCGGAGAGCGCCTCGGCCAGGCGGTGGAGCAGCTCCAGCTCCCGCACCCGGGACTCGAGCTGGCTCTTGAGGGCCACCTCCCGCTCCATCGAGCGCAAGGTCACGCCGTCGTCGATGCGGCGGGCATGCAGGTCGGTGACGGCCGCCAGGGTGGAGTTGAAGGTGCGGGCCAGGTCGGCCAGCTCGTCGTCGCCCCTGGCCTCCACCCGCTGGAGGAAGTCGCCCTGCTGGGCTCGCCGCATGGAGGCCGCCAGGGCCCGGAGCGGCTGCTCCAGGAAGAGCCGGACCGAGAGCACGTGGAGCACCGCGACCACCAGGAAGAAGCAGACCAGTCCCCCCAGGGCGAGCCGGAAGGTGAGGTCGTCCCGGGGATCGCCATGGCTCGTCAGGGCGCGGAGCCAGAGCAGCCCCGTCACGGCGGCGAGCGTGGAGGGGACCCCGACGGCGACGAGGATCTTGAGGCCGATGGAGCGCCGGAGGAGGTGGAGCATGTCGCGGGCGCCGAGCCTAGCCCCCGGCCCGGAGCGCGACAAGGGGCGCGCTTCGCGATATTCAAGCCGGCACCAGCATGGAACTCCTCCGCAGCCACCTCCTCGCGGACCTCCCCCACGGCTTCACGACGCGGACCGGCGGTGGCTCGGCGGCGCCATTCAACTCGCTCAACTTCGGTGACCTGGTCGAGGACCTCCCTGACGCGGTGGAGGACAACTGGCGGCGCCTGGAGCGGGCGACGGGCCTCGGGTTCGCCCGGGTGCGGCAGGTGCACGGCGACCGGGTCCTGGCCAGCGGCGCGCCGGGCCCGCCGCGCCAAGAGGCCGACGGGGTGGTGTCGGCCACGCCCGGGCTGGCGGCCAGCGTCGCCGTCGCCGACTGCGTCCCCATCCTGCTGGCCCGCCCCGACGGGGCAGCGGTGGCCGCGCTCCACGCCGGGTGGCGCGGGACGCTGGCGGGGATCGCCGGCGAGGGGGTGCGCGCGCTCGCGGCCGGGGGAGGGGACCCGCCGCTGGCGGTGATCGGCCCGTCGATCGGCCCCTGCTGCTACGAGATCTCGCCGGAGCTGGCCGACCGGT
>JANYBC010000220.1 GCA_025360965.1 Anaeromyxobacter sp. | reverse complement strand
AAATCCTCAAGGCGCTCGAGCGACTCGGCTTGTTGCTTAGCGGCGCGGGCCGTTGCTACCGCTGCATCTCGCGTTTCGCGCTCGTGGCGCTTCCTTGTCTCCGACTCCGACTCTAGAAGCTTCCAAAGTCCGTCGCCCATGGCGCTCCCCCAGTTGGACAACACTTACATGCGTGCGGCGCCTCCAGCACGGACTGCGTGTTTGGGTCCACATCAGCGAAAGGCTGAGAGCGAGGGGCCCTGTTGGCCCCGCGCCCACTCTACTTCCCCTTCTGCCACCAAGTCGAGCACGGCCACCACCTGACCCGAGTTTGACGAGTTTCGGGGTCACGGAGGCACTGAACTGAGGAGTTTCGATCACTTGGCAGGGCCGAAGCCGAAATGTCCTAGGCACACGACTTGATCCGCGAGCCTTGATCTCCTGTGCCTAGGCCGGTACGAGATAGGCATGTACCTGCGGATCACCAAGCGCCGGAACGCCGACGGGACCGAGGTCCGCTACTACCAGCTCGCGGAGAACACCTGGGACGCCAAGCGCGGCTGCGCGGTGGCGAAGGTGGTCTACAACTTCGGCCGCGCCGACCAGCTCGACGCCGATCAGCTCCGGCGCCTGGCGGCCAGCATCCTTCGGGTGGTCTCGAGCGACACGGTGTCCAGCGGCGGCGCGCCAGCGGGCGGCGCAGACGACCTCCGCATCCGGGATAGCTGGAGCTACGGCGGCGTCCATGTGCTCGAGGAACTCTGGAAGGAGGTCGGGATCGGCGCAGTGCTGACAGGGCGCGCCAAGAAGGCCGGCACCAAGCAGCCCTTCGAGCGTGCCCTCTTCGCGATGGTGGCGAACCGCGCGCTGGAGCCGTACTCCAAGCTCTACTGCTGGGAGCAGTGGTTGCGGGAGGAGGTCTTCCTGCCGAGCGCGGCGCCGCTCGCGCTGCAGCACCTCTATCGGGCCATGGACTTCCTGGAGGAGCACAAGGCCGAGGTGGAGAAGGCGGTCTTCTTCCGCATGGCCGACCTCATGAACGCGGACGTGGACCTCATCTTCTACGACACCACCTCGCTGCACTTCGAGGTGGACGAGGAGGACGAACTCGAGCGGAAGCGTGATGACCGTAAGTACGATCCGCTGCGCAAGCGAGGCTACTCGAAGAACGGGCGCGAGGACGCGCCGCAGATCGTGGTCGGGCTCGCCGTGACACGCGACGGCCTGCCGGTGCGCTCCTGGGTCTTCTCCGGCGACACGGCAGACGTCACCACGGTGGAGAAGGTGAAGGCCGACTTGAAGGGCTGGCGCCTCGGGCGCTGCATGTTCGTGGGCGACGCCGGGATGAACTCGGAGGAGAACCGCCGCAGGCTCGCGCTCGGCAACGGCAAGTACATCCTCGGCTCCCGGCTGCGCGCCGGCGACGAGGTGACCACCGACGTCCTGGCGCGGCAGGGGCGGTACCAGGAGGTGAAGGACAACCTGCGAGTGAAGGAGGTCATCGTGGGCGACGGCGAGCGCCGCCGCCGCTACGTGGTCTGCCACAACCCCGACGAAGAGGCGCGCCAGTGCGCCCACCGAGCGAAGCTCCTCGCCGAGGTGGGGGCGGAGATCGAGGCCATGAGGGCGCGGCCCGATCGCAAGCACTCGAAGCGAACCTGCGCGCTGCTCACCAGCGGCCGCTTCGGCCGCTACCTGCGCGAGACCAAGGGCGGCAAGCTCCGCATCGACCGCGCCGCCGTCGCCGAGGCCGAGCGCTACGATGGCAAGTGGGTGATCACCTCCAACGACGACACCCTCACCGCCGAGGACCTCGCCCTCGGCTACAAGCAACTCCTGCGCGTCGAGGACTGCTGGCGCCAGCTCAAGTCCGGCCTGCACATGCGGCCGGTCCGACACTTCCGCCCCTGGCGCATCCAGGCCCACGTCACCATCTCCGTGCTGGCGCTGCTCCTCGAGCGCATCGCCGAGATCCGGGCGGGCGACACCTGGCGCAACGTCGCCGCCAAGCTCGGCCAGATCAAGGTGGTCGAGTACGACCGCGCTGGCGCCCGCGTCCTGCAGACCACCGAGGTGCGGGAGGAAGCCGCCGCCCTGCTCCAGCAGCTCGGCGTGCCGCTCCCGCCGCGCTTCCACGCGATCGAGCCCACGCCCGCGACCTGACGCCCGTCAGGTCTGCCTAGTAACACGACCACTTCAGGCCGAAGTGCGCCCAAGCGCCCGCCGCGACACGGGAAACGTGTGCCTGGCGCTGTACGGCCCGGTCAAACTAGGGTGCGGACTGGGCGTGACTGGGGCATGTCCTCGGCGATCTTCTTGGCGATGCCGAGGATGCGCGAGGCCTCCTTGCGCCCTAGACTCCGCTCAAGGTACTCGCGCGCTGAGTCGATGGACTCGCTAGGACTCACGGCCCTGCTTAACCGATGCTGCGGGCTTCTCTTGTGTGCCACCGTGTCTCTTGGCGATCCTCGATCACGCAAGTCAGCCTCGCCTACTGCCTAGCAAGCGGCTCTGCAGAGCCACAAGTCTTGGTGGCTGAGGAGCAGTTGCTGAAAACGCACTCTTCGTCCGCGGCACAAGGCTCGTGCCTGATTCGGAATTTCTTGCGTTCGGGAGGAGGTAGGTTCGGGTCAACGCACATGCTGTCCAAGCACTGGGTTCCCTCGGCGCACCCAAGGGACGCCAAGCATCGCTTCCCGTGGCCCGGGAACGGAGGCTCTGGGCTCCGGGTTATGGAGGATGACTTGCAGACAACCTGCAATGCGACCTCAGTATGCGGCTGCTTCCCACCTGCCGTAGCGAGGAGAACTCTCAGGTCCTTCTTCTCCCCGACAACTCTTGGAAGGAAGAACCCGCGATTTTGAAGCCATGCACCGGTAGCTTCGGGGAGGACGGGCACCACAAGCTTTGCCCTTGGTGCGATGACTGGCGTGGGAGGCTTCTTGATGGCCTCCACACTTGGGTCGAGTTGACCCGAATTTGGATAGAGGAGTTTGTAGGAGTTCCCGCTGGAATCAACAAACACCGAGTGATCCCAGTCGACGGTGATGATACCCGTGGAGGGGTTGGAAATTGTCAGGAGCAGCGGACTTGTCCCTTGGATGACCGTGACCTGGTCTTCGAGTGACACCATGTTCCGGGACGCAGTGTAGTCGTCTCGAAAGCCAAGCCCAGGTTCGATCGACACCGCCAACTCTGCCCCGCTTGGCTGCGAGGAACTGACCTCCGCAGCGAAGTCTTTTCGGAGCGTGTAGTTCGCAACGCACCCTGAGGATAGCAGGAGCAGGTATGCGACGATCAGAGTCGACGGGCCTTGGCTAGGGAATGCCGACTTCATGCTTCCTCCGTGTTTTATGGAAGGTACCACTCTCCTGCGTCTGGGGGTAAGGAATCCAACCCACGGTTCGCGTCTGAAAACGTACTCTATGGTGACTCGGACCTACTGGTTCAAGCCCCGTTTCTTCGACTCCCAGACGTTGCCACACGACCCGGACGCTCCGCAAGGGTACCACCAAGGGCGCCGGAGGCAGACCCAAGGCGTGGCTCCGCTACTGGCCGCCATCCAGGGCCCAACCGTCAGCAGTCAGTCGTCGTAGGAAGGGTCGGCCCCGCCGTACTCAGGGCCGTGGTCGGCGGCCACTTCCGGCGCCGCCGCTCTCGCCAGCGGCGGTCCGGTGGAGGCCAACCCAAGGTGGTCGAGGATCTTCTTCGCCACACCGGCCTCAGCGATGAAGGCAAGCAGCTCCATCCGCCCTCCGCACTGGGGGCATGACAGCACGTCGAGCGAGAAGACCTTTCTCAGCAGTTCGGCCCAGGGCACCCGGTAGCGAGGGGCGCATCTGTCGTCCCCGGGCGGGTCAATCGGCGCCGCGAGGGTGAAGCCGGCTGCCGACGCCGAGCCGGCTGGCAGGGGGTCCCACCGTGGCAAGCGCGCGGAGTGGTGGCTGGCTCGAGTGGCCATCCTGTCCGCCCTGCGGCAAAGTTCCTTCGGTTGCCGCGGGGGGCGCGGTCGCTCCCCCCGGCACGACCCTCGACCGGTCCTTGGAATTGGGCGCGAAGACGCCGTGGTACCGGAGCGCGTGCGTCCTCGGCGGCGGCACCAGCGTGGCGATGCGGGCCAGCAATTGGTCCGGCGTGAGCAGCAGGAACAGCGCGCCGCTCCGTGCCCGCTTCATCTTGTAGAGCAGCTTCCCGTCCGGACCCTGGGAGAGCCGGTGGAGCGCGAAGGGCGGTCGGACCGCGTACCGGCAGAGCTGCTCCAGCCCGGCGCGGTCATGCTCGTGGATCCGCACCCCGGCGTGGAGCGAGAAGCCGTCGAGGGCGACCGAGTGGCGGGCGTGCTTGAAGGGATCGGGAAAGCGCATCCGCCGGTCCACCTCGGCCGCCTGAAGCTCGGCGAAGGCGTCCTCCTCGACGGCCCGCTCGACCTCCCGGTCCCGGGCGATGTGGCGCGTCACCCTCCTGATGATCCTGCTCAGGATTCGCTCCAGCTCCTGGTCGCTCGGCGCCGGGAGCGGCACGAAGAGCGCCCTCCCCGGACGCGCCAGGTCGAAGACGCCATCCGGAATCAGCGAGTGGAAGTGCACGTTCAGGTTGATGGCCGAGCCGAACCGCTGGACCGCGGTGCAGCCGCCGGTCCGCGGATCAGCCACCCCCACCAGCCGGCCGCGCCGTCGCTGCCAGGCGTGTGAACGGCGGCCGCGGAACGTAGGAATCTGACGGTCGAGCCGAGCTGATGTCTAGGCTGGCGGGTTGGTGAAGAGCCTGCGACGGACCAGGTCCTCTGGGACGACATCGGGACTGAGATCCAGGTGGCAGGGTGGGTCCCAGGCGAGATCGACGTGGGAGGGCAGCCCACGGCCGGTGGCGCTTCGCTCGCGGGCCGAGGCCAGGAACGGCTCGAGCCGCCCCCGCACCACCTGGTGGAGCAATGTCTTCTCCGGCTCACGCCGCCGGTACCCGCCGAGCGGAGCGGTCGCCGCCCCGGGGCGCCGCTCCCAGGTCTCGACCGGCTCGTACCGCGGGGGCATGGCCTCGCGGTAGAGCAAGGGGCGGGCCCGCCGCTCTTCTCATGGGTGCCCGGCCCCAGCGCGAGACCGCCGCGTGTCCCGACGCCGGGAGAGAACCGCCCTTCGGCCCCCTCCCGAAGCGGCCCTAACCTCGGGTACCGCCTGGCCGATCATTCCTGGGCTGGTGCCGGACGCCTTCGGTCGGCGTGGGAGCCGCGTGCTAGAAGTGCGCGTGCCCACCATCCGCGTCCTTCCCGCCGGGCTCGTCAACCAGATCGCCGCCGGCGAGGTCGTCGAGCGGCCCGCCTCGGTGGTCAAGGAGCTCTGCGAGAACGCCCTCGACGCCGGCGCCCGCTCCATCGCCGTCGACATCGAGGAGGGTGGGCTGGCCCTGGTCCGCGTCGTCGACGACGGCTGCGGCATGGACCCGGACGACGCCATGCTGGCGCTGGAGCGCCACGCCACCTCCAAGCTGCGGGACGCCGGCGGGCTGGCCACCATCGCCACCATGGGGTTCCGCGGCGAAGCCGTTCCGGCCATCGCCTCGGTCTCCCGCCTCAGGCTCGACACCTCGCCGGGGGAGGATGGCGCCGGGACCCGGGTGGTGGTCGAGGGCGGGGACCTGCTGGAGCACCGGCCGGTGGCGCGGCCGCGCGGCACCACCATCGAGGTGCGCGACCTCTTCTTCAATACGCCGGCCCGGCGCAAGTTCATGCGTGCCGCAGCCACCGAGGCCGGGCACGTCAGCGAGGCCATGACCAGGCTGGCGCTGGCTCGCGCCGACGTCGGCTTCACCCTCCGCTCCGCGAGCCGGGTGCTGCTGTCGGTGCGGGCCGGAGAGCCTCTGGCGGAGCGCGCCGCCCAGGCCCTGGGGCGCGAGGCAGCCCGCGCCTTCGTCGCCGTCGACGCCTCCCGCGGTGAGGTGCGCGTCCACGGCCTGGTCACCTCTCCCGACCACTCCCAGGCCACCAGCCGCGCCCTCTACCTCTTCGTCAATGGCCGCTACTTCCGCGACCGCTCGGCCGCCCACGCCGTGCTGCGGGCCTATGCCGGGGTGCTGCCGCCCGGGCGCCACCCTGGCGGCGTCCTCTTCGTGGAGCTGCCGCTCGACCGGGTCGACGTCAACGTCCACCCGCAGAAGCTCGAGGTCCGCTTCGCCGAGGCCCGCACGGTGCAGGATGCCATCCACCACGCCGTGGCCGGGGCCCTCAAGACCGCGCCCTGGCTGGGGCGGTCGGCCGGTGCCCCGACCCGGTTCGCCGGGTGGCAGCCCCAGGCTGGGGCGGGCGGAGGCGCGGGGGGCGGGGCCTCCCTGGCCGCAGAGGAGGCGGCCTCGGTGCTGGCCTGGGCCCGGGCCATCCACCCGCCGAGCGAGAGCGGGGCGCTGCTGCCCTTCCCGCCCACGCCGGGCGAGGTGAGCGGGTCGATCCCGTTCCAGGCGGCGCTGGCGGGCGAGCCGGCGCGGCCGCTCGGCTACTTCGGATCGCTGCGGTACCTCGGCCAGCACGCCCGGACCTACCTGGTCTGCGAGGCGCCGGGTGGCGCGCTGGTGATCATCGACCAGCACGCCAGCCACGAGCGGCTCCTCTTCCACCGGCTGCGCGTGGCGCAGCGACTCCGGCAGGTGCCGGTCCAGCCGTTCCTCGTCCCCCAGGTAGTGACGCTACCTGGACCGCTGGCCCGAACCCTCGAGGCCCACCTCGCCGAGCTCGGCCTGGTCGGGCTCGATCTCGAACCCTTCGGAGGCGACGCCTTCGCGGTCAAGGGGGCGCCGGCGCTCCTCGGTGGCCTGCAGCTGCCCGGCCTGCTCACCGATCTCGCCCAGCAGCTCGAGCAGTTGGAACGCGGGAGCGCCGTCGACGAGGCGCTGCATGACCTGGCCGCCACCATGGCGTGCCACGCCGCGGTGCGAGCCAACCAGGAGCTGACGCCCCTGGAGGCCCGGGCGCTGCTCGATGGGCTCGACGCCATCGACTTCAAGGCGCGCTGTCCGCACGGCCGGCCGGTGGTCTTCGAGCTGCCGCTAGCCGAGCTCGAGAAGAAGGTGGGGCGGCGGTGAAGCGTCAGGGGGACAAAAAGAGAAGGCTCTCGGTTCCAGCGGCGCAGGGGGGGGGTAGCGCCGCCGAATCCAGAGAGCCTTCTGCCGCCACGGAAGCAAGGGGCTTGCCAGCTCGGTGAGCCAGCGGGATCCCCTGATCACGGGTGGTTGGCAGGGTCCGGGCGAGGCGATGCACTTGGCTGCAATTCAGGCGTGAAGTCCGATTGCAAATTCGCAATGGC
>JANYBC010000195.1 GCA_025360965.1 Anaeromyxobacter sp. | reverse complement strand
GGTCGAGAACGTGGAGCGGGTCATGAGCGAGGAGGGGCTCGCGCCCAAGCCGGCGACGCGCAAGTCGATGACCCAGATCACCGGCGCCCTGGTCGGCATCGCGCTGGTGCTGTCGGCGGTCTTCATCCCCATGGCCTTCTTCGGCGGCTCGGTGGGCGTGATCTACCGGCAGTTCTCCATCACCATCGTCTCCTCGATGGCCCTCTCGGTGCTGGTGGCGCTCAGCCTGACCCCGGCGCTCTGCGCCACCATCCTCAAGCCAGTGGAGCAGGGGCACGGGCTGGCCAAGAAGGGGTTCTTCGGCTGGTTCAACCGGACCTACGACCGCGGCGCCGGCCAGTACCAGGGCGTGGTGGGCTTCCTGCTGCGCCGGCGGGTGCGGGGGATGATCGGCTACCTGGTGCTGGTGGCGGTGCTGGCCGGGCTCTTCAGCCGCCTGCCCACCGGGTTCCTGCCCCAGGAGGACCAGGGGCTGATGTACGCCCAGCTGGTGCTCCCGCCCGGGAGCACGCTGGAGTCGACCAAGAAGACGCTGGCGCGGGTCTCCGACCATCTCAGGACCGAGGAGAAGGAGGCCGTCGAGTCGGTGATGTCGATCGCCGGCTTCAACTTCGGTTCTCGCGGTCAGAACGCCGGGGTGGCCTTCGTCCGGCTCAAGCCCTGGGACAAGCGGTCCGGGACGCGGCTCCGCGCCGACGTGGTGGCGGCGCGAGTGCAGAAGGCGCTGGCGGCGATCAAGGAGGCCAACGTCTTCGTCTTCACCCCTCCGGCGGTCACCGAGCTCGGCAACGCCAGCGGCTTCGAGCTGCAGCTCCAGGATCGGGGCGGCCTGGGCCACGACGCGCTGCTGGCGGCCCGCAACCAGCTCCTCGACCTGGCCCGCAAGGATCCACGCCTCACCAAGGTCCGCCCTTCCGGCCTGGAGGACACGCCCCAGTTCAACGTCGACGTGGACCAGCAGAAGGCCACGGCGCTTGGGGTCTCGCTGGCCGACGTCAACCAGACCCTGGCCTCGACCTGGGGCGTCGCCTACGTCAACGACTTCATGGACAAGGGGCGCACCAAGCGCGTCTACATGCAGGCCGACGCCCCGTTCCGCATGAACCCGGAGGATCTGAGCCGCTGGTACGTGCGCAATCGTGGCGGCGAGATGGTGCCGTTCTCGGCCATCGCCACCAGCCGCTGGACCTTCGGCTCTCCCAAGCTGGAGCGCTTCAACGGCATCCCCGCGGTGGCCATCCAGGGCGAGCCGTCCCCTGGACACAGCTCTGGCGAGGCCATGGCCGCGCTCGAGGAGATCGTCGGCAAGCTGCCGCCCGGCATCGGCCTGGAGTGGTCTGGCCTGTCCTACGAGGAGAAGCTCTCCGGCGCCGGCGCGGCGGCGCTCTACGCCATCTCGCTGCTGGTGGTCTTCCTCTGCCTGGCGGCGCTCTACGAGAGCTGGTCGATCCCGGTCTCGGTCATGCTGGTGGTGCCCCTCGGCGTGCTGGGGGCGGTGCTGGCGATGCTGCTGCGCGGCCTGACCAACGACGTTTTCTTCCAGGTGGGGCTGCTCACCACGGTGGGGCTCTCGGCCAAGAACGCCATCCTCATCGTGGAGTTCGCCAAGGAGTTGCACGAGCGTGGCAAGACCGCCGCCGAGGCGGCCCTCGAGGCCGCGCGGATGCGGCTGCGCCCCATCCTCATGACCTCGCTGGCCTTCGTCCTGGGCGTCCTGCCGCTGGCCATCGCCCACGGCGCCGGCGCCGGTGGTCAGATCGCCATCGGCACCGCGGTGATCGGCGGCATGCTGTCGGCCACCGCCCTGGCCATCCTCTTCGTGCCGCTCTTTTTCGCGCTCATCGCGCGCCGCGCCGCGCCCAAGGACGAGCGGACCGAACCGCATGACGCCGACGCCGACGCCCGCGTCGAGGAAGAGGCCGAGAAGGCCCGGCTGGCGACGCTCACCTCGGCGGGGTCGGCCCATGCGTAGCGCCCACGCCGTGGTCGCCGGGTTGGCGCTGGCCGGTTGCACGCTGGCGCCGCGGTACCAGCGCCCGGTGGCCCCGGTGCCCTCCGACTTCACCACCACCGTGGCGACCCCGGCCGGCGCGACCATGGCCTCCGAGCTGGGCTGGCGCGAGGTGTTTGGCGACCCCCGCCTGCAAGCGCTGCTGGCGCTGGCGCTGGAGCAGAACCGCGACCTGCGGGTGGCCTCGCTCAACGTGGAGCTGGTGCGTGCCCAGTACCGCATCCAGTGGGCCCAGCAGCTGCCGCAGCTCGGGGCCAGCGCCGGGGTCACCCGCCAGCACATTCCCGCCGACCTCAGCACCGGTGGCAAGCCCTACACCGGCGACGCCTGGTCGGTGGGGGCCGGCCTCACCACCTTCGAGCTCGACCTCTTCGGCCGGGTGCGGAGCCTCTCCGACGCGGCGCTGGAGCAGTACCTGGCCACCGAGGAGGCGCGGCGCGGCGCTCAGCTCTCGCTGGTGGCCGGAGTGGCCAGCCAGTACCTGGCTGGCCTGGCCGCCGAGGAGCAGCTGGCCCTGGCCAGGGAGACGCTGGAGGCGGTGGCGACGGCGCTGAAGCTCACTCAGCGCCTGGCGGCCTCCGGCCGGGTGTCCGAGCTGGATCTGCGCACCGCCGAGGCGCAGGTCGAGACGGCCCGCTTCAACCTGGCGGTGGCCGCGCAGCAGCGC
>JANYBC010000168.1 GCA_025360965.1 Anaeromyxobacter sp. | reverse complement strand
GGGCCGTCCTCGGCTACTCATCCTCCCCATGGACACCCCCGACTCCGCGCTGGTCGCCGCCGCCAAGGCCGGCGACCGCCAGGCCCTCGAGGCCCTGCTGGGGCGCCACCAGGCCCGCGTCTACCGCTTCGGCAAGAAGATGTGCCGCGACGACGAGGACGCCGCCGACGTGCTCCAGGAGACGCTGCTGGCCGCGGCGCGCAGCCTGCCCGAGTTCCGCGAGGCCTCCTCGGTCTCGACCTGGCTCTACACCATCGCCCGGAGCTTCTGCATCAAGCGGCGGCGCACCAGCAAGTTCGCGCCGGCCGCGCTGGAGTCGCTCGAGCAGGCCAGCGAGCAGGGCGACACCGTGGCCGACCCGGGCCGCTCCCCCGAGGAGGCCGCGGCCGGCAAGCAGCTGCAGACCGCGCTCGACCAGGCCATCGACGCGCTCGAGCCGATGTACCGCGAGGTGCTGGTGCTGCGCGACGTCGAGGGGCTCCCGGCGGCCGACGTGGCCGAGGCCCTCGGCCTCACGGTGGAGGCGGTCAAGAGCAGGCTCCACCGGGCCCGCATGGCGGTCCGCGAACGGGTCGCGCCGGCGCTGGGCCTCGGGGCCGACGGCGCGCCGGCCTCGACCTGCCGCGACGTGGTGGAGCTCTTCTCCCGCCGCATGGAGGGGGAGATCGACGGCGCCTCCTGCGCCGACCTGGAGCAGCACCTGCAGGGCTGCCCGGTCTGCCGTGGCCGCTGCGACTCGCTCCGCTCCACGCTGGCGCTCTGCCGGCGGGCCGGCGAGGCGCCGGTGCCACCGGCGGTGGAGCGGTCGGTCCGGCTGGCGCTGGAGCAGTTCCTCGGCCTCAAGGCCTGAGCGCGCCCACCACGCTGCGCCGGGCCGTTACCTCGGGATCGCCACCCGGGCCGAGAGCCAGTCGGTGATGACCCTCAGCACCTCGGCCTTCTCCGGCTCGTTGTGCAGCTCGTGGAAGCCGCCGGGCCAGCTGCGGAAGGTGGCCTGCGGACCGGCCGCGGCGGCGAAGCGCTGGCTGGCACGGTGCGAGGTGATCTGGTCGGCCTCGCCGTGGAGCATGAGCAGCGGCACGTTGAGCTCGGCCGCGTGGGCCAGCGCCCACTGGCCGGCGTCGAGGATGCTGACGAGCAGCCGGGGAGTGATCATCCCCTTCACGCAGGGGTCGGCCAGGTAGGCCCTGACCACCTCCGGGTCGTGCGAGATGCCGCCCGGGTCCATGCCGGTCGGGAGCGCCACCTTGAAGGGGAGCCTCGCCGCCAGCCGCGCCGCCGCCACCTGCAGGGCCGGCGGCTTGACGGCCAGCTCGAGCCACGGACCGGTGGCGATGGCGCCGGCCAGCTTCGGCCTGCGGCGCAGCAGGAAGTTGAGCACCTGGTTTCCGCCCATGGAGTGGCCGTAGAGGAAGCGCGGCAGGCCGGGGTGGCGAGCGGTGACCAGCTCCAGGAAGGCGGCGATGTCCTCCATGAGCCTCTCGTACCGCGCGACCCAGGCCCACGGCCCGGCCGATCGCCCCTGGCCGCGGGTGTCGGCGCAGCAGAGCACGAAGCCGGCGGCGGCCAGCGCCTCGCCGACGTGCAGGTAGCGTCCGCCGTGATCGTCGAAGCCGTGGACCAGCACCACCAGCCCCCGCGCCGGGCCGTCGGGCACCCACTCGCGCGCCTGCAGCTCCAGCCCGTCCCCGCTGCGCCAGGTCCACTCGCTCGTCTTCATGCCGGCCTCCTCGACGCAGCAGACCCCAGCCACCGGTCCACGGCAAGGGCTCGCGGCGTGCGCCTTGCCTCGCCCCCCGGCCTCTGGTCTGCTCGACGTCATGTCCAGCGCCGTCGCCTTCGAGCCCTTCAGCGAGGAGCACCAGGCCTTCCGCCGCACCGTCCGGAAGTTCGCCGAGGAGGAGCTGGCGCCGCACGCCCGCGAGTGGGACGAGGCCGGCGAGTTCCCTCGCGCCCTCTTCCGCCGCTTCGGCGAGCTGGGGCTGCTCGGCATCCGCCACGACCCGGCCTGGGGCGGCTCCGGCCTCGACTACTGGTACGTGGTGGCCTACGCCGAGGAGCTGGTGCGCTGCAAGAACGGCGGGCTCGGCACCGCCATGCTGGTGCAGGGGGAGATGGCCACCCCCATCATCGGCGAGCTCGGCACCGACGAGCAGAAGCGCGAGTTCCTGGCCCCGGCCCTGGCCGGAGAGAAGGTGGCGGCGCTGGCCATCTCCGAGCCGAACGCCGGCTCCGACGTCGCCTCGATCATCACCTCGGCGCGGCGCGACGGCGACGAGCTGGTCATCAACGGCTCCAAGATCTGGATCTCCAACGGGGCCCGCGCCGACTTCCTCACCCTGGCGGTCCGCACCGGCCAGCCAGGGTACGGCGGGCTCTCGCTCTGCACCTTCCCGACCGACGTGAAGGGCTACTCGGTCGGCAAGAAGCTGGAGAAGGTCGGCAACCTCTCCTCCGACACCGCCATCCTCCACTTCGACGACTGCCGCATCCCGGCCCGCTGGCTGCTCGGCGAGGAGAACCAGGGCTTCTTCCAGATCATGACCGGCTTCCAGGGGGAGCGGTTGGTGGCGGCGCTCACCGCGGTGGCCGGCGCCCAGCTCATGCTCGAGCAGGCCATGGCCTACGGGCAGGAGCGCACCGCCTTCGGCCGGCCCATCGGGAGCTTCCAGGTCTGGCGCCACAAGTTCGCCGAGCACCTGGCCGCCGTCGAGGCGGCCCGCTGGCTCAGCTACCGGGCCGCCGACCTCTTCAACCGCCAGCAGGTGGCGGTGAAGGAGATCTCGATGGCCAAGCTGGTGGCCTGCGACCTGGTGCAGGATGTGGCCTACGACTGCATGCAGTTCCACGGCGGCCTCGGCTACATGGTCGAGTCGGACATCGCCCGGGCCTGGCGCGACGTGCGGGCGCTCCCCATCGCCGGCGGCAGCGCCGAGATCATGAAGGAGATCATCTCGAAGCTGGCGGGGCTGTAGTGCCGCGACCCAGGCAAGATGCCTACGGCGAGAGCCGATCCTCTCGCTGCGGCGATGTCCTCTGCCCTGGGGTACCCCGGCGCGAGGTGGTCTGCGGGGATGGCGTCGAGCACCTGCGGCGCGGCCAGTTCCCGGCGGACCAGGCGGTCGTCACCTCCCTCCCCGACGCCTCCGAGCTGCCGGCGCTCGGGTTCGAGGGCTGGCGCGACTGGTTCGTGGAGACCGCGGCGCTGGCCTGCGCCGCGGTGGCCGGCGAGGCGGTGACCATCTTCTTCCAGACCGACGTGAAGCGGGACGGGCGCTGGATCGACAAGGCCCACCTGGTCCTCGCCGGGGCCGACCGGGCCGGGGCCCACCTGCTCTGGCACAAGGTGGTCTGCCGCGCGCCGCCGGGGATCACCACCTTCGGCCGCCCGGCCTACGCCCACCTGCTCTGCCTCTCGCGCGGGCTGCGGCTGCCGCCCGGCCGCTCCTCACCCGACGTCCTGCCCCGGCTCGGCGAGATGACCTGGGCCCGCGCCATGGGGCGCGAGCCCTGCGAGGCGGTGGCCCGCTTCCTCCTGTCCGACACCGGCTGCCGCACCGTGGTCGATCCGTTCTGCGGCGTCGGCACCATGCTGGCGGTGGCAAACGCCCACGGCCTCGACGCCGTGGGCGTGGAGCTGTCGCCGAAGCGAGCCGAGCGGGCACGACACCTCACCCTCGGACCCTTGACCGGGTGATCGGGCGGCCGCCGGCACCCCGTCGTGGCGTGCCCTGCCGAGCAACCCATTTTACCGGGACTCCCGGGTGCACCCGGCAGCCGCCGTGGATTACCTTCGGTGCGGTCTCGGATCACCCCCGAGGGAAACGCCATGCTCAAGGGATTCAAGGACTTCGTCGCACGCGGCAACGTCGTTGACCTCGCCGTCGGCGTCATCATGGGCGGAGCCTTCGGCGGCATCGTCACCTCGCTCGTCACCGACGTCATCACGCCCATCCTCGGGATGATCTTCGGCAAGCCCGACTTCTCCGGCATCGTGCTCGGTTCGGTCATGGTCGGCAGGTTCCTCAACGCCGTCATCGCCTTCCTGCTGGTCGCCACCGGCGTCTACTTCTTCATCGTGGTGCCGATCAACAAGCTCAAGGGGCCGCCGCCCCCGGCTCCGCCGTCCGGGCCGCCCCCGCAGGAGAAGCTGCTGACGGAGATCCGCGACCTGCTGGCGAAGCGGTAGGACAGGACGGACCGTACGCGGCGCGGCGCGTAAAGCCCGCGGCGGGGGAACAGGCTAATTTCCCTGCTCCCCGCTCCTGAGGTTCTGGATGACCCACGCCGCACTCACCGGCTGGGGCAAGTGCTTGCCCCCCGCCGTGCTCACCAACGCCGACCTGGGCACCTTCCTCGAGACCAGCGACGAGTGGATCGTCAGCCGCACCGGGATGAAGGAGCGGCGCATCTCGCACGTCTCGCTCGGCGAGCTGGCCTGGGTGGCCTCGGCGCGGGCGCTGGCCTGCGCCGGCCTCGAGGCGGCGGCCGTCGATCTCGTCATCGTCGGCAGCACCATCGGCGACGAGATGGCCCCCAACGTCGCCTCGGGGCTGCAGCTCCGGCTCGGCGCCGTCAACGCCGCCGCCATGGACCTCAACACCGCCTGCACCAGCTTCCTCTACGGGGTCTCCACCGCCACCGCGCTGATCCGCACCGGCGTGGTCAGGACTGCGCTGGTGGTCGGCGGCGAGGTTCCGACCCCGTTCCTCGACTGGGAGGATCGCAACACCGCCATCCTCTTCGGCGACGGCTGCGGCGCGGTGGTGCTGCAGGCCAGCGACCGCGAGGAGGGGCTGCTCAGCGAGAAGCTCGGCTGCTACGCCGACGCCCGCGGGGCGCTCGACATCCGCGGCGTGGGCGGCCGCTTCGCCAACCGCGGCATCCCCTACGGCCACACCCGCTGGATCTTCGAGGGGTCTGAGATCTTCAAGCGGGCCGTGGTCGGCATGGCCCAGGCCGGGCAGGAGGCGCTGGCCAAGCGCGGCCTCGCCATCGGCGACGTCGACCTGGTGATCCCTCACCAGGCCAACCTGCGGATCATCGATGCGGTGGGGCGGCGCATCGGCGCCGATCCGGCCAAGGTCTTCGTCAACGTCCACCGCTACGGGAACATGTCGGCGGCCACCGTGCCGGTGGCGCTGGTCGAGGCGCTGGAGGAGGGGCGCGTCAAGCCGGGGGCGCTCCTGCTCTTGCCGGCCTTCGGAGCCGGCCTCACCTGGTGCGCCCACCTGGTGCGCTGGGGCTCCCGCGTCACGCCGCTCGCCACCAGCCCAGTCGAGCTTCCTCCCTGTGACCGGACTGGCCTCGAGCTCGTCAACGAGCTTCGCGCCAGGCGCGCCGGCCACGCGGCGCACGCACGGGCGTCGATCGAGGCGGCGCGGGCGATGTTCGAGGCGTAGGGCCGGGCACGACAACCGCGCTCCACGACCGGAGCGTCCCATCCGGGGGTCAACGATTGTTCTGCGCCCGTGGGAGGGGCAAACGTCAGCTCACCCGACTAACTCTTCCGCAGCGACGAGAGCACGTCTCGTCCCGGAAAGAGATCCTCGTCGCGATGACCACCGAACAGCTCGAGGTGACGCACCGGGCCGGACCCGCGTCGCGCACCGTCGTCAACGACTTCGCCATCCAGGTCGCCACCGTGAATGGCTCCGGCTCCCAGAGCGCCAACACCGTGCTCTTGCGGGCGCTCTTCCAGATGGGGATCCCGGTCTCCGGGAAGAACCTCTTCCCTTCCAACATCGCCGGGCTCCCCACCTGGTACACCATCCGCGTCTCGCGCGACGGCTGGGTGGCCCGCAAGAAGGAGGTCGACCTGCTCGTCGCCATGAACGGCGAGACGGCCCGCGACGACGTCACCCAGCTCCGCCCCGGCGCCGCCGTGATCTTCGACGCGCCGCTGGCGCTCGAGGCCATGCGCACCGACCTGGCTTTCTACCCGGTCCCCTTCGACGAGCTGGTGGCGCCGGTCAGCTCCGACGCGCGGCTCCGCAAGCTGCTGCGCAACATGGTTTACGTCGGCGTGCTGGCCGGGCTGCTGGAGATCGAGATCGCCGAGGTGGAGCGGGCGCTGGCGCGGGTCTTCGGCGCGAAGCAGAAGGCGCTCGAGCTCAACCTGCGCGCGGTCCGTGCCGGGCTCGGGCACGCCGCCACCATCGAGAAGCACGACCCCTTCCGCGTCGCGCCCATGGATGCCACCCGCGGCAAGATCATCATCGACGGCAACGCCGCCACCGCGCTGGGGGCGCTCTTCGCCGGGGTGACGGTGGTCCCCTGGTACCCCATCACGCCGTCCACCTCGGTGGTCGAGGCGCTCCAGGGCTACCTGGAGCAGCACCGGCGCACCCCCGACGGCCAGGCCAGCTTCGCGGTGGTGCAGGCCGAGGACGAGCTGGCCGCCATCGGCATGGTGATCGGCGCCTCGTGGGCCGGAGCCCGCGCCATGACCGCCACCAGCGGCCCCGGCATCTCGCTCATGTCCGAGTTCGCCGGGCTCGGCTACTTCGCCGAGGTGCCGGCGGTGATCGTCGACGTGCAGCGGATCGGGCCGTCGACCGGGCTGCCGACCCGGACCTCGCAGGGCGACCTGCTCTCCACCGCCTTCCTCTCGCACGGCGACACCGAGCACCTGCTGCTCTTCCCCGGCTCGGTGGAGGAGTGCTTCACCCTGACCGGCCAGGCCTTCGACCTCGCCGAGCGGTTCCAGACCCCGGTCTTCATCCTCACCGACCTCGACCTCGGCATGAACAACTGGATGGCAGAACCGCTCCCCTACCCGGAGACCCCGCTCGACCGCGGCAAGGTGCTCTCGAAGGCCGACCTCGATCGGCTCGGCGGCTTCGCCCGCTACAAGGACGTCGACGGTGACGGCATCGGCTGGCGGACGCTGCCCGGCACCGACCACCAGAAGGCCGCCTACTTCACCCGCGGCACCGGCCACGACGAGCAGGCCGGCTACAGCGAGCGCTCCGACGTCTTCGAGAAGAACATGGAGCGGCTGCGCCGCAAGTTCGAGGGGGCCCGCGCGGCGCTCCCCCAGCCGGTGGTGACCGGCGCCGGGGCCCGGGTCGGCCTGCTGGCCCACGGCTCCTCGGATCCGGCGCTGCGCGAGGCGCTGGTCCAGCTCAAGCAGGAGGCCGGCCTCGACGCCGACTACCTGCGGGTGCGGGCCTGGCCCTTCGCCGCCGCGGTGCGCGACTTCGTGGCCGCCCACCAGCGCGTCTACGTGGTCGAGCAGGACCGCGACGCCCAGCTGCTGGCGCTGCTCAAGCTCGACCTCGAGCCGTCCCTCACCGCGAGGCTCAGGTCGGTGGCCCACGTCACCGGCCTGCCGCTCGACGCCCGGAGCGTCACCGACGAGCTCCTGGCCCAGGAGGGCCGCTGACATGGCCACCCCGACCGCCGCGGCGCCTCGCACCAACCGGCTCGGCCTCGCCATCCTCGACTACAAGGGGGGCAAGACCACCCTCTGCGCCGGCTGCGGCCACAACGCCATCTCCGAGCGGATCCTCGAGGCCTACTTCGACCTCGGCATCCCGCCCGAGCGGGTGGCCAAGTTCTCCGGCATCGGCTGCTCGTCCAAGACCCCGGCCTACTTCATGAGCCGCTCGCACAGCTTCAACGCCGTGCACGGCCGCATGCCGTCGGTGGCCACCGGGGCGCTGCTGGCCAACCGCACCCTCCACGGCGTCGGCGTCTCCGGCGACGGCGACACCGCCTCGATCGGCATCGGCCAGTTCGTCAACCTGATCCGTCGCAACGTCGCCATGGTCTACGTGGTCGAGAACAACGGGGTCTACGGGCTCACCAAGGGGCAGTTCTCCGCCACCGCCGATCCCGGCTCCACGCTCAAGGGCGGCGACGTCGCCGACCTGCCGGCCATCGACATCTGCGCGCTGGCCCTCCAGCTGGGCGCCTCCTTCGTGGGGCGCTCCTTCTCCGGGGACAAGAAGCAGCTCTCGGTGCTGCTCAAGGCGGCGGTGGCCCACGGCGGCACCGCGCTGCTCGACGTCATCAGCCCCTGCGTCACCTTCAACGATCACGAGGGCTCGACCAAGAGCTTCTCCTTCGTGAAGGAGCACGGCGAGCCCCTCCAGGAGCTCTCCTTCGTGCCGGCCTTCGAGGAGATCGACGTCGACTACGACCCGGGCACGACCCAGGAGGTGACCCTCCACGACGGCTCGCACCTGCGGCTCAAGAAGCTGGAGGCCGGCTACGATCCCTCCGACCGGGTGCGGGCCATGAGCAGGCTGATGGAGTCGGCGCGCGGCGGCGAGGTGCTCACCGGCATGCTCTTCCTCGACCCTGCTGCGCCCGACCTCGCCACTCGGCTCGGGCTGGTGGCCGCGCCGCTGGCGACCCTGCCGCCCGAGCAGGTGCGGCCGTCGCGGGCGGTGCTCGACGCCATCAACGCGTCGCTGCGGTAGGCGGTGGAGCGCCGGGGCGCTCCCCGGGCTGGCGACGCTACCCGCCGTCCGAGCCGGGCTCGTCGGCGTCCTGCTCCTCGAGGTCGGGGCCGGGCGGCAGGCCGGCCAGCAGCTTCTGGATGTACTTCTTGTGCTGCAGCTCCTCGCCCTTCAGCTCCTCGAACAGGGCCCGCACCTGCGGATCCTTCAGGTGAGGGAGCGCCGCCGCGAAGAAGTCGTAGGCCTTCTCCTCCGACTGGAGCGCCACCTCGAAGGCCTGCCGGGGACCCATGAAGACGCGCGGCGTGCCGCGATCCGGCGCCTCGACATCTTCGATCCAGGCGCGGTCGACGCGCGACGCAGCGCTCTTGAAGAGCTGGGTGCGGCGCGCCACCAGCGCGGCGTGGTGCTTCCCCTCGTTCTCGGCCATCACCTTGAAGACGTCGGCGGCGTCGCCCTTGTAGCGGCCGCCGACCAGCTTCTGGAACTGCTGGTAGCGCTCGCGGGCCTCCTCCTCGATGAGGATGGCGAGGTCGAGGGCGTCCTGCAGGTCGAGCGTGGCGAAGTCGAGCTTTGGGGCCATGGAGGTGGTCTAACCCGGTCGGCCTTTGAGTCAACCGATTCTGACCGGAGCGCGGCCGGTCGCTTGACAATACCCACTACCTTGCGATAACAAGGTACCTGCATGCCGCCCGACCTCGACCGCTTCAGCGCCATCCGCAAGGGACTCCTCGAGTACCTGGTCCTCAAGGTCGTGGCCGGCGACAAGGTCTACGCCGCCGACATCCTGGCGAAGCTGGGCGGCACCGAGTTCGCCACCCAGGAGGGGACGCTCTACCCGCTCCTCTCCAAGCTGCGGCGCGCCGAGCTGCTCGACTACCAGTGGGTCGAGTCGGAGGCCGGGCCGCCGCGCAAGTACTACCGGCTCACCGCCAAGGGTCGCGCCTGGCTCGGCGAGCTCAACGCCTACTGGAAGACGCTCCACGCCACCGTGGAGCGGATGGGAGAATAGCCATGCAGCAGGTCATCCACGCCAGCCTCCACGGCAACGCCTTCGCCTTCGAGACCGCCGGCTACGAGGCGCTGCGCGCCTACCTCGTCCGGGCCGCCGCGCAGCTCGCCACCGACCCGGATCGGGACGAGATCCTCGGCGATCTCGAGCAGGCCATCGCCGACAAGTGCGGGCGCCTGCTGGCGCCGCACCAGTCGGTGGTCACCGGCGCCGCGATGGCGCAGGTGCTGCTGGAGATGGGGCCGGTCGGGACGCCGGCCGGGGTCGGCCCCGACGCGCCCCCCGACGCCCCGCCTCAGGCCGCCGCCGCTCCCGCCGGAGCGCCGGTGCGCCGGCTCTACCGCGTGCTCGAGGGCGGCAAGCTGGCCGGGCTCTGCAATGGCCTGGGGGCCTTCTTCGGGCTCGACGCCAATGTGATTCGCGGCGTCTTCGTGGTGCTGGCGCTCGTCACCCACGGCGCCTGGCTGCTGGTCTACCTGGTGCTGATGTTCGTGGTGCCGGCGGCTGGAACGCCCGAGGAGCGGGCCGCGGCCCGGGGGCTGCCCTTCAGCGCCCAGGTGCTGGTCGACGAGGCCAAGCGCCACTACGCCACGCTCGAGAAGGAGCTGCAGGGCCCATGGGCCGCCTGGAAGGCGAAGCTGCGCGGGGGCGGCTGGGCCCAGCGGCGCGACTGGCGCGCGGCCCGGCGCGAGGCGAAGCGCGTGGCCCGCGAGGCGCGGCGAGCGGCTCGGCAGG
>JANYBC010000162.1 GCA_025360965.1 Anaeromyxobacter sp. | reverse complement strand
GTCGTGACGGCAGGGCAGGACGTGGGGTTTGGGCGTATCGTTGAGGCAGCCGACATGGCAACGCCAGATGGCGCGCCGGTGGCGCGGGTTCCCGAAGAAGACAAAGTAGAAGGCCGCGACGGCCCTGGAATCCAGAGCAACGTCGCGGCCTTCAGAATGTCGGGGAGACAGGATTTGAACCTGCGACCCCTTGGTCCCGAACCAAGTGCTCTACCAGGCTGAGCCACTCCCCGTTGCTGCGCCCGCGGGCCTGAATTCTCGAATCCCCGGGAGGGAGCCGAACCAGCGGAAGGTCGCGTAAATACTGGACCGCCCCCGGGCTGTCAAGCGCGGCGATCCGGCGCCGCCGCGGCCCGGACGTCGCCTCCCTTCACCGCGTGCAGGCCGCCTCCACGTCGGCGATCTCCTTGGGCACCGCCGCGGTCAGGTTCTCGCTGCCGGTGGCAGTGACCAGCAGGTCGTCCTCGATCCGGATCCCGACGCCGCGCAGTGCGGCCGGCGCCGTCTCGTCGTCCTCGGCCACGTAGAGCCCCGGCTCGACGGTCAGCACCATCCCGGGCATGAGCGGCCGGCTCGCCCCGCCGACCACGTACTCGCCCACGTCATGCACGTCCATGCCGAGCCAGTGGCTGGTCCGGTGCATGTAGTACTTCCGGTAGCCCTTGGGCGCGCTCTTCTCCTCTGGCGAGCCCGGCGTGAGCTTCACGAGCGCGTCCCCCTCGGCCACCCTCGCCTCCACCGGACCCGGCAGCAGCCCCAAGCCCACCAGCCCCTCGGTGAGCGCTCGCACGGTGAGCGCGTGAATCCCGTCGATGGTCGCCCCCGGCTTCACAGCGGCGATGGCAACCGCCTGCGCCGCGAGGCAGGCCTGGTAGAGGTCGCGCTGGGCGCCGCTGAACTTCCCCGAGACCGGGAAGGTGCGGGTCACGTCGGCGGTGTAGAGCCCGTACTCACCCCCCGCGTCGACCAGGCAGACCTGCCCGTCGCGCAGCTCGTCGTCGCCGGCCCGGTAGTGGAGGATGGTCGAGTTGGCCCCTGCCGCCACGATGGTCCCGTACCCCGGCCCGGCCGCCCCGCGCCGCCGGAAGGCGTACTCGATCTCGGCCTGCACCTGGAACTCGCGGCGCCCGGCGCTGCCGTCGCGCATGGCCGCGAAGTGGCCCTCGGCGGTCAGGTCGGCCGCCTTGCGCAGCAGCGCGATCTCGTCGGGCCGCTTCAGCAGCCGCTGCTCGTGGAGCACCGCCCCTGGATCGGCCAGCGCCGCCGGCGGCCGCTTGCCGGCCCGCCCCTGCCCGCGCAGCGCGGTGAGGACGCCGATGATCCGCTGGTCCCACGCAGCGTCGCCGCCGAGCCGGTACCAGAGGGTGGCGGCGCCGTCGAGCGCACGCGGCAGCTCAGCCTCGAGGTCGGCCATCGTGAAGGCGGCGTCGGCCTTGAGCAGCGCCGTGGCCCCCTCCACCCCGACCCGCCGCCCGTTCCAGATCTCCTTCTCCTTGTCGCGCGGCCGGACGAAGAGCAGGAACCGCCGCTCGCCGGGGCGGGCCGAGAGCAGCGCGCAGGAGTCGGGCTCGTCGAGCCCGGTCAGGTAGTGGAAGTCGGAGTCCTGGCGGAAGAGGTGCTCATTGGTGCTGTTGCGCAGCTTCTCGCCGGCCGAGGGGAGCAGGAGCACGCCGCCACCACGGCGCTCCAGCTCGGCGAAGACCGCGGCCCGGCGCTCTGCATGGGGGATGGGATCGAAGGTCATGGCGTCTCGTTCTAGGCGGTTGACGTCGTCGCGGGCCAGTCGGCCCCACACCAGGCGGTGAAGGCGGCCTGCTGCGCCGGCGTGGCGTCGGGCAGCGGCTCGAGCCAGAGCGTGTCCTCGGGCGGCTCGGCGAGCGGAACGCCGAGCTCCAGCAGTTCGTCTCGCCTGAAGATGGTCAGCTCGAGGTGCCCCTCCGGACCCTGCTCCTCGAGCCGCTGCTGCAGCCCCTTGGCGTCGAGCCGGAAGCCGCCCTCGGCCAGCAGCTCGTCGTCGGCGGTCAGCCCCGCCCGCCAGGCCGGGCTCCCCTCCCGCACCGTCTTGACGGTCAACCCGGCGCCGAACTCCGCCCCCAGCCAACCGGCGCGGCGCTCGTCACCCTTGCCCGGCAGGCCGCCCTTGTCGTCGCTCCCCTGCGCCGCCCGCCGCCGGAGTCGGAGGCCGACGATGGCCAGGTCGAGCGACGGCAGCCCATAGCCGCGCACCGTGGCGTCGAAGAGCCCCCGCGCCGCCTCCACCCCGAGCCGCTCGCCCACCAGGCGCTCGACGCCGTCCTCGGGAAGCCCCAGGCTGGCCCAGCGAGCGTAGGCCTCCCGCATCACGCCGTCGAGGTCGTGCCCGGCCCGCCGCAGCGCGAGGTCGAGCGCCAGCGCCACCAGCTCTCCCTTGAGGTAGTAGCTGACGCCGCTGTTCGCGCTGTTCTCGTCCGGACGGTAGAGCTTCACCCAGGCCAGCTGGCTCGCCTCCTCCACGGTCAGCTTGTCGGCGCCGGGGGTGCGCGCCAGCTGGGTCAGCTGCCGGCCCATCGAGCGCAGGTAGCGCCGCACCGGCAGAAGCCCGGCCCGGGAGAGCAGCAGCTGCTCGTAGTACGAGGTCGCCCCCTCGAACCACCAGAGCAGCCGCGTGTACTGCTCCCCCTCGTACCGGTACGGCGTCAGCGCCGCTGGCCGCAGCCGCTTCACGTTCCATGCGTGGAAGAACTCGTGGATGAGCAGCGAGAGGGCGTCGCCGTAGGTCTCCGGGTCGGAGAAGCCGAGCCGCGGGTAGAGCACTGCGGTCGAGGCCATGTGCTCCAGCCCGCCCCGCCCCTTGCCGGTCAGGTGGAGGATGAAGAGGTAGCGCTGGTACGGAAGCCCACCCCAGAAGCCGCCCACCGTCTCGACGATGGTCTCGAGGTCGACGACCAACCGGGTGAGATCGACGTTCCCGCGCCCCCAGACCGCCAGCTCGTGGGGGACGCCGAGCGCCTCGAACCGGACCAGCCGGTGGACCCCGAGCTCCAGCGGCGAGTCGATCAGCTCGTCGTAGTCGCGCGCCGTGAACTCGGCGGGTCCGCCCTCCAGGGCGGTGGCCACCTGCCAGCCGGGGGGGAGCGCCACCACCACCTGGTGGGGCTCGGCCTCGCGCCCCTTCACCGAGAGGAAGACACCGGCCGGCGAGACGAAGCCGTGGCTGGCGTCGAGGTGGCTGGTCCGCACCGTCAGCTCGTTGGCGTGGACCCGCCAGCGCACCGTCACCGCGCCGGCGCCGCCGCTGCGCACCAGGAAGCGGTGCTTGTCGAGCCGCTCCACCGGCAGGGGGCGGCCCGCCGCGTCGGCGGCCGTCACGCCCTCGAGGTGGCGGGCAAACTCCCGCACCAGGTAGCTGCCAGGCGTCCAGACCGGCAGGCTCAGCTCGATGGCCTGGCCGGGCCGCTCGATCTCCAGCGCCAGGTGGAAGAGGTGGGTGGCCGGCTCGGGACAGGAGAGGTGGTAGCGCATGCGCCATGGACTCTAGCCGCGGCCGGGAGTCGAGGCTACGTTAGGCGCATGGATCCCTACGGCCTCCGGCGCGTGGTCTCGCCCCCTGGCGTGCTCCCCCAGCAGGCCGACCGCCTCGACCCCACCCTCCCCCTCGGCGAGGACGAGCTCTCCATCGAGGTCGAGGCGCTCAACGTCGACGCTGCCTCCTTCCGCCAGATCGAGGGGTCGGTCGGCAAGGATCCGGAGCGGATCGCCGCCGAGATCACCCGCATCGTGGCCGGGCGCGGCAAGCTGCAGAACCCGGTCACCGGCTCGGGCGGCATGCTCATCGGCAGGGTCCGTGCGGTCGGCCCACGCCACCCGGCTGCCGGCACGCTGAAGCCCGGCGACCGCGTCGCCACGCTGGTCTCGCTCACGCTCACGCCGCTCCGGCTCGACGCCATCACCGCGGTCCGCCCCGAGATTGACCGGGTCGAGTGCCGCGGCGAGGCCATCCTCTTCGCCACCGGGCTGTGGGTTCGCCTACCCGACGACCTGCCCGAGACGCTGGCGCTGGCGGCGCTCGATGTCTGCGGCGCCCCGGCGCTTGTGGCCCGCCATGCCAGGGCCGGCCAGCGGGTGCTGGTGCTCGGCGCCGGCAAGTCGGGGGCGCTGGTGGCGGTGCAGGCCAGGGAGAACCTCGGCGCCACCGGCCAGGTGGTGGCGGCCGACTTCTCTTCAAGGGCCCTCGAGGCGCTGGCCGGCCTCGGCGCCTGCGATCAGCTGCTGCAGTTCGACGCCACCGACGCGGTCGAGGCGCTGGCCAGGGTGGAGGCGGCCGGCGGCCGGTTCGACCTGGTCGTCAACTGCGCCTCGGTGGCCGGCACCGAGATGGCGGCGCTGCTGGCGGTCAAGGACGGCGGCACCGTCATCTTCTTCTCGATGGCCACCAGCTTCACCGGCGCCGCGCTCGGCGCCGAGGGGGTGGGCAAGGACGTCACGCTGCTGATCGGCAACGGCTACGTGCCGGGCCACGCCGACCTGACGCTGGGGCTGCTGCGCCGTCACCCGAAGCTGCGCGCCCTCTTCGAGTCGCGCTACGCGCGGTGAGGTCGGGCGAAAGTCCGTCCTGCGCTAGAGTGGCGATGGGGCCGTGGCGAAACGGCAGACGCAGAAGACTTAAAATCTTCGGAAATCATCGATTTCGTGAGGGTTCGAGTCCCTCCGGCCCTACTCCACGCCAGCCGCGCCCGTCAGTTGACGAACGGCGGCGGGCGGTAACTGATCCCGTCGAGCCGCTGCCGCCCGGAGAACCCCTCGTCGAGCGGGTGCCAGTGGACTACCGCCGGCTCGCCGAACTGCCAGCAGAGGAAGACCGGCTCGTCGTCGCGCAGCGAGTAGAAGTCGACCAGCCCCTGGTCGAGGTCCTTCACCAGGCAGCCCATCTCGTTGATCCGCTCGACGGCGGCGGTGATCTGGTCGGCCAGCAGGCGCAGCCGGGCCACGTCGGCCTCCCGTCCAACCGGAGCCTCCTGGCCGCGCTGCAGCACCGCCACCACCAGGTCGGCGCCGCCCAGTGACTCCACGAGCGGCCTGAGCTCGGCGCGGACCTGGGCGATGCGCCCGAACTCGAGCTGGAGATCGCCGACCGCGTCGTTGGCCTCCTCGACCGTGAAGAACTGCGGCCCCTCATCCATGGCGCGAAACCCTAGCATGGGCATGTTATAAGCCCTCCCTTCCGGAGGGCTTTCCGACGTGCTCGAGACGGTCGCCAAGGGCTTCAAGGCAGCGCGCAACAAGCTGAAGGGCCGCACCGAGATCACCACCGAGGTGGTCGACGAGGCGCTGCGCGACATCCGCGTCTCACTGCTGGAGGCCGACGTCTCCTTCGAGGTGGTGAAGCGCTTCGTGGCCCGGGTCCGTGAGAAGGCGGTCGGCGAGGTGGTCGAGACCCGCGTCAAGACCGCCCGCGGAAAGCTGCAGGTCACGCCGCAGGACCACTTCATCAAGATCTGCCACGATGAGCTCGAGGGGCTGATGGGCCCGGTCGACACCTCGCTCTCCCTCCCCGACCGGGTCCTCTCCGGCATCATGCTGGTCGGCCTGCAGGGCTCCGGCAAGACCACCACCGCCGGCAAGCTGGCCCGCAAGCTCAAGCAGGACGGCAAGAAGCCCTTCCTGGTGGCCGCCGACATCTACCGCCCCGCCGCCGTCGAGCAGCTCAAGGTGCTGGGCGCCCAGCTCGACGTCCCGGTCTTCCACGAGGCCGGGCTGCAGCCGCCCGAGCTCTGCAAGAGGGGGCGCGAGGCGGCCGCCAGGGCCCACGCCACGGTGGTCATCTACGACACCGCCGGCCGGCTCGCCGTCGACGACCAGCTCATGATCGAGCTGGAGCAGATCAAGGCGGCGGTCGAGCCCGCGAACATCCTGCTGGTCTGCGACGCCATGATCGGCCAGGACGCCGTCAAGACCGCGGTCGAATTCGACCGCCGGCTCGATCTCTCCGGCTTCGTCCTCACCAAGCTCGACGGCGACGCCCGCGGCGGCGCCGCCCTCTCCATCAAGGAGGTGACCGGGAAGCCCATCAAGTTCCTCGGCATGGGCGAGGGGCTTGATCGCCTCGAGGAGTTCCGGCCCGAGGGGCTGGCCAGCCGCATCCTCGGCTTCGGCGACGTGGTCGGGCTGATGAAGGACTTCGAGCAGCACGTCGACGCCGACCAGGCGGAGGCCGACGCCAAGAAGCTGCTCAGCGGCGACTTCTCCCTGGAAGACTTCGTCGGGCAGATCCAGATGGTCCGGAAGATGGGGCCGCTGGGCGAGCTGATGGAGAAGTTCCCGCTCTTCGGCGACCTGCCAGAGGGGTTCACGTTCGACGACAAGGCGCTCGAGAAGATCGTCGCCATGATCGGCTCGATGACCCGGGTGGAGCGCCAGCGGCCCGACACCATCACCGAGCCGCGCATCAAGCGCATCGCCCGCGGCTCAGGCCGCCCGGAGAAGGAGGTCAAGAACCTCCTCAAGCAGTACCACTCCATGCGGATGGTGATGAAGCAGGTCGGCTCGGCGCCGGGCCTGCTCTCCCGCCTGCCCGGCGTGAAGAACCTGATGAACCTGCGCCAGCTCCAGGGCAAGGGGATGGAGGACGTCCTCGGCTCAGACACCGGCGCGCTCCAGCAGGCACTCGGCGGCGGCATGGACCAGGCCGCCATGGCCCGCGCCGCCGGGCTCCCCAAGGGCTACACGCCTCCCATGCCGGCCGGCGCCATGGCCCGGGCCCGGCTCATGGGCATGTCGCAGGAGCCGGTCGCCGTCGGCGAGAGCGCCAAGGATCGCGAGGCCCGGCAGAAGAAGCGCAAGGCCGAGCGGCAGGCGCGCAAGAAGGCGCGCAAGAAGAACAAGCGGTAGCGATCAGGACCGCTTCTTCCCCTTGGCCATCTTCTTCGGCACCACCAGCCCGCGCGAGAGCCGGCGCAGCACCCGCTGCAGCTGCCGCCGCTTGTACCGGTCGTGGGAGGAGTCACCGGCCTCGTTGGTGCGGGCGGTGGTGGCGTCGAGCACCTGGAACTCCACCAGCGCGAAGACGATGCGCCCCAGCTCGTCGACCATGGCCTCGGGGGGCGGCAGCAGCTCGTCGACGCGCACCGGCACGTCGACCACGAAGTTGAGCATCTTGAAGCTCTCGCCGCTGAACTCGTTGCGCGGCGCCGAGGCGGCCCGCTTCTCGGCGTCGACAGGGAGCTGCAGCTCGGAGACCAGGGTGTCGCCGCGGGGGTGTCGCCCCAGCAGCTCGCCGAAGCGGAGCAGCGAGTTTCGGGTCTGGCCCGGCACCGCGTAGTTGAAGGGGAAGAGGTGCTGGGTGAGGTGCCAGGCCACCCCGGGCAGCTGGTCGCGCTTCTCGCAGACCACCCGGTAGCGGACCCGGTCGAAGACCTGGGCGGCCACCGACTCCTTCTTGGCCAGCAGCTTGGTCACAAGCGACTCGCGGCTCTTCACGTTGCCGACGAACTCAACAACCGGCATGCCCATCGACTTCATGCGAGCCGCCTCGGCCATGACCCGCCGGTGGACCCGCTCGGCAAGGTCGGCCTCGCGGATGGGGGTGCGGAAGAGCAGCTCGCGAGCCTCGAGGTGGTGGATGACGTGCATCACCTTCAGGACCACGCAGGCGATGCGGCGGTGGCGGGCCGGCTCGGCCATGCCCGAGGCCAGCAGGAAGAGGTGGCGCAGGTCGGCCGGCTCGGCCACCGGCCCCGCAACCCGGTAACCGAAGGCCGAGCGCAGGTAGTCGACCGCCTGCGCCAGCACCGCCCGCAGGCGCCGCTCGTCGCGAGGATCGCCGAGGTCGAAGAGGTTGAGCCGGAGAAAGGCGTCGACCTGCCCCGGCCCCTTGAAGTTGAGCCGGCGCCAATCGATCACCGAGCCGCCGCGCAGCATGAGCCGCAGCTCTTCCAGCTCGGCCACCCCCATGGTCTCGAGGGGACGGCATGGGCCGTTCGCCGCCAGCGGCCTCGGCTCCTGGGTCACGGGTGCTCCCCTGCGCTGCTCAGAACTGGAACGGGAAGGTGACCGGCTGTCCCTTGGGATCGGCGACGCGCGGGAAGCGGATGCCCCGGACCACGCCGATCATGCACTTGGCGAACTCACCCTGGGCGTACTCCGCCGTCAGGCAGCGCACATCCTTGGGCATGCCGTCGGGCTGGATGATCCAGGCCAGCTTGAGCGTCCCCTTCACGCCCGGCTCGCGGGCCTGCTGCTCGGCGACGCAGCGGCGCAGGGCATCGGAGTAGAGCTTGACCGACTCCATGATCTGGCCGTCGCCGATCCGATCCGGGGATGCCGTGGCGGTCCCCGCGGCCGGCGGGACGTAGACCTTGCGTCCGCTGCTCCCGCTGCCGAGCGCGGCGGCGAGGTCGTCGTCGCCGCCCTGGTCGAAGTCGAGCAGGCCGTCCTTCTTCTTGGGGGCTGGCTTCTCGGCGGGGGGCTGCTTGGCGGGCGCCGGCGGGGCGGCCGCGGCCTGCGCCACTGGCGGCCGGGCCTGGCGCGCCGCGAGAGGCGGTGGCGCCTTGGCCTTCCTGGGCGTCGCGACCTCGGCGGCGGCGACCGGCGGCGGCGTGGCGGCGGCGACCGGCGGGGGCGCTGTGGTGGTGGCCGGCGTGGCGGCGGCAGGAGGGGTCGAGCCGGTCGTGGTGCCGGCCGCGGACCCGGCCAGGGCATTGCCCGACGCGGCCGGGCCGGTCTCGGGCGGGGCCACCGGCGGCTGCGCGGCCGGAGGGGTCAGGGCCGGCGGCTGGGCGACCACCGGGGCGGTGGCGGTCACCGGCCTGGTGGCGAACTGGATCCAGGCGAACGCACCACCGGCCACGGCGACCACCGCAAGCAGGGCGCCGATCACCACGCTCCGCATGTTCCGCTTGTGGCGCAGCTCCTCCGCGCCACGCGCCACCGAGGAGCGATGCACTGGCCGCTCGTCGGTCCTCTCCATGGCCCGGATGGGCAGCGGGATGGCGCCGGTCGGATCGACGCCGCCCGAGTCCGGGAGCTGCTCCATCACCGAGCGGGCCGCCACCGGCTTCTCGACCGGAGACGGGCCGCGGGTCGCGAGCTCCTCGTTGGCCAGCGCGGCGAGGGCGCTGGCGCCGGAGGGCTTCCACTCGACCTCGGGGGCGGCGGCGGCCGGGCGGCCCTGGGGTGTGACCTGGCGGGCCTGCGCGCCGCCAGGTGCAGCGAATACCGACGCGGCCGGCGCGGCGGATGGGGCGGACGGCTGCGGCACCGGGGCCAGGAAGGCGGCCAGGTCGGGGACGCCGGAGAGCGGCCCCCACTCGGCCATGCCGGGGCGCCAGACCAGCGAGTCGGGGCCGATGTCGCCTGCCTCCCATCGCTTCCTCACCTCGATGATCGGCAGCGGGCCGACCTGGGCCTCGCCGATGGCGACGTACCACTCCTGCGCCGCCGGGGCCGCCGTGACGGGCGCCGGCTCGGACTCGGGCTCGGCGGCCGGCGCCGCCGCCGGGGCCGCCGGCTGGTCACCGAAGGCGTTGTCGAAGGCGCTCCCCAGCTCCTCGTCGAGCCCCTGCGGGGCCGGCGGAGCGACGCGCTCCAGCACCGGGACGGCGGCCGCCCCCTCGGGGCGCCGCAGGGTGATCTGATTTCCGCACTTCTTGCAGCGGACCTTGACCCCGTTCGGACCGACCTTCTCGTCCGAGATCATGTAGGCCGCGCCGCAGCTGTCGCAGGTGAATTTCATGGCACGCTCAGGCGGGGGTCACGGCCGCGAGGCCAAGCTGCTCCCGGAGGGCCGCATAATCCTCCGAGATGCAGAAGTTCGAAAGATCCTTCATTTTCGACTCGTCACGCAGCTTGGAGACCTGCGCCTTTTCACCCAGCACGCCGCGCCGGACGATCTCCAGGTCGGCCGCCAGCAGCGCCCCCACCCGGTTGGATGTCAGCTCGGCGCCGTCGAGGTAGGCGCGCACGTCGCCGGGGTGCTGCACCTCGCAGTACTCCCGGGCCAGGAGCTTGAGGGTGTTGACCCGGACCTTCTCGGGCAGCACCTTCTCGAGCTCGGTCTTGAGCTTGGCGACCAGGTGGGAGTCGGCGGTCACCACGAACTTGGAGGTCCCGACGCTGCAGGCCGCCTGGAAGACCAGGTCGAGCTGGTCGTGGGTCATGAGCCGCGCCATGAGGAGCTGGGGGCGCCGGAAGGCGAGCGCCTTGCCGAGCGCGAACCAGAGCTCCTTCTTGGGCCGGTCCGAGAAGAGCTCCTCCGCCACCAGCACCCCGGGCGGCTCGGTCGCGACCAGCTGCAGCCGGCTCGGCACCTCCTCGCGGCGGAAGAGCCGCAGCGGCTCCACCCCGAGGGTCCGGGCCACGTACTTGAACATGTTGACGAGGAAGAGCATCGAGCTCGGCACGTCGATCTCGTCCTTCTTCAGGTTGAGCCCGAGCTCCTTGGGGCTCTGCAGGAACATGGGCCGGGCATGGATCGCCAGCAGCGCCATGATCTCGGCCAACGGCCCGCGCAGCCGGTCGTGGAGCAGCCGGCCCCAGGCCGCGTCGTCGAGCGGACGGCTCGCCTGGTCGCGGGCGAACTTTCGCAGCCGGCTCACCACGGCCACGTCCTCAGGCGTCCCCTGCCCGGTGAGGTGCACCAGCACCTGCGCTGCCGAATAGGCGCGGTCGAACTGCTTGCGGGTGGCGTGGAGCGAGACCAGCGCCGAGAGCGCCTTCTGCGGCTTGGCCCCGAGCTTGAGGAGTTGCCGGTAGGCCTGCTCCGCCTCTGCCTCCTGCCCGGGCGTGCGCGCCGAGAGGTCGGCGTAGAGCTCGACCGCCACGGCGTCCTCGGGGTCGGCGCGTGACACCACCTGATAGGCCATGCGGGCGCCGTCATCGCTCTTGAGCACGTTGCGGTAGAGATCGCCCAGCGTCTTCCAGAGGGCCAGGCGCGCCGGGGCCGCGTCCGCGCTCTTGGGGAGCCTCTGCACCATCCGCAGGTAGGCCTGCTCCAGCTCGTTCCAGCGCTTGGCCCGCCCCAGCGTCTCCTCGACGTAGGCGAAGGCCTGCGGCAGTCGCGGGTTGAGGTCGAGCGCCTTCTCGAACTGTGCCAGCGCCCCGGCCTCGTCCTTGACCTCGTCGCGCAGGATCTCGGCGAGCAGGACGTGGAGCCGGGCTGCGCGCGGGGCGTCGGCCTGCACCTCGGGCCGGGCGATGATCTGCCCGAGCACGTCGGCCGCCTTCTGGCCCTGGCGCGTCTCGCGGTAGAGGGCCAGCAGCGCCTCGGTGACCGGGAGGTCGGTCGGGTCGATGCGGGAAGCGCCCAGGAAGGCGTCGATGGCTTGGTAGGCATCCTGGAGGTGGTCGCGGCAAGCCTGCCCGATGGCCACGAAGGCGTCGAAGCGCGCCTTTCCCTCCAGCGACGGCAGCAGCCGCTGCCGCTGCTCCACCGCGCCCTCCCAGTCGCCCGCCGCCTCGAGCAGCCGGGTCAGGCTGCGGCGAGAAGGCTCGTGCCCGGCGTCGAGCTCCAGCGCCTTCTTGAAGCTGCCGGCGGCGCGCTCGGGCTGCTTGAGCTGATCGGCCACCTCGCCCATCTGCCAGTGCGTCTCCACCACCTCGAGATCGGTGAGCTGGTCGCGGTGGTGGATGATGATGGCGGTGAAGATGCGCAGCGCCTCCTCGAGCTGGCCCTCGGCGACCAGCAAGTTGCCCAGCCCTTCCAGCGCCGGGAGGTAGGTGGCGTCGAGCTCGTAGGCGCGCCGGTAGCTGCGCAGCGCCTGGTCACGCTGCGCCAGCTTCTCGGCCACGTAGCCCTGCCGGTAGCTCTGGCGGCAGAGCTCCTTGGCGTCGCCGCCCCCCTCGAGGGTGTGGACGATGGTCTCCAGCACCCGGGCCGCGTCGCCCCAGCGCTGCAGGCTGACGTAGAGGTCGGAGAGCGGCCGCGCCGCCGGCAGGTGGTCGGCCTTGCGCTTGAGGGCCTCCTCGAAGGCGCGCACCGCGCCCTCCCGGTCGTCGCGCTCCTCCTGGTAGAGGCGCCCCACGTCGCTCCAGCGGTCGGCCTTCTGCTCATCGTCCTCGGCGTAGCGGGCCTCGGCGGTGAGCAGCTCGAGGTAGGCGTCGCGGTTCCCCTCGCGCTCGGCGATCCCCTTCATGGCCCGGATGGCCGGCAGGCAGCCCGGGTCGAGGGCCATCGACTTGCCGTAGGCCTCCTTGGCGGCGGCCACGTCGAGGAGCATGTCCTCGTCGATGGCGCCGATGCGGACGTAGATGTCGACGGCGTCGCGGCTGGCCCCGGCGATGCGGGCCTCCCGCTGCAGCATCTCGAGCGCCAGGTTCCAGTTGCCGCTGCGCTCGTAGAGCCTGCCCAGCGCCGCCACCGCCTGGCGAGACTCGGGGTCGAGCTGGATGGCCTGGTTGAAGCTGCCTTCGGCCCGGTCGACCCGCGACATCTCCTTCCACCAGACATCACCGATGGAAACCATCAGCGCCACCTGCTCCTTGCGGTCGGTGAGCAGCCTGAGGTGGTGGTCCATGACGGTGAGCAGGCGGTCGTAGAGTCCCTGCTCGCGGTAGAGCCGCTCCAGCGCCTTGATGGCCGGGACGTTGCCGCCGTCGATGCGCAGGATCGACTCGTTCTGGCCGGTGGCCCGCGCCCCGTCGTGCATCTTCTCCTCGAAGATGCCGGCGCTCCGCGCCAGGATGCGGGTCTGCTCGGCCGGGTCCGTGGAGAGCTGGACCTGCCGCTCATAGACCCGGTTCAGCTCGGCGAAGCGGTCGAGCTTGGTGTAGAGCCGCTCCAGCCCGGCCAGCGCGACGGCGTTGCCATCGTCGAGGCCGAGCACGGTCCGGTAGTCCTCCACCGCCGCCTCGTCGTCGCCGATCTCGTTCTCGTTGAGCCCTGCGATCTGAAGCTGCCAGCCGAGGCGGGCCCCCTCGTCGCCGGCCAGGTCGCGGGCCCGCGCCAGCGTCGCCGCCAGCTCTCCCCAGCGGTGCTCGCGGCGGAAGAGCGCCGCCAGCGCCTCGAGCGCGGGCGGGTCGCCGCCGTCCAGCTCGAGGATGCGCTTGAGCGCCGCCACCGCCTCGTCGACGTCGTGGATGACCTCGTCGTAGAGCTTCGACACCTCCAGCAGCAGGGTCTTCTTCTCGTCGAGGCCAGCCGCCGCCTCGAGCTTCTGCTCGAGCGCGATGACCAGATCGGTGATGCGCCCGCGCCGCTTGAAGAGCCCGGTCAGGGCGTCGAGCGCCTCGGGGTTGGACGGATCGGCCTCCAGGGCCCGCCGGATGGCGTTCTCGGCCGCCTCGGCGTCGTCGAGCGGGGGCGCGTCGAGCAGCGCCCCGAGCCTGAGCAGCAGCCTGGCGCGGACCATGCCGCGGGCCTTGTCGGCGGCGTCCTCCAGCACCACCGCCAGTGTGTCCTGGTCCTTGGCCTCGATGGCTAGCCGCCAGCATTCTTCCAGCGCCTGCTCGTCGCCCGGCGCCTCGCCCAGCACCCGGTTCCAGGCCAGCGAGGCCATGTGCTTCTCGCCGAGCCGTTGCTCGCGCAGGACGGCGACCTCCTTGAGGAGCGCCAGCCGCTCCTCGGCCTCGGCGTGCGGGGCGAAGAGCAGGCAGAGGTCGGCGTAGGCCCGCCAGTTGCCGGCAGCCGACTGCAGGTCGCGCAGCCGCAGGAAGGCCGGGCGGTTGCCGGCGTCGAGCGCCAGCACCTTGTCGAGGGCCGCGGCCGCGGCGTCGGGCCGCTTCTGCACCATCCAGAGTTCGGCCACGGCCAGCCAGGCCGGGATGGCCTCGGCCGGCCCGCCGCTCTGGGAGAGCACAGCGGCGCGGGCCTCGGCGGCGCGGATACCGTCGGCGGCGGCACCAGCCGACCGGAAGACCTCCTCGATGCGGACCAGCTCCTCCACGGTGTGCGGCTCGATGCCGAAGGCCAGCTTCCCCTGCTCCACCGCCCCCAGCTTCTGCCCGGCTCGCAGCAGCACCTCGGCCAGGTCGAGCCGGATGCGCTTCACGCCCGACGGCTCCTCCTGCCTGGGGATGAGCTGGCGCAGCGTGCCGGCCAGCCCCTCGAGATCGCCCTGGGCGGCGTAGATGCCGCGCAGCGACTCGAGCGCCCGCTTGTTGCCGGAGTCGGAAGCCAGCACCGCCTTGTAGGACTGGATGGCCTGGCCCGGGTCGCCCAGCTTGACCCCCATGAGCCAGCCGAGCTTGTCGTTGAGCCGGGTCACCTCCCGGCGGTCGACGGTGGCGGCGATGCGGACACGCAGGTGCGCGGCCAACTCGCTCCAGCGCTCCAACTGCTGCAGCAGCTCCTCCAGCGCCGCCAGCGCCTCCTCGTGACGGGCCCGCAGGCCGAGCAGCTCGCGCCAGAGCTCGACCGCCTCCTCGGGCCGGCCCAGCTCCGAGGAGAGGGTGGCCTGCTTGGCCAGCAGCCGCTCCCGGGAAGCGCCGTCGGTGGCCACCACGCCCTGCGCCGCCAGGTTGGCGGCCAGCTCCTCCTTGCGGCCGGCCGCCTCGTAGAGGACCTCCAGCGCCTGGAGCGAGGGCAGGTGGCGTGGATCGACCAGCAGGGCCTGCTCGTAGGCCAGGGCCGCCTGGTCGGGCGAGGCCAGCCGCTCCTCGCAGAGCCTGCCGAGGCGGTAGCGGAGCTGCACGCGCTCGGCACCGACCGCCCCCACGGCTCGGGCCTGCAGCACCTCGGCCAGCTCTGGCCAGGCCTCGAGCCGCTGGTGGAGCCGCTCCAGCGCCGCCAGCGAGGCGGGCGCCGCCGCTTCGTCGAGCGCCCGCGCCCGCTGGTACCAGGTCACCGCCTGCGGCGGACCATCGAGCCTCTCCTCGTAGAGCCGGCCCAGCACCAGCGCGGCCGACGCCTGGGGCACCGGCTGGAGCTGGTCGATCTCGTCCTCGTAGAGCGCCGCCAGCTCCTCGAACTGCCCGGTCGACGTCGAGAGCTGCTCGAGTCGGGCGCGCAGCGCGTCGTCACCCGGATCGTCCCGGAAGGCGCGGGAGAGGGCCACGAAGGCCAGCTCCGGCTCGCCCAGCTCCCGCTCGCGCAGGTCGGCGAGCCGCAGCCAGAGCGCCTTGCGCTCGGTCGGATCGGGGCGGCCGGCGGCGCGGGTCTCCAGCGCCATGGCCTCCTGCCGATGGTCGCCGGCGGCGGCGTAGGCCTGCTCCAGCACCTCGGCGGCGCGGGCATTGGACGGATCCTTCTCCAGCATGCCCGCCAGCCGGGAGAGCGCTTCGGGCGAGTCGGGGCGAGCCGCCAGCACCTCCTCGAAGAGGGCCATCGCCCCCTCGCGATCGAGCAGGCGCGCCTCCTTGAGCTCCCCGAGCCGCTGGCAGAGCGTCAGCACCGCCGCAGCGTCCTCGGCCTGCCGGGCGGCGGCCAGCTCGCGTGCCAGCAGGTCGCCGAGCTCGACCCAGCGTTCGCCTGCCACGTGGAGGCGGTCGAGCCGGGCCATGGACTCGCGGTTCCCGGGGGAGAGCTCCAGCAGCCGCTTCAGCGTGGCCGAGGCGCCCGAGGGGTCTCCGAGCCGCTCCTCCTGGACCATGGCCAGGTCGGCCAGCAGGGCGGCCCGGGCCTCGGGCAGCTCCTCCAGCGCCAAGGCCCGTCGCAGCGCCTTCTCCAGCGCCTCGGCGTCGGCGCCGCCGCGCAGCGTGTCGAGCAGCCCTGCGCTGGCCTCGCGATCCTCCGGCGCCAGCTCCAGCAGCCGCTGCCAGGCCTCGGCAGCGCGGGCCGGCTCCTGCTCGAGGCGAGCCAGGTGGCGCTGGTACTCGATGCGGGTGGCCTGCTGGTGGGCCCGATCGACGTTCTCGGCGAGCAGGGCCTGCACCTGCTCGGGCATGCCGAGCTCCTGTCCGTGGGTGACCACCAGCTCGAGGGCCTCGACCGAGTCGGGATCGGCGGTCAGGGCACGGCTGGCCGCGGCGAAGGCCAGCGCGCCGTTGCGGATCTGGGTCCCGTAGAGGGTGGAGACGCGGCGCAGCAGCCCGGAGCGGACCGCCGAGGACGACTCGTTCTGGACCCGGGCCTCCAGCACCTCGATGACCCGGGCGTGCTCGTTCTCGGCGACGTAGATCGGCTCCAGCAGCAGCGCGGCGTCGAGGGCCGAAGGCCCGCTGGCCCGGGCCAGCTCCTGCAGCGCCCCGAGCGTCCCGGGATGGCGCGGCGATCGCTCCAGCACCTTGCGGTAGGCGTCCAGGGCCCCGGCGGCGTCGGCCAAGCGGGTCTGGCGGATGCGTCCCAGCCGGTACCGCAGCTCGGCGGCCTCGGCGCTGGCGTCGGGGCGGCTCGCGGCGGCGGCGGCCTCCCGCTCCATCACCGCGGCCAGCTCCTCCCAGCGCTCGGCCACGCCCAGCAGCCGCCCGAGCAGCCGCAGCGCCCCCGGGTCCTCCGGGTCGATGGAGAGGATCTTCCGGTACGCCTCGATGGCGCCCTCGCGATTGGCGAGCTGCTCGTCCATGATCTTGGCCACCTCGAAGAGATGCTCCTTGCGCGCTTCCGGGTCCGGCGTCGCCTCGGAGAGCCGCTGCAGCGCCACCACCAGCTCCCGCTTCGCCCCTTGCCTTCGGCGGAGCCGGACCAGCGCCGTCAGCGGCTCAGGCCCGGGATCGGCCCCCGCTACTTCATCCCACCACGCCACGGCCCGGTCCAGTTCCCCGAGCCGCTCTCCGCAGATGCTGGCCAGCCGCCGGCGCAGCTCGAGTGCCGCGGCCGGAACCCTGGGCAGGGCCGCCTGGTAGGCCTGGGCCACCGCCTCCCAGGCTGGAGTGTCCCCGGCCAGGCGCTCCAGGTCGGCCCGGACCGCCGGATCGTCCGACCCGCCGGCGGCCGCCTCCTCGAAGGCGCGCAGCCTGGTTTCGAAGGCCGCGGCGCGATCCCCGCCGCGCTCGAGGAGCCCGGCGATCTCGGCCAGCAGCGCCCCCCGGTGCGCTGCCGGCGCCGCCTCGAGCCGGATCTCCAGCAGCGCGGCGAGCCGGAGCGGATCGCCGGACAGCCGCTGCACGTCCTCGAGGATGCGCTGGGCCTGGGCCCGGGCGTCGGGCCGCTCCAGCAGCCGCTCCAGCCCGGCCACGGCGTCGGGATCCCGCGGCGACTCGGCCAGCACGGCGGTGTAGGCGTCGATGGGCCGGTGGGGGTCGGCGTCGGTCTCCAGCAGCGCGGCGCGCTTGAGGAGCAGCACCAGCCGCTCGCCCGGGTCGCGGTCGGCCGCCAGCTCGGCCAGGTGCTGGAGCACCTCCACCTGCGCAGAGGTCCGGCCGGCGCGGGCCAGGGCACCCTCCAGCGCCACCAGCACCGCCTCGTCGCCGGGCGCCACCAGGCGCGCCTCGGCCAGCGAGGAGATCTCGGCCTCGGCGTCGGCCGCCTGCCGCGCGATCTCGGCCGCGTGCAGGAGCGCCGGCACGCGGGCGTCCCCGGTGGCCAGCGTGGCCCGGCGCAGCGCCATCCCCAGCTGGTCGCGGACCGCGGCGACCGCCGCGTAGAGCCGCTCCAGCGCCTCGAGCGCCTCGGCGTCCTCCGGCTGCGCCTCCAGCACCGTCTTCCAGATGGCGATGGACCCCGGTCCGTCGGCGAGCTCGGCGTCGTGGACGCGGGCCGCCTTGCGCAGCCAGGCGACGGCCCCCTCGCTGCTGGAGCTGGCCGCCACCAGGTAGGCGTCGGCCAGCTGGTCGAGGGCCCCCTGCCCCTCCGCCAGCCGCCGCAGGTCGCGCTCTGCCTGGTCGCGCCCCTCACCACCCTCGGCGAAGGCCCGGCTGGCCGCCGCCAGCGCGGCCGGGGCGTCGCCGAGCTCGACCTCCAGCAGGGCGCGGACCTCGGCCTGGAGGCGTGACCGCTCCAGCGGTTCGTCCACCGCCGCCAGGCGGGCCTCGCGGAGTGCGACCCGGCGCGCGTGGTCGGGGATGGCCCGGAGCGCGGCGTCGGCCGCCTCGAGCGCCTCCCGGCCCACCGCCCCCGGCAGCGCCGCCAGCAGCGCCAGCGCCTCGCGCGGGCCGGTGCGACCGGGCTCGCGCCGCGCCAGTTCGGCATGGAGCGCCAGGGCCCCGCCCGGATCGTCGAGGCGGGTCCGGCGCAGCTCGGCGAGCCGGAAGGCGGCCTCGGCGTCGAAGCCCCGGGCCAGGCGGGTCTCCAGCACCGCCGCGAGGTCGGCCGGGCGATCGAGCGCCGTCAGCAGGCGATCGAGCGCCGCGGCCACGTCGCGGTCCTCCGGGGCCAGCGCGGCCACCTGCCGCCAAGCCTCGGCGGCGCGGGAGAGGTCGCCCAGCTTCGACTCGGCCAGCGCGGCGATCTCCCGGAGCGGGTCCTGCCGGGCGGTCGGCGAGGCGGCCCTGGTGGCGATGGCCTCGCAGACATCGATCAGCCTGGGCCACTGCCCGGTGGCGCGGTAGAGCCGCCGCAGCGACGCCAGCGCGCCGCCGTCCTCGGGGGCGATCGCCAGCAGCCGCTCGAAGGCCTCGGCCGCCCGATCACGGGCCTCGAGCCGGCGCTCGCACCAGTCGCCCAGCTCCCGGAGCACCACGATCCGATCGGCGGTGTCGAGCGCCTCGGACACCTCGTCGAGGACCCGGGCCGCCGCCTCGGCGTCGTGGTTGAGGTCGGCGAGCCGGCGCACCTCGCGGCGAAGCTCGGGGTCGGCCGGCCGGGCCCGCACCGCCTCGATGGCGGCCGCCAGCGCCTCGGCCGGCGCCGCCCGCGCCTGCTCGTGGAGGAGCGCCACCTCGTGCCAGGCCCCGGCCCGGCCGGCCGCCTCGGGGTGGGACCGGGCCCGGGCGGTGAGCGCCCGCACCCGCCCGGCGACGTCGCCGCGGGAGGCGTGCGCCTGCTCGAGGGCGTTGGCGGCGGCCTGGACCACCGCCGGCTCGGGGTCGGCCAGCGCTTGCTCCAGCGAGCCAAGGGCCGCGGCGTCGTCCGGATCGGATCGAAGCGCCGCCGCCAGCCGCACCACGGCGCTGGCCTGGTCGCCCAGCCCGGCCGCCAGCCGTGCGCTCTCGCGGGAGGCCCGGGCCGCCTCGGCCGGATCGTCGGTGGCGGCCGCCAGCTGGTCGAGCACCTCGGCCTGCTGGACCGCGTCGCCGGCCGCGCCGAGCGCCACCGCCAGCGGGGCGAGCAGCCGGCTCCGGCCAGCCGGCGCCACCAGACCAGCGCGGCGCGGTAGGCCTCGACCGCCTCGGGTGCACGGTGCAGCCGCTCCAGCAGCACCTCTCCCTGCTGCCCGAGCAGCACCGCCCGGTCGCCTCCCGCGGCGGCGCGGGCCCGCTCGCCCAGCAGCTCGGCGGCGTCGTCCCACCGCTCGGCGACGAGGCAGACCCGGGTCAGGGTGGCCAGCAGCTCGGGATCCCCGGGGCGGAGCACCAGGCACCGGCGCAGTTCCTCCACGGCGGCGTCGGAGGCGCCCAGCTCCTCCTCGGCGACGGCGGCGGCGCGGCGGCGGAGCACCAGCTCGTCGTCGGGCCGGCCAGCGAGCTGGCGGGCTGCCGCCACCAGCAGCGCGTAGAGCTCGGCCTGGGCTCCCACCTGGTGCGCCAGCTGCTCGCACCGCTTGCGGGCCTCGGGGTGGTTGGGGGCGGCGCGCAGGGCCTCGGCCGCGGCGGTCAGGGCCCCGCGAGCGTCGCCCATCCGCTCGGCCCGGATCGAAGAGGCGTCGAGGAGGTGGCGCGCCCGCTCACGCGGATCGGCGTCGGCCGGGAGGCGCCTGGCCACCAGCTCCAGCATCGCCACCTGCCGACGGGCATCACCGCGCGCCGCGTAGGCCGGGGCCAGCACCCGCGCGATGCGGAGCGGGTCGACGCCGCGGGCGAGCAGCCGCTCCAGCAGGCTGACCGCCAGCTGCTGCTGCTGCGCGGTGGCGCCACCGGCGGAGAGCAACCCCGTGACCACGCCCGCCGCCTCCCCGAGCCGGCCCAGCGGGTCGACCAGGATGGCGGCCCGCTCCAGCTCGAGCTGGGCGCGCTCCGGCGAGCCGCGGGCCAGCGCTGCCAGCCGGGCCAGCACCTGGGTGCGCTCCTCGGCCGCGACCGCGCCGGGCGTCGCCTCCAGCGCGGCGTGCAGCCCCCAGAGCGATTCGGCGTCGTCGGCCGCGTCGGCCGAGGCGGCCTGCAGCTCGCGCCAGACCGTGGCCGCCGCCGCGCCACGCCCCGCCGCAGTGAGGCGGCTGGCCAGCGCGCTGCCGGTCTGGCGCCGCGCCGCCCCGGTGGCCGCGGCGTGCGCCGCCTCCAGGGTGACCAGCTCCTCCAGCTGCGCCCGGAGACGGGTCTCGCACTCCGCCACCGCCCAGGCCACCTCGCTGTCGGAGGGATCGAGGGCGGCCAGCTCACGCCAGGCTGCAGCCGCGGCCTCCGGCTGTCCCAGCTCCTGCTCCAGCAGCTCGGCGGCGCGCTGCATCAGCGCCCGGCGCACCGGACCGTCATCACCCACCGCCATGGCCGCAGCTCGGAGCGAGCGGCAGAGCTCAGGCAGCAGCCGGGCCCGCCGTGCCGCCTCCTCCAGCGCGGACCGCACCGAGCCGCGGTGAGGGTCGAGCGTCAGCGCCCGTGACAGCGTGCGGAAGGCGTCGGCCGGGCGATCGAGCCGCTCCACCTCGACCGCCGCGAGCTGCTCCTGCAGCCTGACCCGCGCTGCGATGTCCGGCTCGCCGGCCACCTGCACGGCCAGCACCTCGGCCAGCCGGGCCCACTCCTCCCCCTCGGTCAGCAGCGGCACCAGGGCGGCGGCCGCTGGCGCGTGGCCCGGATCGGCTCGCAGCGCCGCCTCGAGATGGCGGCGGGCCCGCGCCGGGTCTCCGAGGCGGGACCGGGCCAGGTCGGCGGCGCGCACCCGCAGCAGCGCGTGGCCGGGCTTCTCCGGCGTGGCCTCGAGGTGGCGCTCCAGCACCGCCAGCGCCTCGGCGAAACGTCCGGCGTCCGCCAGCTGCTCGAAGGACTGGAGGGCAGCGGTCTCGCAGGCCGGATCGAGCTCCAGGGCCCTGGCCAGCGCCGCCAGCGCCCCGGCCCCGTCACCGAGCCGCACCAGCTTGAGCCGCGACGCCGCCAGGTGGAGCTGGACCAGCGCGCCGCGATCGCGGGTTACCGCCGCCAGCCGCTCCAGGGCCGCGGCCTGTCCCCCGTAGTCCTTGCGCTCCGAAAGCACCCGCTCCAGCAGCTCGAGCACGGCCGGCTGCCCGGGCGCCAGCGCCCAGGCCCGCTCCAGCAGGTCGACGGCCGGGCCGACGCCGTCCGGCGCGTAGGCGGCCTGGAGCTGGGCGGTCCGCAGCAGCAGCTCGGCCGCCTCCTTGCGCGGCGCCGCTGCCGCCGCGGCCTCGAGCGCAGCCGCCTCCTCGCGCCACCGGCGCGGCAGCGCGGTGAGGCGCTCGCGGGCCTCGGCTGCACCGGGCGTGGTCCGATCGATCGCCTGGGCCTCGATCAGCGCGTCCATGGCCACGTCGTGGAAGAGCGCCTGGTCGGCCAGGGTGGCGCCCAGCCGCACGTAGTCCCTGGCCAGCGCCGGGCGCTCGGCCCCGGCATCGCGGGCGGTGTCGAGCAGCCGCTTGGCCTGGGCGTAGCGCCGCAGGCCGAGGCAGGCCTCGAGGCCGCGCTGGCGCGCCTCGACCAGCCCGGCGTCGAGCCGCACCGCCCCGGCGAAGCGCATCGCCGCCCGGTCGCGCCGCCCCAGCCGCTCCTCGTAGATCACGCCGAGCCGCAGCGCCAGCCGCGCGCTCGCCCCGGGATCGGTGGTGAGCGGGACTCGCCGCTCCAGCGCTTCGGCGACGGCCGCCCAGTCCTGGCGAGCCTCGGCCAGCTCGGCCAGGGCCAGCAGCGCCGGCTCGCTGACCGGATCGAGGGCCAGCAGCCCCCGGTAGAGCTCCTCGGCCCGGGCCGGGTTGGCCGCATTCCGGAGCGCCACCCCGGCCGCCTGGGCCAGCGCCTGTGCCGCGCCGGCGGCGGGGAGGACCCGGGCGCGCGCCTCGAGCAGCGAGGCCAGCTCGTCGAAGCGGCCGCCCTTGCGGAAGGCCTCCTCGAGGGCCTGGAAGGCCTCGGCGTCGCCAGGGGCGGCCTCGAGGGTCTCCAGGTGAGCCCGGATCTGCTGGTCCATCCCCGCCCCCCGGCAAGTGACTAGAACGTGTAGCGCACGACCGGCGTGACGGCGAAGCCAGGGGCCTTGGCTGCCAGCACGTACAGTCCGTCGACCTGGAGCCCCACCGAGAAGTGGCGGAGCTGCGTGAAGTACTCGGCCCCGAGGCCGCCGGCGATCAGCAGGTCGGTGTCGCTGAAGAGCCCCTTGGGGTGGGAGAGCAGGGAGCCGCCCCGCCCGTGGGCGTAGACGAAGAAGCGCTCGTTGCCATTCCGATCCCTGCTGGCGAAGAAGGCGTAACGGACGTCGAGCCCGGCGGCCAGCAGGTCGAAGGCCCCGTAGGACGGGCTGGCCTTGGCCTCGGCCCCCTCGGCGAAGAGCGCCAGCGCCAGCCGGTCGGTCACGTCGTAGCCGACGTGAAGTCCGATGACGGCTCCCTGGGCGTTGCCGCCCCCGCCGGTGGCGAACGGGTACTTGACCGGGTCATGGTTGGGAGTCCGGGTGAGCGCCATCCAGCCGGCCTCGAAGCCGATGAAGAGGCCGCGCTCGACCTCCTTGAACCTGGGTGCGCGCGGGTCCTCGACCGGCGCCGGCGCAGCGTCCTGGGCGCGGCCGGGGGCCGGCGCGGCGGCGGCGAGCGCCAGCGTCAGCAGGAGGCCGTGGCGGAGGGCGTGGCAGGACACGTCGGCTCCTCTCCTACTCGAGACCCGATGCCCGGAGGATCCACGGGTAGGTGATGACGGCGATGCCGCCGCCCTTGGGCTTGGGGAACTGCCAGCTGACGATGCGGGCCATCATGCACTGGTGGACCTTGTCGCTGGCGAGCGTGGTCGAGCCGGTGTCGACGGTGGCGTTGGAGGCGTTGCCGTCGGCGTCGATGACCCACTTGATGGAGACCTTGCCGGCCAGCTTGGGGTTCACGACCAACTGGTCCTCGTAGCAGAAGCGGATCTGCGCGGCGTGCTCCTGGATGACCTTGCGGATCAGCTCCTTGTCGATGGAGCCCATCACCTGGGCGACGCCCGCGGTGATGGCGACGTCGCGGTCGGTCTTGCGCCCCAGGCTGCCGACGCCCTGGCCGTAGCCGCCCAGCCCGCCGCCCCGCCCCTTGGTGCCGATACCGCCGATGCCGACCGTCTCGCCGGCGCCGCCGCCGCCGGCGCCGGTGCCGCGCACCCCGAGGCCGCCGAAGCCCTGGCTGTCGCCCACCGCGTTGCCGAACATGTAGCCGACGGCGCGTCGGACGTCGC
>JANYBC010000137.1 GCA_025360965.1 Anaeromyxobacter sp. | reverse complement strand
TGGCCGTGGCGCGCTGTTCGCCAGCCAGGTCCCCTCCCAAGGGCCTTGGGGAGCTTCATCCGCACCGCCCTTCGCCTACTCAGGCTCGCGGAGGCCTCGGGAAGCACGTTCGGTCCTCGCTCCAGCCTGCTCGTTTCACTCGTTTGCTCAACCGGCCCATACTACTCTCGGTCGGGGTCAGACCCGGAACCGTCCGACCCGATCCGCCAGCTCCCTGGCCCTGGCGCCGATCCTGTCGGCGACGCCCGAGAGCCCTTCGACGGCCTGCTCGTGTTCGCCGGTCGTGCTCGACAGGTCGCCCAGCGCCTCCCGCACCTTTCGAGTGGCCTGGTTGTGCGCCTCCACGGCGCGGGTGATCTCGACGATCATCCGCTCCAGCCTGACCAGGCTGTCCATCTGCCGCCGCCCCTGGCCGGCCTGATCCTCCAGGGCTCGCGCCACCTGCTCGGCCAGCGCATTGACGCTGCGTGAGACGGATCCGACCGCGGCCACGCTCCGGCCCACCAGCTGAACGGCGCCGGTCACCGCCTTCGACCCGATCGCCACCGACTCCACCAGGTCCGACAGGTCCCTCGAAGATCCCGCGTGCACCTCGACCGCCGCCTTGATCTCACCGGCCGCCTGCGTCCCCAGCGCCGTGGTGCGCTGGATCTGCCCGAGCGCCTCCAGCGAGTTGCGCGCCAGCTGCACGCCCTCCACCGCCAGCGCGTCCCCGCGGTTGATCAGCGCCGCGGTCGCCTGGACGTCTTCGCGGACGGCGTGGATGATGTCCCCGATCGACTTGGTGGAGCGGGCGATCTGCGAGGCCAGCTCGCGGATCTGGTCCGCCACCACGGCGAACGCCTTGCCGTGCTCACCGGCCTGCGAGGCGATGATCGAGGCGTTGAGCGAGAGCAGGTTGGTCCGCCCCGCCACCTCGGAGATGAAGTCGACGACCTGGTCGATGTCGTCGGAGCGGCGCCCCAGGGCTGCGATCCGTTGGTGGGCATCGGCGACGGCCGCGCGCAGGGTCTCGATGCCCTGCACCGTCTCCTCGACCACGCCGCCCGACCGCTCGGCCATGTCGGCGACCAGGCTGGCGTTGGCCTGGCTCTCGGCGGCGGCCCGCTCCAGCGCCGTCATCGAGGCCTTCACCGCCGCCAGCGTCCCGGTGGCGTGCCCCGCCAGCCTGTCCAGCTCGCCCAGCGTGGCCTCGGCCTCCCGGCCCGCCCCGGCCAGGTTGTCCACGTCCTCCAGCGCCGTGTCCATGGTCCGGTCCAGCTCGGCCCCCTTGCGCCGCACCTCCTCCAGCGCGGCGGCCATCTCCCCGACCGCGGTGGTGGTGGCCGATACGTATTCGGAGAGGGAGCCGACACCGTGCGAGACCTGCGCCACGGAGCCCTCCATGGCCGCCACCGCGGCCTGCACCGCCACCACCCCGCCGTGCTGCCCCAGCGCGCCCTGACGCACGCGCTCTCCGATGGCGCCGGCCTCCCGGGCGCCGCGGGACACACCTTGGCTGGCGTCCTGCACGTCGACCACCAGCACCTTGAGCCCCTCGGCCATGCGCTTGAAGTCGGCGGCCAGCAGCCCGACCTCGTCTCGCGAGGTGGCGGCTGGCGTGGCGGTCAGGTCGCCCGAGGCGATGCGGCCAGCGGCGCGGCCGAGCACCCTGAGCGGGTTGGTGATGGAGCGGGCCGCCACGAAGGCCATCAGTGCCGTGGCCAGGTAGACGAAGAGGCTGGTCGAGGCCAAGGATGACCAGTAGGCGCGACGCCGATCACGCAGCGGGGCCTCGGACAGCCAGCTCACGACCAGTCCACCGGTCGGGACCCGGGAGGCCACCAGCCAGCCGTCGGGGAGCCGGACGGTTCCGGGCGCGGTCCCGGCCCTCGCGTACGGGGCCTCTCCCGAGCCGATCCTGGCCTCGATGACGCCGCCCACGCCAACCAGCGCCGCTGGGGCCGCCGTGACCGCCCAGACCTGCTCCACCAGCGCGACCCCCGAGCGCCCGGCCTGGAGCCGGAGGGCGCTCTGCTGGGCACGCTGGGCTGCCGCCACATACTCCTGGTCGATGTCGACCCGGTAGTGGATGTAGCCGGTCGCGGCGAAGAGCAGGAGGCCGACGGTGTTCAGCCCGAAGCAGACCAGCAGGATCTTCCCCCGGACCGTACCCCGGAGGCCGCCCTCGGCGCGTGGCCCGAGCCGCTCCAGGGCCGCACCCACGGTGGAGGCGCAGAGCGCGTAGACCGCCATGCCTCCGAGGATCGCGGTGGCGACCCCGACCCCGGCCTGGGCCGTCGCCAGGTCGGCGGGGAGGCCGGCCTGCCGCATCACCAGCAGGCTGATCCCGGCCCCGAGAAAGCCGAGCAGGCTGGCCGCGAGCGCCCCACCGGCCGGGACGCGATGCGCCGCCGTGGCCAGCGCCCCCGCGTCGGCCTCGGTCGAATCCTCGGCCACTGCCAGGGCCCGCCTCAGCGTGCGGGTCAGCGCCGAGAGCGCGAGGCCGAGCAGCGCCACCTCGATCGCCAGCCCGAAGATGAACGAGACCGCCAGAAGCTCGGTCTGCTCTACCGAAAGGGGCAGGCTGGAGGTGCCGAGCCACCAGTCGAGGAGCGCCACCAGCCCGAGCGCGAGGGCGACGTTGCGAAGCAGCGGGCCGAGGAGGCGCATCGGCGTGGGAGTCTAGAGCACAACCCCGCTCCCCGCAGCCTTCTTCTGTGGCCCTACATGACGTGTCACCTAACGCGCCGGAACGATGGGCGAATTCCTCCCTGGCGCCGGCCGCAGGTCGTCAAGTTTTGGGGAATCCCCAGCGTGTTCAATGGCTTGTATTGAAATCAGACGGTGGGCGTGATATCGCCGTGGACCATGAGGATCAGGCGGCTCGACGTCATCGGCTTCAAGTCGTTCATGGACCGTACGGTGGTCGTCTTCGACGACGGCGTCACCGGCGTGGTCGGTCCGAACGGCTGCGGAAAGTCGAACGTGGCCGACGCCATCCGCTGGGTGCTCGGCGAGCAGTCGGCGCGCCAGCTGCGTGGCCGCTCCATGGAGGACGTGATCTTCAACGGCTCGGAGTCGAAGCCACCGCTCTCCATCGCCGAGGTGATCCTCACCTTCATCAACGACCGCCCCTCCGAGCTGCCGGCCCAGTATCAGGGCTTCGGCGAGATCACGGTCGGCCGCCGCCTCTACCGGACCGGCGAATCGGAGTACCTGATCAACGGCGTCACCGCCCGCCTGCTCGACGTCAACGACATCTTCTTCGGCTCAGGCATCGGCCGCACCGCCTACTCCATCGTCGAGCAGGGTCGCATCGGCCAGATCGTCTCGGCGCGGCCCGAGGATCGGCGCGCCATCATCGAGGAGGCCGCCGGCATCACCAAGTACAAGAAGCGGCGCGAGGCGGCCGAACGGAAGATGGAGGCCACGCACCAGAACCTCACCCGCGTCGCCGACCTGGTGCAGGAGCTGGGCAAGCAGCTCGAGAGCCTCAACCGCCAGGCCCGCCGCGCCGAGAAGTACAAGGCGCTCAAGGGGCAGATCCGCGAGCTGGAGCTGGCCACCGCCGCCGCCCGCTTCCTGGAGCTGACCGCCACCCGCCGCGCCGCGGAGCAGCGGCTCGCCACCGCGCGGGCCGAGGAGGGCGAGCTCGCGGCCAGGCTCGCCGAGCTGGAGTCGGCCACCGACGCCGGCCGCAGCCGGCTGGCCGAGAGCGAGGCCCGGCTCAACGACCTGACCACCCGTGAGCACGAACTCTCCAGCGCCGCGCGCGTCCAGGAGGTCTCTGTCGAGGCGGCCGGGCGCGAGCTCGAGCAGATCGGCGAGCGGACCCAGGCCCAGGCCACCGAGGTCGAGGCGCTCAAGGCCCAGGCCGAGGGACTGGCGTCCGAGCGCGAGGCGCTGCTGCGCCAGCGCGACGATCTCACCTCCCTCTCCACCGCCGACGACGCCCGCCTCGGCGAGGCCGAGGTCGCCATCCGCGAGCTGGGGCGCGAGCAGGGGCAGTCGCAGGGCGAGCTGGATCGGGCCCGCGCCGACGCCGCGGCCGCGCTCAACCAGGCCACCGGCCACCGGAGCCAGCTGGCCCAGATCGAGCGGCAGCGGCTCGACGTCAAGGCGCGCCACGAGCGCACCCTTGGCGAGGCCGGCGAGCTGGCCGACCGCTCGACCCGGCTCGACGGCTCACGCTCGCAGTACGCCGAGAAGCTGGGCCAGACCCGGCAGCTCAAGCTGCGGCTCGAGGAGCAGCGCGGGGCCCAGGAGGAGCTGCTGGAGCGGACCCGCTCCGAGTTCATCCAGAACGAGGCCAAGCTCATCACGCTGCGCGAGGAGCTGCAGGACAAGCGCTCCCGGCTGCACACCCTGCTCGAGGTGCTGCGCAACTACGAGGGCTACGGCCGCGGGGTGCGCTCCATCATGACCCGTGCCGGCCAGGCCGAGGGGCGCGACCGCGGCATCTTCGGGCTGGTGGCCGATGTGGTCTCCTCCTCCCCGGAGTTCGAGAACGCCATCGAGGCGGTGCTGGGCGAGCGGCTCCAGTACGTCATCGTCGAGAGCCACTCCCAGGGCGTCGAGGCCATCGACTACCTGAAGACCGCCGCCGAGGGGCGGGCCTCGCTCATCCCCATGGCGCGGCTCAAGGACCCGGCGGCCTGGCTCCCCGAGTCGGCCGGCCACCCCGGCGTGGTGGCCAACGCCATCGACGTCGTCAAGTACGAGCCCTCCTACGACAAGGTGGTCCGCTTCCTCCTCGGCGACGCGCTCATCGTCCGTGACCTGCCCTCGGCGCTGGAGCTCTGGCAGGCCTCCGACCCCAAGCGCACGCTGGTCACGCTCGACGGCGAGGTGCTCGACCCCTCCGGCGTGGTCACCGGCGGACCGCTCGAGGGCGAGGGGCACGGCGCGCTGCAGCGGCGGCGCGAGGTGCAGGAGCTGGAGGAGACGGTCCGCACCTTCGAGGCCGACTTCGCGCTGGCGCAGGAGCGCCACCGCACCCTGCAGACCCGCCTCCTGCAGCTCGAGGCGGCGCTCAAGTCGCTCGACAAGGACGGCCGCGACAAGGAGCTGGCCCTCCTCGACCAGGAGAAGGACCTGGCCCGGCTCGGCGAGGAGCTGGAGCGGGTGGCCCTGCGGGTGAGCCAGCTCGCGGTGGAGCGGACCCAGCTCGAGGACGGTCTGGCCGGCCTCTCCCGCGAGGAGGAGGAGCACCGCCTCGCCGCGGCCACCGCCGAGGCCGAGGTGACGCGCTTCGAGGAGCGGGCCCGCGATGCCCTGGGGCGGATCGACGCCCTGCGCGGCCGCGCCGACCAGGCCACCTCCGAGGTGCTCAACCTCAAGGTCAAGGTGGCGGCCGACTCCGAGCGGCGCGAGTCGATCGGCGGCGCGCTCCGGCGCATCGACGACGCCCGGCGCGAGGTGGAGGAGCGGCGCGCCCGCATCTTCAGCGCCCTCTCGGAGCAGAACGCCCGCGCCGCCGAGCTGCGCGGCCGCGTCGAGGGGACCCGCGTCGACCTGGGCCGGCTCGGCGCCGACCTCACCCAGGTGCAGGCCCAGCTCGGCGACGCCCGGAGCGTCCACGAGGGGCTCCAGATCGGCGGCCGGGCCCGCGACGCCGAGGTGCGCGACCTGCGCGCCCGCGTCGAGGGGCTGCGCGCCGAGCTCTCGGCCTCGGCCCTCACGGTGCGGGAGCAGGCGCTCGAGCTCTCCCACCTCGAGGAGCAGACCCGCGAGCGCTGCCAGGCCGAGCTCAAGCACGAGCTGGCCCGCTTCCACCTTGAGCGGCCGCCCGGCGCGGCGGAGCGCGAGCGGCTCGACGAGCTCAAGGCCCAGGCCGAGCGGATGGGGGCCATCAACCTCACCGCCATCGAGGAGTACGACGAGCTGGCGGCCCGCCACACCTTCATGACCACGCAGAAGGCCGACCTGGAGGCCTCCATGGCGGACCTCAAGGCCGCCATCATCAAGATCAACCGGGCCAGCCGCGAGCGCTTCCGCGAGACCTTCGACCGGGTCAACGAGAAGTTCCAGCAGGTCTTCCCGCGCCTCTTCAACGGCGGCCGCGCCGGTTTGGTGCTGACCCAGGACGACGGCGGCGACGGCGAGGCCGGGGTCGAGATCTTCTCCCAGCCGCCCGGCAAGAAGCTCCAGAGCGTCAACCTGCTCTCCGGCGGCGAGAAGGCGCTCACCGCGGTGGCGCTGATCTTCGCCATCTTCCTCATCAAGCCGACGCCCTTCTGCCTGCTCGACGAGGTCGACGCGCCGCTCGACGACGCCAACGTCGGCCGCTACAACGACATCGTCAAGGAGATGTCCAAGACCTCGCAGTTCATCCTCATCACCCACAACAAGCGGACCATGGAGATGGTCGACACGCTCTACGGGGTGACGATGGAGGAGCCGGGCGTCTCCAAGCTGGTGTCGGTGCGGCTCTCCGAGCGGTCCCGCGAGTCGACCGCGGCCTGAGCCCGGCCCCGGGCCCCGGCGCGTTGACACCCTCGCGCCGGGGGCCATATATCGTCCTCCCCTCGAGCGTTTCCTTCCGGGAGCCCGCGCCGTGATCCCCCTCCTCGACTTCGCAGCGAACGACCTCGCCGGCATCGGCCTGATCGCCGCCGTGGTCCTGCTGCTCGGCGTCGCGGGCCTCCGCCTGCTGCGCCGCAACCGCCAGGACGCGCCAGGCGCCGACGCCACCTGGCCGAAGCCGCCGGCGTCCCGGCCCATCGCTCCCGCTCAGCCCGCCCCCGCCCCGCCGGTCGTGGCCCCGGCCCCGGCGCGCGCCGCCAAGGTGCCCGAGGCCACCCCGCCGCCAGACGAGGAGGCCCGCAAGGAGGCCTACCGCCAGAAGAAGGAGCAGGAGCGGCTCGACAAGGAGCGCAAGCGGCAGGAGCGCGAGGCGGACGAGGCGCAGGCCCGCGTGGCGGCGGCCCTCGCCGCCGCAGAGGCCGAGGAGGCCAGGGCCACGGCGCTCGCGGCGCAGCGGGTCAAGGCCCAGGCCGAGGCCGGCAAGACGCTCTCGGCCGGACTCGAGAAGACCCGGGGCGGCTTCATGGCCCGCCTGAACGGCCTGCTCGGCGGCGGGCGCACCCTCGACGACTCGGTCCTGGCGGACCTCGAGGAGCTGCTCTTCACCGCCGACATCGGCGTCAAGACCGCCACCGCGCTGCTCGAGATGGTCCGCGCCAAGGTGCGGGCCAGGGCGCTGGCCGATCCAGCCCAGCTCAAGCAGGCGCTCAAGGTCGAGATCACCCGCATCCTGGCGCTCGACGGCGCCGCGGCGGCGCTGCCTCCCTTCGCCCCCGGACAGGTCCGCCCCTGGGTGGTGATGGTGGTCGGCGTCAACGGCTCGGGCAAGACCACCACCATCGGCAAGCTGGCCGCCAAGCTCAAGGACGCAGGCCACTCGGTGGTGCTGGGCGCCGGTGACACCTTCCGCGCCGCCGCCGGCGAGCAGCTCGAGGTCTGGGCCGGCCGGGTGGGCGCCCCGGTGGTGCGCGGCAAGAACGGCGCCGACCCAGCCAGCGTCTGCTTCGAGGCGGTCCAGCAGGGCGTGACCACGAAGGCCGACGTGGTGCTCTGCGACACCGCCGGCCGGCTCCACACCAAGGCGCCGCTCATGGAGGAGCTCAAGAAGGTGAAGCGGGTCATCGCCAAGGCCGTCCCCGGCGCGCCCCATGAGGTCCTGCTGGTCCTCGACTCGACCAACGGCCAGAACGCCATCGCCCAGGCGAGGCAGTTCCACGAGGCCCTGCAGGTCACAGGCCTGGCCCTCACCAAGCTCGACGGCACGGCCAAGGGTGGCGTCATCATCGGCATCTGCGACGAGCTCAAGCTCCCGGTGCGCTGGGTCGGCGTCGGCGAGACCGTGGCCGACCTGAAGGCCTTCTCCCCTGCCGAGTTCGTCGAGGCCCTCTTCGAATGAACCGGTTCGCCGCCTTCCTCTTCGACATCGACGGCACGCTGCTGCGCGCCGGCGGCGCCGGGCGCCGCGCCTTCAACAAGGCCATGGAGGAGCTGACCGGCCCGGTCGTCGCCGGCGTGGCCGAGATGAAGTTCGACGGCATGACCGACCGGCTCATCGCCCGCGAGGCGCTGGCGCTTTCAGGCGTGGCCTTCGAGGAGCGGCTGGCCGACGCCCTGCTGGTCCGCTACCTCGAGCACTTGCCGGGCGAGCTCGACTCGCCGGCCTTCCGGGTCCTCCCGGGCGCCGCCGCCACCCTGGCCAGGCTGCAGGGCCGGAGCGCGGCGCTCGGCCTCTGCACCGGCAACCTCGCGCTCGGCGCCAGGCTCAAGCTGCGCCACGCCGGGCTCGACGGCTTCTTCGACTGGTCGCCGGCCGGCCTGCACGGCTTCGCCGAGGACGGCGAGGCCAGGGCCCGGCTGGTGGCGGCGGCGGTGGCGCGGGTCTCGGCGGGGCTGGGGCGGACCGTGGACCCTGCCGAGGTGCTGATCATCGGCGACACCCCGCGCGATGTGTCGGCCGCCCGCGAGGTCGGTTGCCGCGTGCTCTGCGTCGCCACCGGGAACTTCGACGTCGCCGCGCTCGCCGCCGTCCACCCCGACGCGGTGGCCGAGTCGCTGGAGCACGGCGAGGCCCGCCTCCTGCTCGGTCTCGAGGGCTGAGCGGCGTGGGGACCCCGGCGCCCGTCCTGGCCGCGACCCCCCGCCTCGGCGTGACCGAGGCGACCCGCGCCACCACCGCGGCCGTCCAGTCCTGCCTCGAGGGCTGCCCCGGCTACTTCGAGCGGGCCGAGGGAGCCCCGGCCGATCAGGAGGCCGCGGCCCGGCTGCTCGACGAGGCCGAGGCCGATCCGCTGCGGCGGCTCTATCTCTTCACCTTGAGGCGAGGAGGCACCCCGGCGGCGCTGCTCGACCTCTGGCTCGACCAGCCCGAGCCGGGCACGGCCCACCTCGGCCTGCTGCTGGTGCGCGAGGCGCTGCAGGGCCAGGGGCTGGGGCGGGAGGTGATGGCGGCGCTGGAGCCGGCCCTGGAGGCGGCCGGCTGCGACCTGCTCCGGCTCTCGGTGGCCGACGAGAACCGGGAGGTCGACGGCTTCTGGGAGCGGCTCGGCTTCGCGGCGGTGGGCCGCCTGGAGGGCGGCGTCACCGTCTACGAGAAGCCGCTGCATGGCAGCGGTCCGCCGGCTGGCGCTACTCGACGCTGGTCGCCGGCGTGAAGACCCGGGCCCAGCGGACCACCGTGCCGCGCAGCCCCTCGTAGATCGAGGAGAGCGCCACGTAGCCGAACCCGACCTGGAAGAGGACCAGGAAGGGGATCGAGTAGTAGACCTCGCGCTCGATCAGGTAGGCGATGCCGTAGGTCATGTAGGCCGCCAGCCCCAGCTCGACCAGCGGCTGGAAGGTGGCGAGGGCCCTGTAGACACCGCGCGAGGACTTCTTCGCCGACCCGCCGGCGCCGGCCTTCGGGGTGCGGACGAAGCCGGTCTCGTAGCCCATCAGCGCCTCGACCACGGCCCGGGCATTGTTGACCGAGAGGCCGATGCCGAGCGCCATCACGAAGGGCAGGTGCTTGGTGCGCTGCCACCAGTTGGCCCCCTGCTCGGCCTGGCTGATGGCGTAGAACATCAGCACCGAGAGCGTCGCCAGCACGGAGAAGGGCAGATCGACCAGCAGCACCTCGAACCAGCCGTGGGAGACGCGCACCACGCAGGAGACCGGGAGCAGGATGGCGAGCGGGATCATCACCACCCAGGCGATGTTGGCGGTGAGGTGGAAGAAGGCCTCCTTCTTCTGCTCGGGAGGCAGCCCCGCCTTGCGCAGCATGGGCCAGAGCTTGAGGGCCACCTGGATGGAGCCCTTGGCCCAGCGGTGCTGCTGCGCCTTGAAGGCGTTCATGTCCTCGGGCAGCTCGGCCGGGGCCACCACGTCGGGCAGGAAGACGAAGCGCCAGCCCTTCACCTGGGTCCGGTAGGAGAGGTCGAGGTCCTCGGTCAGCGTGTCGTGCTGCCAGCCGCCGCCGTCGACGATGGCGGCGGTGCGCCACATGCCGGCGGTGCCGTTGAAGTTGAAGAAGCGGCCCGAGCGGCTGCGCGCCGAGTGCTCCACCATGAAGTGCCCGTCGAGGAAGATGGCCTGGGCGCGCGTCAGCAGCGAGTGGTCGCGGTTGAGGTGGCCCCAGCGCGCCTGCACCACGGCGACCTTCGGATCGGTGAAGTGGTGGATGCAGCGGAGCAGGTAGTCGGCGGGCGGCAGGAAGTCGGCGTCGAAGATGGCGACGAACTCGCCCTTCGAGGTGGCGAGGCCGTGTTCCAGCGCGCCGGCCTTGAACCCCTGCCGGTTGACGCGGTGCACGTAGACGATGTCGACGCCGCGGGCCCTCCAGCGCTCCACGGCGGCCCGGGCGATGCCCTGGGTCTCGTCGGTGGAGTCGTCGAGCACCTGGACCTCGAAGCGATCGCGGGGGTAGTCGAGGGCGCAGGCCGAGTCGATGACCCGCTCGGCGACGCAGAGCTCGTTGAACATGGGGAGCTGGACGGTGACCCGCGGCAGGTCGGTGAACCGGCCGGCCGGCGTCGGCAGGCGGTACTTGTGCCGGTAGTGCAGGTACGCCATGCGGATCCGGTGGGACCCGTAGATGGACAGGACCAGCAGCAGCAGCGAGTAGGCGAGGAAGACCGACAGCTCCAGAGTGCTCATGTATGACCTATCCGTGCCGGCGCGCCCCCGCGGCCGGCTCGCTCCATCAGGTTGCAGTTGGGTGTGGTGACGGCCCTCTCGACAGCAAGACCGAGGCCGCGCGTACTTTACTGATCCAGACTGAAATGTCAAACACGCAAGCTACCGCCGCGCTTGGTGTTTTTGTTCACGGGCCGCGCGGGGCCGCTCCTGGGGCCGTGTCGCCACCCTTGAAGATGTCGACGGCCTTCAGGTAGTCGAGCGCGGTGCGGAGCTGGTAATCCTCGCCCGGCCCCTGCGCCGGCGGGCGGGGCCGCTCCCCACCGTCGTTGCGCAGGTGGCGCTTCAGGTCCTTCTCCCCCAGCCCGTCGTCGCTCGGCGGTGGCGAGGCGTCGGCCACCAGCACGTCGGGCGTGATGCCGAGCTCCTGGATGGAGCGGTGGCGCGGCGTGTAGTAGCGGGCCACCGTCAGCTTCAGCCCGGCGCCGTCCTCCAGCTCGATGATCGACTGCACCGAGCCCTTGCCGAAGGTCTGCGTGCCCATGATCACGGCGCGGCGGTGGTCCTGGAGCGCGCCGGCCACGATCTCGCTGGCGCTGGCCGTCCCCTTGTTGACGAGCACGATGAGCGGGTAGTTGGGCTCGGTCTCCTTCTCGTGGGCCTTCTCCACCTCGACGGTGCGCCGGTTTCGCCCCTCGGTGGTGACGATGATGCCGCTGGTGAGGAAGGTGTCGGCCACCCGCACCGCCTGGTCGAGCAGGCCGCCCGGATCGTTGCGCAGGTCGAGCACCAGGCCGCGCAGGTCGCCGTGGAGCGCGGTGCGGGCCTCGTCGAGCGCCTTGCGCAGGGCCCGATCGGTCCGATCCTGGAAGGCCTTGACCCGCACGTAGGCGTAGCGGCGCGAGGCGTCGAGCACGCGCCACTCCACGCTCTGCACCCGCACCCGGTCGCGCAGCAGCGTCAGCTTCTGCGGGGAGTTGAAGCCATCGCGCATCACCTCGAGCAGCACCTT
>JANYBC010000126.1 GCA_025360965.1 Anaeromyxobacter sp. | reverse complement strand
CTGATCGTCCTCTCAGACCAGCTACCCGTCGTTGCCTTGGTGGGCCGTTACCCCGCCAACGAGCTGATGGGCCGCGGGCTCATCCTGAAGTGATAGCTTGCATGCAGAGGCCACCTTTTCCCACAGGAGCCGAGGCTCCCGTGGTCTCATCCGGTATTAGCTTCCCTTTCGGGAGGTTATTCCGGGCTTCAGGGCAGATTACCCACGTGTTACGCACCCGTGCGCCGCTGTACTCACCCTTGCGGGCTTTCTCGCTCGACTTGCATGTGTTAGGCACGCCGCCAGCGTTCGTTCTGAGCCAGGATCAAACTCTCCAATTAAGAGATTTCGATCCCAGCCAGCTTCCTCTTGCGAGGCGAACTGGCATGGTGATTCATATTTGTTGCAAACTCGAAGGAATGCGTGGACCGCATTCCAAACATCGGCTTGCTATTCAGCTTTCAAAGACCGAGCTTCACCGTTCGGATCGGGTTTCCCGGATCCGAACCTTGGCCACCGCGGGGTCACGAAGACGACCGTGCTGGTTCAAGTTGGGGCGCCGTATCTACCCCCGGCGCTTCTTGCTGTCAAGAGGGCAAGTTACAGAAAACTCCGTCGCCCTTTCGACCGAAGGTCCCGGACATCTACACCGGGACCTTTTCCCCGTCAAGCACCCCGGCTTCGCTCTCGCGGACCGGGTTTCTTCGAGGGGCGCGCTATGTAGCCCCTCCGAGGAAGTCCGTCAAGAAGTCCTTCAACTTCGCTGCTTTTCCTGCCGGCAGCCCCTCTCGACGGGCGCGCTTTGTAGCCGCGACCGGATCCCGTGTCAAGTGGGTGTCGCGGCGCGCCACGCGCCGACCGGCGCGACACCGCGGCGCCACTGCGCCGCAGCGCTTTCCGCGCGGGGGTCCGGCCTGCCGGCCAGCCGGGCCCGCGCCGCCGTGACGACCAGCTCGAGACGCGAGAGCGCCCCGTCGAGCTGGTCGTTGAGCAGCACGAACTGGTAGCTCGCCAGGCCCCTCGCCACCTCGGCGCGCGCCGACGCCAGGCGAGCCTCGATGGCGGCTTCACTCTCCGTTGAACGTCCCCGGAGGCGTCGAGCCAGCTCGGCCTCGTCGGGGGGCAGGATGAAGACCGTCAAGGCCTGGGCCGGGTAGGCCGCCTGCAGCTGCGCCCCGCCCTGCACGTCGATGTCGAAGACCGCCACCTGGCCGCTCGCCAGCGAGCGATCGACGGTGGCGCGCAGGGTCCCGTAGCGGCGGCCGTGGACCTCGGCCCACTCGGCCAGCGCCCCCTCTGCGACCAGCGCCGCGAAACGCTCGGGCGAGACGAAGTGGTAGTCGACGCCGTCGCGCTCGCTGCCCCGCGGCGGTCGCGTGGTGGCGGAGACGGAGAACGTGGCGTCACCGTGCCGGGCCACGAAACGGCGCGCCAGCGTGGTCTTCCCGGCGCCGGACGGGGCCGAGAGCACCAGCAGCAGGCCGGGGGCCAGCGCCTCACTCGACATTCTGGACCTGCTCCCGCATCCGCTCGACCTCGACCTTGAGCGACACCACCAGCCCCGAGAGCCCGGCGTGCTGGGACTTGGAGCCGATGGTGTTCACCTCGCGATGCATCTCCTGGACGAGGAAGTCGAGCTTGCGCCCGGCCGGCTCGCGCCCGCCCAGCAGCGCCCGGGCCTGCCCGAGGTGGCTGCGCAGCCGGGTGATCTCCTCGGCCACGTCGGTGCGGTCGGCCAGCAAGGCCACCTCCTGCGCCAGCCGCGCCGGGTCGAGCGGGATCCCCTGCGTCAGCTCCTTGATCCGCTCGGCCAGCCGGGTCCGGTGGTGCTCGACCGCCTGCGGCGCCAGCACCTCCACCTGGGCCACCAGCGCCAGCGCGGTGGCGAGGCGCGCCTCGAGGTCGGCCTGGAGCGCCTCCCCCTCCCGCTCCCGCATGGCCAGCAGCGCCTCCAGGGCCGCGGTGAGGGCCTTCTCGGAGGCGGCGCGGGCCGCGTCGAGGTCGGTGTCCCGCTCGTCGAGCCGGATCACGCCCTCGGCGGCGACGATATCGGCCAGCCGGAGGGGGTCCTGAAGACCCAGGCGTGCCTGCACCTCGGCGTAGGCCCGGGCGTAGGCCTCGGCCAGCGGCCCGTCGACGCGGGGCGCCATCGAGCCTCCCGGGCCGGTGCGGCGCAGCGAGAGGTCGATGCCGCCGCGGGCCAGCCGGTCCTTGATCTGGCGGACCAGGCCCGGCTCCAGCGCCGCCAGTTCACGCGGCAGCCGCGCCTTCACCTCGCAGAACTTCTGGTTGACCGAGCGGAGCTCCACGGCGACCTCCTCGCCGCCCGACGCAGCCCGCCCTGCCCCGAAGCCGGTCATGCTGCGGATCATGGCCCTGCCCTCCCCGGCGGTCCGGCCCGCGTGCAGCTCACGGCAGCGGCCTGGCCTCGTCGATCAGCATCACCGGGATGCCATCGTCGATGCGGTAGGCCAGGCGGCAGCGCAGGCAGTGGATCTCGCCCACCTCCTCGTGGAAGTCGAGCGCCCCCTTGCACTTGGGGCAGGCCAGGATCTCTCTCAGCTCGGGTGACAGGGGCATGGTGGTCTCCTGGTGGTTGGCGGCGCGCCTCAGCGCCTCAGCGCGTCGGCGTCCTGGCCGCCTCGAGGGCGGCGATGAGGGCGGTGGTGGAGTGGTTCTTCGGGTCTCCGGCGACGGCCACCCGCCCGCCGTAGGCCTTCACCTCGGCCGCCTCGGGGATGGTCTCGGGCGTGTAGTCGGTCCCCTTGACGTGCACGTCGGGTCGAAGGGCGCGGATGATGGGGACCACGTCCCGCGACGGGAAGATCACCACGTAGTCGACGCAGGCCAGCGCGGCGACGATCTCGGCGCGCTCGTCCTCCGGCACCACCGGCCGGCCCGGTCCCTTGTAGGCCCGGGTCGAGGCATCGCTGTTGACCGCCACCAGCAGCAGGTCGGCCTCGCCGCGAGCCCCCTGCAGGTAGCGCAGGTGGCCGACGTGGAAGAGGTCGAAGATCCCGTTGGCCAGCGCCACGGTCTTGCCGGCCGCGGTGGCCTCGCCCCGCAGGGCCGGCAGCTCCTCGAGGGTGACGCGCCGGGCCATCTGCTCAGGGCCCCTGCAGCTCGATGGCGAGCTCCATCCGCGAGACCGTGGCGGTGCCCGGCTTCTGCACTTGGAGCGCCCCGGCCACGTTGGCGAGCCGCGCCGCCGCCAGGGCGTCCCCGCCGGCGGCCAGGCCGGCCGCGAAGGCGGCCGCCACCGTGTCGCCCGCTCCGGTCACGTCGACGGCGTCATGCCCGCCGTGGGCGGCGAGGTGGACCGCTGGCTGCCCCGGACGGAAGACCGACATCCCGTGACGCCCCCGGGTCACC
>JANYBC010000116.1 GCA_025360965.1 Anaeromyxobacter sp. | reverse complement strand
ACGGTCTGGTGGCCGTGGGTGCGCACCATGGTCCGCTCCTCGTCGCGGTCGGGGTAGCCGACGAGGACCTTGAACAGGAAGCGGTCGAGCTGCGCCTCGGGGAGCGGGTAGGTCCCCTCCTGCTCGATGGGATTCTGCGTCGCCACCACCATGAAGCCGGCGGAGAGGGAATGGGTGGTGCCGTCCAGGGTCACCGTGCGCTCCTGCATGGCCTCGAGCAGCGCCGACTGGACCTTGGCGGGGGCCCGGTTGACCTCGTCGGCCAGCACCACGTTGGCCACCACCGGCCCCTGGCGGACCGAGAAGGTCTGAGTGCGCGGGTCGTAGACCTGGGTGCCGACCACGTCGGCCGGGAGCAGGTCGGGGGTGAACTGGATGCGGCTGAAGCTGCAGTCGATGGCGTCGGCCAGGGTCTTCACGGTGAGGGTCTTGGCCAGCCCCGGCACCCCCTCGACGAGGACGTGCCCGCCGGTGAGCAGGCCGATGAGGATCCGCTCCACCAGGTACTTCTGTCCGATGATGACCTTGCCGGTCTCGGTGAGGAGCGCGTCGACGAAGGCCGACTGCCGCTGTACCTCGTCCGAGACGGCCCGGATGTCCGGGTTCATGCACCCTCCCTGCGTGGATTCACTGGAGCGGCCGAAGATAGCCGCCGCCCGTCCCGGTGAACAGCCCGACCCTCCTCCCTCTTCCCGGCCCCTTCACCGAGCCGTGGCTTGACCGGGCGGGCGCCCCGGCGGAGAACCGGGAGGTGAACCACCTGGTCCGGCGCGCCTTCGGCGACGCCACCGCATTCCTCCGCCACTCCCGGCGGCTCGGCTGGGCCGACCTGGTGGTGGTCGCGGCGCTCGGCGGCGTGGCCTTCGCCGCCTCCCGCCTGGCCCAGGGGGCGGCGCTCCCCATGCGCCCAGCCGTCGAGATCGACCTCTCCCTGGCGGCGCTCCCCGGCTACACGGTGCTCTCGCTGATGCGCGGCCTCGCGGCGCTGGCCCTCAGCCTCCTCTTCACGCTGGCCTACGGCTACTGGGCGGCCCGGGACGCGCTGGCCGAGCGGGTGCTGGTGCCGCTGCTCGACGTGCTGCAGAGCGTGCCGGTGCTCGGCTTCATGCCCGGCCTGGTGCTCTCGCTGGTGGCGCTCTTCCCCGGCTCCAACATCGGCATCGAGCTGGCCGCCATCGTCATGATCTTCACCGGCCAGGCATGGAACATGACCTTCAGCTTCTACCGCTCGGTGCGCAGCGTGCCGGCGGTCCAGCTCGAGGTGGCGCACCACTACCACTTCTCCTGGTGGCAGCGCTTCAGGTGGGTGGAGCTGCCGGCCTCGGTGATCGGCCTCACCTGGAACGCCATGATGTCGATGGCTGGGGGCTGGTTCTTCCTCATGGTGAGCGAGGCCTTCGTGCTCGGCTCGCGCGACTTCCGGCTGCCGGGGCTGGGCGCCTACATGAGCGTGGCGGTGGCGGCGGGCGATGGCCGGGCCATGCTGGCGGCGGTGGTCGCCATGGTGGTCATGATCGTGGTGCTCGACCAGCTGCTCTGGCGCCCGGTGGTGGTCTGGTCGCAGAAGTTCCGCCAGGACGAGGGCCAGGGTGGCGAGGAGGCGCGCTCCTGGTTCCTCGACCTGCTGCGCCGCTCGCGCCTGGTGCGGCTGCTGCGCCGCTGGCGCCGCCGGCTGGCGAGCTCGGTGACGCCGAAGCCGCATCCGCCCGTGGAGCCGTCGGCCGCCGCCGGCCGGCTCTCGCGCCTGCTGCCCCTGGTGCTCTTCGGCGGGCTCATGGTGCTGCTGGCCGTGGGGGCGCTGGAGCTGGTCCGCCTGCTCCGCGAGGTGGCCTGGTCGGTCTGGGCCACCACGCTGCTGGCGGCGGGGGCCACGCTGGCGCGAGTGCTGCTCGCCGTGGCGCTCGGCACGCTCTGGGCGCTGCCGGCCGGGCTGGCCATCGGCCTCTCGCCGAAGCTCTCCCGCGTCCTCCAGCCGGTCGTGCAGGTGGTGGCCTCCTTCCCGGCCCCCATGCTCTTCCCGGCGGTGGTGGCGGTGCTGGCCCAGCTCGGCGTCGGGCTCTCCGGCGGCAGCGTGGTGCTCATGCTGCTCGGCACGCAGTGGTACATCCTCTTCAACGTGGTGGCCGGCGCCATGGCGGTGCCCTCCGACCTGCGCGAGGCGGCCGCCAGCTACCGGATCACCGGCTGGCGGCGCTTCAAGCTGCTGCTGCTCCCCTCGGTCCTGCCCTACCTGATCACCGGCTGGGTCACCGCGGCGGGCGGCGCCTGGAACGCCTCCATCGTCTCCGAGTACGTCGCCTACCGCGGCCAGACCCTCACCACCTTCGGCCTCGGGGCCCGCATCGGGGTGGCCGCCGAGGCCGCCGACTTCCCGCTGCTGGCCGCCAGCGTGGTGGTGATGTCGGCCGTCGTGGTCCTCTTCAACCGCCTCGTCTGGCGCCCGCTCAACTCCTACGCCGAGCGGCGCTTCACCCCCTGATCGGACTCGACCATGGCCGCCGACACCGCTCGCCCGCCGCTCTACGCCATCGAGGGCGTGAGCCACACCTTCGTGCTGCCCTCGGGGCAGCGGCTCGAGGTGCTCCGCGACGTCTCGGTGGAGATCCGCGAGGACGAGGTGGTGGCGCTGCTCGGCCCCTCCGGCTGCGGCAAGTCGACCATCCTGCGGATCCTGGCCGGCCTGATCAAGCCCACCAGCGGCGCGGTCAAGGTGCGCGGCCAGCCGCTGCTCGGCATGGCGCCCGGCGTGGCCATCGTCTTCCAGGGGTTCGCGCTCTTCCCCTGGATGACGGTGGTGGAGAACGTTCGGGCCGTGCTGCAGGCGGCCGGGCTGCCGCCGGCGGAGGCGGCCACGCGCATCGCCGACGCCATCCGCATGGTCGGCCTGGCCGGCTTCGAGGAGGCCTACCCGCGCGAGCTCTCCGGCGGGATGAAGCAGCGGGTCGGCATGGCCCGGGCCCTCTCGCTCCGCCCCGAGGCGCTCTTCATGGACGAGCCCTTCAGCCAGGTCGACGCCCTGACCGCCGAGGCGCTGCGCGCCGAGATCCTCGACATCTGGTCGGCCAAGCAGCAGGACCCATCGGCGCTCCTCCTGGTCTCACACGACATCAAGGAGGTGGTGACCATGGCCGACCGGATCGTGGTCCTCTCCGCCAACCCCGGGCGGGTCCGCACCGTGGTGGAGAACCGGCTGCCCAGGCCGCGCGATCCCCGCTCGCCCGAGGTGCTGGCGCTGGTCGACCGGCTCCACGACCTGATCACCGGCCACGAGCTGCCCGACCTCCCCGAGCCGGCCGCCCCGGCGGCCGTCGAGGCCCAGCCGGAGATCCTGCCCTCGGCCCCGGTGGGCGACGTCATCGGGCTGATCGAGTGGCTCGACGCCCGCGGCGGGCAGGAGGACGTCTTCCGCATCGCCGCCGAGACCGGCCGCGAGTTCGGCCACCTGCTCACCGCCGTCAAGGCGGCCGAGCTGCTCGAGCTGGTCGACACGCCCAAGCGGCTCGCCGTGCTGACCTCGGGGGGAAAGGCCTTCGCCGCGGCCGGGCCGGAGGGGCGCAAGGCGGCCTGGCGGGAGAAGCTGCTGACGCTGCGGCTCTTCGCCGACGTGCGCGACGCGCTCGCCGTGGCGCCGGGCCACCGGCTGCCGCGCGACTTCGTGCTCGATACCATCGTGCTGCGGATGCCGGCCGAGGACTACGACCGGGTCTTCCAGATCTGGATCGGCTGGGCCCGCTACGGCGATCTCTTCGCGTACGATGAGGACGATGGGACCGTCTCGCTCCAGTGAGCCTGCCGCCGGGGCGGCGCCGACCGACCTGCGCGCCATGATCCTGGCCGGGCTGGCCGCCGCGGCCGCCTTCGCCAACACCCTCGGAAACCAGCCCAACCTCGACGACGGCTGGGCGGTGGTCCAGAACCCCCTGGTCCGCAGCTTCGACGTCGCCGCCATGTTCCGCGAGCAGGTCGGCTTCGCCGCCGGCGCCACCCTGGCCGGCCCCTACCGGCCGCTGGCCACCTTCACCCACGCCATCAACTACGCCCTGCACGGCGCCGCGCCGGCCGGCTACCACCTCGTCAACCTGGCCCTGCACGTGATCACCACGCTGCTGGTCTGGAGGCTGGCGCGGCTGCTGCTGGCGGTGCTGGCGCCGGCGCGGGGGAAGGCCGGCGCGCTCGGCGCCGCGCTGCTCTTCGCCCTCCACCCGGTCCACGTCGAGGCGGTGGCGCCGCTGGTGGGGCGAGGAGACCTGCTGGCGGCGGCCGGCGGCCTCGGCGCGCTGCTGCTGGCGCTCGGCTGGCGCGAGCGCTGGTGGCGGCTGCCGGTGGCGGTGCTGCTGCTGGCCGCGGCCGTGCTCTCCAAGGAGACCGCGGCGGTGGTGCCGGGGCTCCTCGCGCTGGTCGCCTTCACGGTGCCAGCGGCGGCCGGGCTCGGCTCGGCGCCCGGGCTGGCCCGACCTGGGGGGAGGCGGGCCCTCGGCACGCTCGCCCTGCTGGCGCTCCTGCTCTCGGCGGCGCTGCTCCCCTACCTGCTCCTGCGCCCCGGTGCCGCCGTGTCGCCCGAGGCGGCGCGCTGGTTCGGCAGCCGCCCGCCCTCGGTGGTGGCCCTCACCATGACCCGGGCCCTGGCCGAGTACCTGCGGCTGCTGGTCTGGCCGGTCGAGCTCATGACCGACTTCGGTTACGCCGCCCGCATCCCCTTCACGGAGCAGCTCGGCTGGCCGTCGGCGCTGGCCACTTTGGCCTGGGCGGGCGTGGCGGTGGCCGGGCTGGCCTCCCTGCGCCGCGCCCCGCTAGCCGCCCTCGGCCTACTCTGGGCCTTGGTCTCGCTGGCGCCGGTGCTCAACATCCTGCCGGTCGGCGTGCTCATGGCCGAGCGGTTCCTCTACCTCGGCTCGGTCGGCTTCTGCCTCTGGGTGGGGCAGCTGCCGTCGGCGCTGGCCGAGCGCGCGGCCCGGGCCGGGGGGGCGTGGCCGGGGCGGGCCCGCTGGCTCCCGGCCGCGTCGCTGCTGCTGCTGGCCCTGCTGGCGGCCCGCACCGTCGCCCGCAACGCCGACTGGCGCGACGCCGTCTCGCTCTACGAGGCCGAGCTGCGCCACGCCCCGCGCGACGTGACCGTCAACAACAACCTGGCGGTCGCCTACCTGGCCCGCGGCGAGGCGAGCCGGTCGGCCGAGCGGCTGGCGGTGGCCCTGGAGGTGGCGCCGCTCTACTGGCGCGCCCACGTCAACCTCGGCATCGCCCGCCACCGGCTCGGCGAGCTCACCGCGGCGCGGGAGTCCTTCGCCCGCGCCGGCCAGCTGGCGCCGGCCGAGGGGAGCCCGCGCTACTTCGACGCGCTGGTGCTGGTCGCGCTCGGTGATCGCGAAGCGGCGCTGGTGGAGCTGGAGCGGGCGGCGGCCCTCGACCGCCACGACCCGCGCATCCCGCTCGAGCAGGGGAGGCTGCTCCTCGAGCTGGGGCGGACCGAGGAGGCGCGGCAGCGGCTGGAGCGGGCGCTGGCGCTCGACCCGAGGCAGGGGGAGGCGAGGAGGTTGCTGGCGGGGATGCCGCCGCGCTGAGGGGGCGTTCGGGTGCTCACCACCCCACCGCGACCTCGAACCCGCCCACGGCGAAGCGCTTCGGGTCGAAGGGCATGGGCGCGCCCTCCACCATCATCTCCGCCATGCGCGGGAAGCCGAGGCCGTGGGGGATCCGGAGGTCGTCGCCGACGCTCTCGGTGTAGCTGAGCGCGCCGTGGTCCTTCCAGAGCTTCGCGCCCAGCCTGGCCATGACCAGGTAGTCCTTCACCTTGCGTCGCTGCAATGGGATGATGAAGCCGTCGACGTACTTGGCCATGGCCTGCTCCCGGTTCGAGTGGACCGGGCGAGGCGACCGTGCTGCGCGCCGGCCCTTCCTCCATGACCGGCCGGAGGCCGGCCACCACTCCAGCGCGAGGAGCCTCCGGATCCCCCTACCGCCCCGGCGGCGGACGCGGACCGGGCGCCGGCGCGGTCGGCGGGCGTGGCGGCGGCGCCACCGGCGACAGGTCGGTGAAGCTGCCGAGCGCGACGCCCGGGGCCGGCTCGGCCGAGAGCTCCAGCGCCGGCACCGACTCGGACCGCAGCATGAGGCCGCCGCGGGTGATCAGGTCGCCGATGGGAGCCTCGATCACCCCCATGGTCTCGACCAGCTCGCTCGGCTCGGCGTGGAAGACCCGGAAGACCACCCGGCCCCGCTCGAAGGCGTTGGCGCCGACCACCACCGAGGCGCCGAGCGTGGTGTAGAGGCCGCGGTGGGGCTGGGTGACCAGCGGTCCGCCCCCCGGCGCGACCACCTCGACCAGCACCGTCGGCTGGTTGTCGTGGGGCACCTGGTTGAGCATGAGCAGGAACGGCACCGACAGGCTCGAGCCGCCGAGCCGCACCACCTCGTTGGCGATCTGGACCACGGCCCGGCGCGGGGGGCCGACCCAGGGCACGCCGTCGGGGCGCAGCGGGGAGACCAGCACCGAGCGGATCCGGATCGCCCAGGGGCGCACCGTGACCCGCCCCAGCTGCGCGGCGGCGTAGCCGTTCTGCTCGACGCGCAGGTCGACCATCTCCTGGTAGGCGCGGGTGGCGGCCGGCCAGTCGCTGCGGGCCACGCCAGCCTCGGCGGTCAGCGCCAGCCGGGCGTAGCGCTCGGAGGCCCTGGCCCGCTCGTCCGGCACCGCCGCGTGCGCCGCCTGGAAGCGGGAGGCGGCCTCCGACCAGGCGTTGCTGGCGAGGAGCTGCTGCCCCTCGGCCATGAGCCGGTCATGCTCGGCGCGCAGGAAGGCCGCCTGCTCCCGCTTCACCCCGTCGATCCGCTCTCGCAGGCTCGCCTCGTAGGGCAGGGCGAGCTGCAGCAGGGCCAGGGCCTCGGGGAACTGGCGCGCGGCGCGCAGCCGATCCGACTCGGCGACCGCGGCGGTGACCAGCCCGCCGGCCACCTGCGAGCTGGCCTGCAGCACCTTCGGGTCGCTGGAGAGCCGCTGGGCGTCGCGCAGCGTGGCGTCGGCCTGCCTGAGCTGCCCTCGCGCCACCTGTCCGCGGGCCTGCTCCACCTGCACCAGCGCCTGCTCCCGCCCGGCGTCGCGCCGGATGTTCGAGAGCTCGACGTCGCCGCCGTCGATGGAGAGGGCGAAGTCGGCCTCGTTGACCGCGCAGACCCACTGCTGCCGCGCGATGCAGCCGCGGGCGGCGGCGATCGAGGTGCGGAGCGCCTCGGCGCGGGCCCGCTCGTACTTCTCCTTCAGCTTCGGGTCGGCCGGCGCGTCGGCCAGCGCCTCCCGGTAGTTGACGTAGGCGGTCTTCCAGTCGCCGAGGGCGGCGGCCTGGTCGCCCGCCTTGTCGTGCGCCATGCAGGCGGCGAGGGCGAAGGCGAGGACGAGGAGGAGCCTGGGGGGAGCGATTCGCATGGTGCCTTCCTAGCAGGCGGGAATGAGCAGGGCGAGAACCATGACGTGGGGAGCAGCGCCCCGATTCAATCGCGCCGCGCTCGCCAGGTAGGGGCGTGTGGGAGGGGCTCCCCGTTCCTACCCGCGGAACTGCTCGAACGCGCCGATGCGGGCCAGGGCGTCGGCGGGGGCGTCCACCGGGAAGGGGGCCGAGGAGCGGCCGAGGCGCGCCAGCCAGCGGGCGTCGAGCGGGCGGGCCGGGAGGGAGGGCGGCAGCGTCGCGGCGGTGGTCTCCTCCTTGGGGCCGGAGGCGTCGCCGTGGCCGACCACCCAGCCGGCCAGCAGCAGCGCCGAGCGGGTGGCGGTGGCGGTCGAGTAGGTGAAGAGCGAGGCGCCGGGGGCGCAGCGGGCCGCCAGCCGGGCGAAGGCGCCGGCGGTCCAGAGCGCGCCGTTCACCTTGGGTGAGAAGGGGTCCCAGAAGACCAGCTCGGCGCGCGAGCGCTCGGCGTCGAGCCGGTCGAGCGCGTCGCCGAGGCTGAGGCGCCAGCTCACGCCGGGGGCCTGCCAGCTCCCGTCGCGCAGGATGGCCCGGGCCGCCGCCGCCTCCTCGCCGCTCCAGCCGAGCCGGGCCGACCCCTCCGGCGACGCCGCCAGGGTGAGCGCGCCGAGCTCTCGCTCGAAGCTGACCAGCTCGAGCCGGCGGCCCACGGGGGCGAGGGCCCGGGCGGCCCGCAGCGCGGCCATGGCGTTGCCGGCGGCGCCGAGGCCGACGTCGAAGAGGGTCAGCGGCCGGTCGCTGGCCTCGCCGAGGCGAGCCGCCAGGCGCGACTGGGCCACGTAGAGCCGCTCCGACTCGACGGTGGCGCCGATGACCGGGTGCATCACCTCGCCGGCCTCGGCGTCGCGCACCGAGGGGGCGCCGCTCGAGGTGGCGACGATCTCGAAGCGGACCCCGGGCCTGAGCGGGGTCGGCGCGGCGGGGGGCGGCGCCGGCTGCTCGGTGCGGCGCCCCGGGGAGCGGCCGCTCGAGTCGTGCTCGTGCCGGTCGATGCGGGCCAGGGTCTCGCGCATGAAGGGGCCGTAGCGGCCGGCCTCGATGGCGGCGCGGGCGGCCCGCATCAGCGAGAGGTAGTGGTGGAGGTTGTGGATGGAGAGCAGGCGCGGGGCGAGCGGCTCCTTGCACTTCATCAGGTGGTGCAGGTAGCCGCGGCTGTGGAGCCGGCAGGTGGAGCAGCCGCAGTCGGGGTCGAGCGGCGCCTCCGAGAGCCGGTACTCGGCGCGGGTGAGCCGGACCCGGCCGGTGCCGGTGAAGGCGGTCCCCTGCCAGGCCAGCGTGGTGGGGATGATGCAGTCGAACATGTCGACGCCGTGGGCGATGGCCTCGAGCAGGTCGGGCGGGGTGCCGACGCCCATCAGGTAGCGCGGCCTGTCGGTGGGCAGCAGGCGGGCGGCGTTGCCGACCACGTCGAAGCGCTCGGCGCGGGTGTCGCCCACCGCCAGGCCGCCGATGGCGTAGCCGTCGAAGGGGTGCTGGGTGAGGAAGCCGGCCGACTCGGCCCGCATGGCGGGGGAGAGGCCGCCTTGCACGATGGCGAAGAGCGCCTGCTCGCCGCGGGTGCGGGCCTCGAGGCTGCGGACCGCCCAGCGGTGGGTCCGCGCCATGGCGGCGCGGATCTCGGCCTCGCCGGCGGTGGAGGGGACGCAGATGTCCAGCACCATCATCACGTCCGAGCCGATCGCCTCCTGCATGGCGACCGAGGTCTCGGGCGAGAGCCGGTGGTAGCTCTTGTCGACGTAGCTCTGGAAGCGGGCCCCCTCCTCGCTGATGGTGCGCGAGCCGGGGAGCGAGAAGATCTGGAAGCCGCCCGAGTCGGTGAGGATGGGCCGGTCCCAGCTCATGAAGCGGTGCAGGCCGCCGAAGCCGCGCATGGCCTCGGGGCCGGGCCGGAGCAGCAGGTGGTAGGTGTTGCCGAGGATGATCTCGACGCCGAGGGTGTCGAGATCGGCCGGGGTCATGCCGGTCACCGTCCCGCGCGTCCCCACCGGCATGAAGACCGGGGTCTCGACCCGGCCGTGCGGCGTCGTGAACGAGCCGCGGCGGGCGCTGGTGGTGGGGTCGCGGACCCCGGGCGTGAAGTGGAACGGCATGGCGCCGGGCCGGTATAGACCGGGGGCGGCACTCCGGTCACCTCCGGGCGCTGGCCCGGGCGACCCGCCGGTGTTAGGAGAGGCCTCGAGCCGCCCGGCCCGCAGCCTGCGCCGGACCACCCTGGGAGCCCCCGTGAACCGAGCCCTGCCGCTGGTCGCCCTCGCCGCCCTCGCCTGCGCCGCGCCGAAGCCGCTCCCGCCCCCGCCGCCGGCCCCGGTGGCCAGGGTCGAGTTTGCGCCGGCCCCGGCCGCGTCCGGCATCGACCCCTCGCTCGTGAAGGCGGCGGTCGACCCCTGCGGCGACTTCTACGAGTTCGCCTGCGGCGGCTGGCTGGAGAGGACCACCATCCCGGACGACCAGTCGCGCTGGGTCCGCTCCTTCAACCTGATGAGGGAGGAGAACAAGCTCAAGCTGCGGGCCATCCTCGATCAGGCCGCCGCGGGGCAGGTCTCGCCCGAGGATCGCCACGGCCAGCTGGTGGCCGACCTCTACGGGGCCTGCATGGACGAACCGGCCATCGAGAAGGCCGGGGCGGCCCCGCTCCGCGCGGAGTGGAAGCGGCTGGGCGCCGTGAGGGACGCCGGCAGCCTCTCCGCCGCGGTCGGCCGGCTCCACGCCGCCGGGACCGCGGTGCTCTTCTCGATCGGCTCGGCGCAGGACTCCAAGGACTCGACGCAGGTGATCGGCGCCATCTCCCAGGGCGGCCTCTCGCTCCCCGACCGCGACTACTACACCAAGGGCGACGAGAAGAGCGCCGCCATCCGCGCCGCCTTCCTGGCGCACGTCACGGCGCAGCTCGCCGCCGCCGGCCTGCCGGCGCCCCAGGCCAAGGCGGACGCCCGCGCCATCCTGGCGCTGGAGACCGCCATGGCCGGGAGCCACTGGACCCGCGTCGAGTCGCGCGACCCGCAGCGGACCTACAACCGGCTCGACCTGTCCGGCCTGAAGAAGGCGGCCCCGCGCTTCGACTGGAAGGGCTACCTGGCCGCGCTCGGCGCGCCCGGCCTCACCGCCTTCACGGCCAGCACCCCGAAGGCGCTCGAGCAGCTCAACGCGCTCATCGCCAGGACCCCGCCCGCCACCTGGCAGGCCTACCTGCGCTGGCACCTGCTGGCCGACGCGGCCGGCGCCCGCGCCCTGCCCAAGGGACTGAGCGATCCGGCCTTCTGGTTCCAGGCCAGCCACTTCACCGGCGAGAAGGCGATGCCGGAGCGCTGGAAGCACTGCGTGGGCATGGTCGACGGGCTCCTGGGGGAGGCGCTCGGGCAGGCCTTCGTGCGCCGCCACTTCGGCGGCGAGGCCAAGGCCCGCGCGCTGGCGCTGGTGGGCGGCGTGCAGCAGGCCATGGGGAGGCGGATCGCCGGGCTCGACTGGATGGACGACGCCACCCGCGCCAGGGCCCAGGAGAAGCTGGCCGCGGTCGACAACAAGATCGGGTACCCCTCGGCCTGGCGGAGCTACGACGGCCTCACCGTCAAGCGCGGCGACTTCCTGGCCGCGGCCACCGCCGCCAGCGCCTTCGAGATGAAGCGGCAGCTGGCCCAGATCGGCAAGCCGCTCGATCGGACCGAGTGGGGCATGTCCACACCGACCGTGAACGCCTACTACAACCCGTCGATGAACGAGATGGTCTTCCCGGCCGGCATCCTGCAGCCCCCGTTCTACACCCAGGGGGCCAACGACGCCGTCAACTACGGCGCCATCGGCCTGGTGGTCGGCCATGAGCTGACCCACGGCTTCGACGACCAGGGCCGGCGGTACGACGCGCGCGGGAACCTGACCGACTGGTGGTCGAAGCCGGTGTCCGACGAGTTCGATCGGCGGGCCGCCTGCGTCGAGCGGCAGTACTCGGCCTACCCGGTCATCGACGAGGTCAAGCTCGACGGCAAGCTGACGCTCGGCGAGAACCTCGCCGACCTCGGCGGCCTCAAGCTGGCCTTCTCGGCCTACCGGGCCTCGCGGGCCGGCAAGCCGGAGGAGGCGCCGGTGGGCGGCTTCAGCGCCGACCAGCAGTTCTTCCTGGCGCACGCCCAGGCCTGGTGCGCCCAGATCCGGCCGGAGAACGCCCGGCTCCGCGCCGCCACCGATCCGCACTCGTCGGCCCGCTGGCGGGTCAACGGCCCGCTCTCCAACCTCCGCGAGTTCGCCGCCGCCTTCACCTGCGGCGCCGGGGCGCCCATGGTCCGGGCCGAGCGCTGTGACGTCTGGTAGTCCTGCTCCGGGTGGCCGGCGCTGGCCGGGCGCCGGGGTGGCCGCCATGGGCGCCAGGCTGCGGGCCCGACCGGCCCTGGTCCTCACCTTCACCGGGGCCGTGCTGGCCGTCACGACCTGGCTCGACTACGTCACCGGCTACGAGCTCGGCTTCTTCATCTTCTACTTCATCCCGGTCTCGCTGGCGGCCTGGCTGGTCGGGCGCCGGGCCGGGGTGGCCATCGCCCTGGCGTCGGGCGCCTGCTGGTTCCTCTCCGACCGGATGGCCGACCACCCCTACAGCAACGCCATCTTCATCTACTGGGAGACCGCCATGCGGCTCACCTCCTACCTGACCACGGCGCTGACGCTGGCGCGGATCCGGGCCGACACCGTGGCGCGGGAGCAGCTCCAGGTCAGGCTCGAGGCGGCGCTGGCCGAGCTGGCCCGGCTCGCCTCGCCGCCGCTCTCCTAGCGGCTTCAGCCGCGGCGGGGACCGCGGCGGGCCAGGGCCTCGTCGCGGTAGCCGCGCTCGCCAGTCACGTCGCGCACCACCGAGGGCTCGAGCCAGCCGGGCGGAGTGACGTCGCCGCCCGACTCGACCACCGCCAGCACCAGCCGCCGGTCGGTGAACTCGTCGAAGCGCCAGCCCGGCAGCGCCGCCACCCGGTGGCTCCGGTGCGAGAGGCGCCGGCCCTCGGTGAGCGGCCACCAGGCCTCGAAGTCGGCGCGGGTGGTCGCCTCGACCTGGCGGGTGCCGCGCGGCCCGCGACGCGCCCGGAAGAACCGCTCGCCGCCGGCCGAGCGGACCAGCCCCACCTGCTCACCGTCACCGGGCAGCCAGCCCTGCTGCACCTCCTCGACGTCACCGGAGGTCGCCTCCGGCGGCAGGCCGGTGAGGAGCAGGCGCGGTGCCGGCGCGGCCTCGTCCAACTGGCCCTCCTCCGCTCCGCCCTCCAGCCCGGCCACCACCGCCCAGGCGAGGTCGAGGAGGGCGGTGGCGCGGGACTGAAGGAAGCGCTCGGCGATCTCCCGGTAGAGAGCGTCGGCCTCGCCCGCCGCCAGGAGGTCGAGGGAGAGCAGCCCGGGGCGCAGGTCACCGCTCTCGGCGCCACGGCCGCGGCGGGCCCGATCGGCGGCCGCCTCGACCAGCGCGGCGGCCAGGGCCTGGCGGGCCTGCTGCCGGTCGTGCCAGCCGCCGAGCAGCTCCTGGAGCTCCTTCAAGGCGGCGACCGCCCCGGTGGCGTCGGCGCCGGCGTGGCCGCGCAGCGGCTCGAGCAGGTAACGCAGCCGCTTCCCCTCGATGCGGGTCAGGTGGAGCCCGGCGGCGTCCTCCTCGCCGACCACCGCGCCGAGCGCCTCGCGCAGGGCCAGCACCTGGGCGCGCAGGGCGCCGGCCAGCAGCGTGGCCAGGGTGGCCGGGGCGCCGGAGCCTGCCCTGGGCCGGGCCGAGAGCCGGCGGGAGAGCCTGGGGGCCAGCCGCCTGAAGCGGGGCCAGGCCCTGTCGAGCACCACCCGCACCGCCTCGGCGCGCCGCAGCTCGACCCGATCGACGAGCCAGTCGAGGGCGCCGCGGTAGGGGCCGGCCAGCCCGCTGCGCGCGCCGTCGAGCCAGGCGAGCAGCACCTCGTCCTCGCGAGCCGGGCCGGTGCGCCGCGCCACGCGGGCCAGTCGCCGGAGCTGCTTGCGGGGCAGGGCGCCCTCGAGCGCCGGGGCCAGCAGCCGCAGCGTGGAGCGCAGCCGTCGGACCGCCACGCGGAAGTCGTGCAGGGCCTCGGCGTCACCGGCGTCCGCGAGCCTCGCCGCCGCCTCCTCGGCGTCGGCCAGCCGGGCCAGGGCCAGCACCCGCGCGCCGCCGCCGGCCGAACCGTCGAGGAGCTCTCCGTCGAGCTGCATGCTGCCTCCTTGCCTGCGCTCAACCGCCGAGGCGGCCGCCGGCCTCGTCGATGGCGGCCCGCAGCGCCGCGAACTCTCGCACCACCGGGAACTGCGGGAACTGCTCCACCACGTTGGGCGGTGGGCGGAAGAGGATCCCGGCGTCGGCCTCCGAGAGCATGGCGGTGTCGTTGTAGGAGTCGCCGGCCGCCACCACCCTGAAGTTGAGGGCCTTGAAGGCCTTCACCGCCGCCCGCTTCTGGTCCGGCAGCCGCAGGTGGTAGGCCGAGACGAAGCCGTCGGGGCCGGCCTCGAGCCGGTGGCAGAAGAGGGTCGGCTGGCCGAGCTGCGCCATGAGCGGCCCGGCGAACTCGTAGAAGGTGTCGGAGAGGATCACCACCTGGTAGGCGAGCCGGAGCGCGTCGAGGAAGGGCCGGGCCCCGGGCTCGGGCGCCAGCCCGGCGATCACCTGCTGGATGTCGCGCAGCCCGAGCCGGTGCCGTCGCAGCAGCTCGAGCCGGAAGCGCATCAGCTTGTCGTAGTCCGGCTCGTCGCGCGTGGTGCGGCGCAGCTCGGCGATGCCGGTGCGCTCGGCGAAGGCGATCCAGATCTCGGGGACCAGCACGCCTTCGAGGTCGAGGCAGACGATCTGCACCTGGTGAGCTCCTCAGCTGGACGCGGGTGGAGCGACCACCTTAGCAAATCTCCGGTGGCGCGCCCCACTCGCGGCCGCCCCCGGCCGTGGCATCATCGCCTCCGCCATGGCCAAGCCCGCCCCGCCGCCCGCCCCGCCCCCGGGTCCCTTCAACGCCGCCCTGGCCGGCCTGGCCGCGAAGCTGGGGGAGGTGCCGCGCGCCGCCGAGCCGCCTGCGCCGGCCCCGAAGCCGGCCGGTCCGCCCCCACCGGCGCGCGCCGTGGTCCGGATGGAGCGGGCCGGGCGCGGCGGCAAGACGGTGACGGTGGTGGAGAAGCTCGGGCTCACGCCGCGCGAGCTGGAGCGCTGGCTGGGCGAGCTGAAGCGGGCGCTCGGCTGCGGCGGCGTCATCGAACGCGGCGCGCTGGTGCTGCAGGGCGACACCCGCGCCCGGGTCGGGTCCTGGCTGGAGCAGCGCGGCGTGAGGCGGGTGACGGTGGCCTAGCGCCGCGAACCAGATTGAAGGACAGGGCAGTCATTCTGATGTGTCCGGCAGCACCCCGGTCCATCTCAAGCCCCCGGCATCTCTCGACTCTGCGTGCTGGCCCGACTCGTGCTCTTCAGGCCGGGCATGGCGACGGGACGGAGCAGCGGGCTGGGCAGGCGGCCGGTCGGGGTTGGCCTGGTGGCCCTCCTCGCGGCCGGGGCCCTGCTGGCGCCACGGGGCCTCTCCGAACCTGAAGGCGAGTTCACCTGCGACGACCGGGTGGCGGGAGCCTGTGCCGACGGAGAGGGCTCCGAGCGGGTCCTGGACGGCAGGCTGGTCCAGCTGGAGCGCCACCTCTTCGAGCGGATGAAAGGGCTCGACCAGGCCCTCCACGAGGACCTGGCCAGGGCCATCATGGAGGAGGCCGACGCGGCCAGGCTCGGTCCGCAGGGGACCTGACGGGCGGCGGGTGCGGCTCGCCGCTCAGTGGCCGTGCTGGATGAGCCTGAGCGACCACATCAGCGCCAGCCCGGCCAGCAGCGCGCCGGTGAGCCGCCACTTGGAGCCGCCGCGCCGGTGCAGGTCGGGGAGGATGTCGGAGAGCGAGAGGTGCAGGAAGGTGCCGCCAGAGAAGGCCAGCGCGAAGGCGGTGAAGCGGTCGACCGCCACCAGCTCGCGCAGCCCGACGTAGACGCCGGCGCCGAGCGGGACCATGAGCGCGAAGAAGGCGTTCATCCAGAGCGCCTTCAACCGCCCGTACCCCTCGCCGCGCAAGATGGCCGAGAGCGAGAAGCTCGAGGGGATCTTGTGGGCGAGGATGGCGATGAAGACCAGCAGCCCCAGGCCAGCCTCGTGGTTGGCGGCGCCGAGCGCGAAGCCGTCGACCATGGTGTGGATCGACATCCCCACCCAGGCGGCCAGCCCGAGGGTGTGGACCTCGCAGCCGGCCTCGTCGCCGTGGACGTGCCCAGGGTGATCGTGCGGGGCTGAGAGGGTGCCGGTGGAGAGGGCCTGGTTCATGCCCGGCTCGCCGCAGATGTGGATGAGGACGAAGCGCTCCAGCAGGTAGAGCGCCAGGAAGCCGAGCAGCACCACCGGGACGACCCGGGCCCCGCCCAGCTCGATCGCCTCCGGGATCATGTGGAAGAAGGCCGCCCCCAGCATCACCCCGCCGGAGAAGGAGAGCAGCAGGTCGCTGCGGCGCATGGGCCCGACCAGCGGCAGCACGCCGCCGGCGATGGCGCCGCCGAGGATGGCGACCGTGTAGAGGCCGAGCGACTGGAGTTCGGTCACGATCCCTCTCCGCCCGCATCCTGCGCCGGGTGCCACCCCGCGTCGAACTCCCAGGGAACCCCGGGCGGGAACTGCAGGTCGATGAGGGCGCGCACCTCGGCCGCCGACTTCACGTGCACGCCGCCGCGCCGGAAGGCGACGCCGCCGCGGCGGCCGCGCGAGTACCAGAGCAGGTGCCGCCGCAGCTCGCGCACCGCCTGCTCCTCCTGGGCATCCCCGGCCTGGTGCGGCCGCTGCCGCTGCCGGTGCTCGATCTGCAAGGCCACGTGGCGCATCACCACCTCGATCCACTCCTCGCGGCTCGGCGGCGGCGGGATCGGCTCGCCCCGCTCCGCGGCCTTGAGCTCCCGGAAGATCCAGGGGTTGCCGCAGGCGCCTCGCGCCACCAGCACCGCGTCGCAGCCGGTCTCGGCCCGCATCCGCAGCGCGTCGGCGGCGGTCCAGACGTCGCCGGAGCCGAGCACCGGGATTCCGACCGCCTCCTTGACGGCGCGGATCAGCGTCCAGCTCGCCTTGCCCGAGTAGCCCTGGGCCCTGGTCCGGCCGTGGAGCGCCACCGCCGAGGCCCCGGCGCCTTCCGCGGCGCGGGCCACCTCGACGCAGTTGATCGCCCCCTCCTCCCAGCCGGCCCGGATCTTGATGGTGACCGGGATGCCGGGGATGGCGGCCACCGTCGCCGCCACCGCCGCCCCGACCGCGGCCGGGTCGCGCGCCAGCGCCGCGCCCGCGCCGGTGCCGCAGACCTTCTTCACCGGGCAGGCCATGTTGATGTCGACCATCCCGGCGCCGGCCTGCACCGCCGCCTCGGCGCCGCGCGCCAGCGCCTCCGGCTCGGCCGCGAAGATCTGCACCGCGAAGGGCACCTCGGCCGGATCCCGGTCGAGGTAGGCGAGGGTCTGGGCCTTGCCGTGGAGCAGGCCGTGCGCGCTCACCATCTCGGTGTAGGCGAAGGAGGCGCCCATCTCGCGGCAGATGGTGCGGAAGGGACGATCCGACACGCCGGCCAGCGGCGCGAGGAAGAAGCGACCCGAGAAGTGGTGTGGACCGATCTGCATGGAGGAGGCCGGGCGGGTACCTAACACGGGCATCGGGCCGCAGCGAGGGAGTGAGGGGCGGCTGGCGTGTACCCTCACCCGAAGGCGGAGTTTCCCTTGGTCGGTTTCATCCTGTAAAACCATGACAGTGCGCCCCCACCTCCTCATCGCCCTGACCCTGCTGGCCCCCGCCTCGGTCCGCTCCGAGCCTTCCCCGGCCGAGGCCGCGCCGCCGGTCGCGATCGCTCCGGCGGCCACCACCGCCGCTCCGGTGGCGACGCCCGCCTCGGGCCGGGCCGTGAGCCCCCCCCCTGCGGCGGCCGAGGCCGAGCCGGTGACCGACGCGCCGGAGACCGGCCCGCAGGGCAAGGAGATCGACAAGGAGTCGGCCGAACTCGAGGTGGTCCGCGCCGCCGAGCGGGCGGTGCGCGTCCAGGAGGTGCCCGGCCTCGAGTCGCGGGCCGCCGAGGCGGCCGAGGGGCTCGGGCTCGGGTCTCCGCTCCGCGAGCGGCTCGAGGAGGCGCTCACCCGGCAGGTGACGGCGCCGCAGAGCGAGACCCCGGACCGGATCGCGCTGCTGCCGGAGATCGACCACGGCCTCGTGAAGCTGCAGGCCGAGTACGACATCCCCATCGACGTCAACGAGGCGGTGATCAGCTACGTCCGCTTCTTCCAGTCGCCGCTGGTCCGACCCCACTACGTGATGTACCTCGGCCGCGGCCACCGCTACATCCCCCGCTACCAGCAGATCATGCGCGAGGAGGGGGTGCCCGAGGACACCGTCTTCCTGGCCATGATCGAGAGCGGCTTCGCCAACTACGCGGTGAGCCGGGCCAAGGCGGTCGGCCCGTGGCAGTTCATCGCCCCCACCGGCAAGCTCTACGGCCTGAAGCAGGACTTCTGGATCGACGAGCGGCGCGACCCGGAGAAGGCGGCCCGCGCCGCCGCCCGCTTCCTGAAGGAGCTGCACCAGTCGACCGGCGACTGGCGGCTGGCCTGGGCCGGCTACAACGCCGGGCTGGGGACGGTGCAGCGCGCCCAGGCCCGCGGCTACCCCGACTACTGGTCGATGGCGGCGGCCAAGGGGCGCCGCGCCCTGCGCGCCGAGACCAAGGGCTACGTGCCCAAGCTCATGGCGGCGGCCATCATCGCCCGCCACCCCGAGGCCTTCGGCTTCCGCCCCGAGGAGATCGAGCCGGAGCGCTGGCCCGACTTCGAGGAGACCACCATCGCGGACGCCGCGCCGCTGGCGCTGCTGGCGGCCGCGGCCGGGGTCGGCGAGGCCGAGCTGGTCGATCTCAACCCCGAGCTGCGCCGCGCCACCACGCCGCCGCGCCCCTACCAGCTCAAGCTCCCGGCCCGATCGAGCGCGACCTTCGCCGCCAACTGGCCCTCCATGAAGTCCAGGGTGCCGGCGGCCTTCTTCGAGGGGCACGTGGTGCAGCGCGGAGAGACGCTCTCCGGCATCGCCGCCCGCTACGGCGTCGCGCTCGACGGCGTCCTGGCGCTCAACCCCAGGCTCAACCCGCGGGCGCTGCGCCCCGGCACCGAGCTGGTGATCCCGCGCGTCAACACGCGGGCCACCGTGAACGGCCCGCCCGCAGCCCACGCCGCCGGCCCGGTGGCGACACCGGCCCAGGCGGCTCCCTCGCCGGCGGTGACCCCGGCGGCCGCGGTGACCCCGGCAGCGGCGGTGATGCCGGCAGCGGCGGCCCCGGTCGCCGCTGCGACCACCGCGTCGGCCGAGCCGCGGTCCAGCGTCTGGCACGTCAAGGCGGGCGACACGCTCTGGTCGATCTCGCGCAGCACCGGCGTTCCCATCGATGACCTGTGCCGCCTCAACGGCATCGACGACGCGCGTCGCCACCGGCTGCTCGTGGGCGCCACGCTGGTGGTCGCCTCCACCCGCGGCTGAAGCGCCCGCGCGCGGCCGGCGCACCCGTGCCGCGGCCCGAAAATGGAACAGGCCGCCCGAGGGCGGCCTGTCCGTTCAGCAGGAGCGAGAGGCGAGAACTACTTCTTCTCGACCTTCTTCTCCTCGACCTTGGCCGGGGCAGCGGCGGCGGCCGGAGCGGCCTTCTTCTCCTCGACCTTGGCCGGGGCAGCGGCCTTCTTCTCTTCCTTCTTCTCTTCCTTGGCGGGAGCAGCGGCGGCGGCCGGAGCAGCGGCCTTCTTGGCCTCCTCGGCGAAGGCGGGCGCGACGAAGGCGAAGGCGACGATGACGGCGAGCAGCTTCTTCATTGGGTAATCCTCAGGTTTGGGGGGCACTGCGTGCGACGGCGGGGTCTGACCCCCATGGACCCGGCGCAATGGGGCAACATCCAATCACGCCCCGGCAGGGGATGTCGAGATCTTCCAGCGGCTCCCCCCCCCGGCGGGGGAGGGCAGGTCAGGAGAGGGCCCTGGCCGGATCGACCCGGGCGGCGGCCGCGGCCGGCGTCAGCGCACCGGTCACCGCCGAGAGCGCCGCCACCCCGACGGTGGCGGCGAGCAGCCAGGCCGGAAAGATCAGGATCGCCTCGGGGCGGTACGGGAAGTCTGGCAGCAACCCGTGCCACGCCAGGTCGCCGAGCAGGCCGAGCCCCCGGCCTACCGCCATGCCGAGGAGACCGCCGCCGCCTCCGACCAGCAGGGCCTCGAGCAGCACCATGGCTCGGACGTCGCGGGCCGTGGCGCCGAGGGCCTGGAGCAGGGCGATCTCCCGGGAGCGGGCGGCCACGCTGGCGGCACGCGAGCGGGCGATGGCCAGCGCCGCCAGGGCGGTCATGAGCAGGGCCAGCCCGACCAGCGCCCCGGTGGTGACCCGGACCACCGTCCCGACCCGCTCCGCCGTGGCCAGCTCCGAGCGGTCGACGTTGAAGCCCATGCGCCGCGCCGCCGCGGCGATGGCCGGAGCGTCGGCCGGCGAGTCGGCCAGCAACGTCACCTGGCCGTACCCGGGATCGGAGCGGTTGTAGAGCCGGTGGAGCCGCTGCACTGTGGCCAGCGGCACCGCCATGGCGTAGAGCGGCACCCGATCGGAGAGGCCGGCCAGCCGCACCCGCACCTCGAGGATCCGCCGCTCAGACTTGCCGGGGATGATTGAGACCCCGATCCGCAGGGGCAGCTCGATGCCGACCGGATCGAGGCCGGCCGGGAGCCCGGGGATGCCCCAGGTCGGCGCGATGGTCTTGTTGTAGATCTCGACGAGGCGGCGCGACAGCACCACCGGGATGGCGCCGCCCTCCGCCGGGTCTGCGAAGGGGACGCCGCGGCGCGTGTCCTCCTCCACCATGCTCGGATCGACGCCGACCACCGGGATCTGCAGCGTCATCCCCGGCGGCCAGGCCGCCTCCAGCCCGAGCGGCGGCTCCGGGGCCGCCACCGGCACCACCAGGTTCTGGCGCGGCCAGGCGGCCCGCACGCCGGGCAGCGCCAGCAGCCGCTGGCGCGCCGACTCGTCGAGCCGCCCGCCTCCGAGCAGGCCACCGAGCGAGAGCTGCGCCGGCACCACCTCGACCAGCCGGGCGTCGGCCGGGAACATGCGGCGGGCCGCGTCGCCGACGCCGAGGCCGAGGGCCACGAAGAGCGCCAGCGTCGCCGCCCCCACCGCGGCGGCCAGGACGTCGACCAGCGCCGCGCCCGGGTCGGCGCGCAGGTTGGCCCAGGCCAGCGCCAGCAGGGAGCGCCAGGTCATGAGAGGCGGCCCTCGCTCAACGTGAGGACGCGGGACGCGACGCGCGAGACCCGCTCCTCGTGGGTCACCACCAGCACCGCCGTCCCCTCCTGCGCCAGCTCGCCGAAGAGCCGGATCACCGACTCGCCGGTGACGGCGTCGAGGTTGCCGGTCGGCTCGTCGGCCAGCAGCAGCACCGGCCGCGTCAGCAGGGCCCGCGCGATGGCGACCCGCTGCCGCTCCCCGCCCGAGAGCCGGCTGGGGCGGGCCGCAGCCTTGGCGGCCAGCCCGACCCGCGCGAGCGCCGCCAGCCCACGCTCGCGCAGCGCCTCGCGCGGCTCGCGGCGGCCCTGCCGCAGCAGGCCGGGGAGCAGGACGTTCTCGAGCGCCGGGAAGGCCGGCACCAGGTTGAACGACTGGAAGACGAAGCCGACGCTCCGGTTGCGCAGGCTGGCCAGCGCGCCGGCAGAGAGGCCGCGCAGCGATTGACCCGCCACCACGGCCTCGCCGCCGAACCCGGCGTCGAGCGCCCCGGCGATGGCCAGCAGCGTCGACTTTCCGGACCCCGAGGCCCCCATCACCGCCACCACCTCGCCCGGGGCGACGGAGAGGTCGACGCCTCGCAGCACCTCGACCTCCCGCCCGTCATCCTGGAAGGAGCGGGTGATGGCGGTGAGCCGGATCACTTCGCCGGGACCGCCACCGCACCGAGCCTGAGCTCGAGCGTCACCTTGAGCGCCCCGTCCGGCAGGTCGGCCCGCAGCGCCACGGCCGACCCCGTGCCGAGCGAGCCGGCCAGCTTCTCGGCCATGGAGCGGGCCACCACCCCGTCCGGCCCCGCGCCGAAGGCCGTGGGCGGGAGGGCTTGGAGGCTCTTCACGAGGTTGTCGCCGTGCAGCACCAGGCCGCCGAGGCCACCGGCCAGCGACGAGGCGGTGCCGGGCGGCGGCTCGAAGCCGCGGCCGCCGGCCTTGAGCCGAGCCAGCAGCGGCGGCAGCCCCCCCGCGGTGCCGGCCGTGAGCGCCACCGTCTTCCCCTGCACCGACCAGGCGAGCTCGGCGTCGCCGCCGCCCAGCTTCCAGCTCCCCTTGCCGGCCGGCGCGCCGATCAGCGCCATGAGCTGGTCGCAGGCCACGGTGAAGGCGGCCGAATCCTTCAGGCCCGCCAGCGCCTCGAACCGGGCCAGCTTGACCGGCTGGTCGAGCGCCCGGCCACCCACCAGCCCGCCGAGGTCGCTGGTGAGGACTGGCGTGGCGCCGAGCTCCACCGGGGGGACGAGCTGGGCCGCGATGGCCCCGATCGGCTCGATGAAGGGCAGGCCGCGCAGCTCGGCGGCCAGCCGGACCGCGGCGGCCGGGTCGGCCGAGAGGCGCAGCGCCACCACCGTGTCGGGGTTGAGCGAGGAGGGCTGGCTCACGCCGTCGCCGGTGCCGGCCAGCGGGCGCACCCGGCTCTCCTGCGGGCCGAGCAGGGCCGCCACCGCCAGCCGCAGGCCGGTCGCCGAGGCCGAGAGGCCGCCGGACATGCCGTCGTTGGGCGGGAGGCCGAGCAAGGCTGGGGAGTCGCGCGGCATGAAGAAGAGAATCGGGAAGCCATCGCCCAGCGCGGCGCGGCCGCGCTTCCAGCTCGGGCTCTCGGCCAGGGAGACGGCCGAGTCGAGGGCCAGCACCACCCGGAGCACGTCGGGCCCGGCGGCGCCGATGGCCACCAGCAGCAGGCCCTCGGCCTTCGCCACCGAGAGGAGCGGCGGATCGCCGGCGGCGCGCCGCCAGACCGTGATGGAGGTGCCGGTAGCCGCCTGCTCGCCGCGATCGCCGGCGCCGAGCCTGTCCTTGGCGAGGCGGGTCACCAGGGCCTCGAGCTTGCCGGCGTCGCCGATGGGGAGGATGAGGAGCGGCGTGCCAGGCTCCTCGGGGCGGGTGGCCAGCTCGGCGACGGCCAGGCCGCGCTTCACGTCGAGGCCGGCACCCTCCAGCGAGGCCGGATCGAGGAGGTCGAAGCCGAGCTGGAGGCCGAGGCCGGTGCGCATCATCCCGAGCTCCTCGCCGCCGGGGCGGGCCGCCAGCGCGGCGTGGATGGCGGCGGCCTGGCGGGAGGCTTCGGCCACCACCGGCAGCACCAGGGCGCCGGCGTTGGTGGAGGGGATGAACCGCTCGGGAGGCGGTCGGACGCGGGGCGAGCCGCAGCGGGAGCAGCCGGAGAGGAGGGCGAGGACGACGAGGGCGGGGGTCAGGTGGGATCGGCGCACCGTCCGCTTTTATCATGGTAAGTGAGCCCCCGATGATCTCCACCGGTGCCGACCAGGCCCCCATCGCGGTCGACCGCTTCCCCGACTGGAGCGCCCGCTTCGGAGACCTGGCCGGCCGGCTCGAGCTGGAGATCGGCTGTGGCCACGGCGGCTACGCCATCGCCTTCGGGGCGGCCAGGCCGGACCGGGCGCTGGTCGGGATCGAGCAGCGCAAGAAGTTCGCCACGCTGGTGGCGGAGAAGGTGGAGCAGCGCGGCCTCGGCAACGTCCTCATCCTCTGCGGCGATGGAAGGCTCATGGCGCCGCGGCTCTTCGCGGCCGGGTCGCTCAGCGCCATCCACGTCCACTTCCCCGATCCCTGGTGGAAGCGGCGCCACGCCGAGCGGAGGCTGGTCGACGATCGGATGTCGACCATGCTGCTGCGGATGCTGCAGCCGGGCGGGCTGCTCGACTTCCGCACCGACGTGGAGCGGTACGCCCTCGACGCGGTGAGGCGGCTCGAGGAGGTCGGCTTCGAGAACGAGGCTGGCCCGGGCGGCTTCTGCGAGGCGCCGGCCGACGAGCTCCCCTCGACCCGGGAGAAGCGTTACCTGCAGACCGGGCAGCGGGTCTGGCGGCTGCGGCTGCGAGCGCCGGCGAGCGCGGCAGGGCAAGTCACTCAATCCACCGATCGAGTCTGATGGCAGGGACCACCTCGGGACTGCGGGTTGACCTGCATGTCTGGGACCAGGAGAGACTTTGTGTTACGGGGAACCATATGAATTTCCTGTCACTGCTCATGGAGCCTGCGCTGAAGGGGGTCGATCTGGCGGGTCCGGAGAGACTGCCTCTTCATCAGAAGATTCTTTCTGAGAAGAAGATGATTCGAGCAGTCTTTGAGGAGTTCTATCGAACCTGTCTCGCTCTCGAGGCCCGCCACTTCGGGTCCGCGACCGGAACCAGGGTCGAGCTCGGTGCAGGCACCAGCTTTCTCAAGTCGCTGCAGCCGGACATCATCTCGACGGATCTCGAGCTCGGGCCGAACATCGACATGGCCGTGGACGCTCAACGCATGCCGTTTGAGCCCGAGAGCGTGCGAACGCTCTTCTGTATCAATGCCTTTCATCATTTCCCTGACCCGAGACAGTTCTTCTCCGAGGTCCTTCGTGTGGTCCGGCCAGGCGGCGGGTGCATC
>JANYBC010000111.1 GCA_025360965.1 Anaeromyxobacter sp. | reverse complement strand
ATGCCGATCTCGCGCAGGGCGCGCACACTGTGCTGGCTCGGCTTGGTCTTGAGTTCCCCGGCGGCGGCCAGATAGGGCACCAGCGTCACGTGCAGGTAGAGCGTGTTCTCGGTGCCGACGTCGTAGCGCATCTGCCGGATCGCCTCGAGGAAGGGCAGGCTCTCGATGTCGCCGACGGTGCCGCCCACCTCGACGATGACGACGTCGTTGCCGTCGGCCGCCGAGTGGATGAAGCGCATGAACTCGTCGGTGATGTGGGGAATCACCTGGACGGTCTTGCCCAGATACTCGCCCTGCCGCTCCTTGTTGATGACGTTCTGGTAGATGCGGCCGGTGGTGGCGTTGTTGTTGCGCGACATCTTCGCGGTCGAGAAGCGTTCGTAATGGCCCAGGTCCAGATCGGTCTCGCCGCCGTCGTCGGTGACGTAGACCTCGCCGTGCTGGAACGGGCTCATCGTCCCCGGATCGACGTTGATGTACGGGTCGAGCTTCAGGTGCGTGATCTTCAGACCGCGGTTCTCGAGCAGCGCGCCCAGCGAGGCCGAGGACAGGCCCTTGCCGAGCGAGCTGACCACGCCGCCGGTCACGAACAGGTACTTGGTCTTCTTGCCCCGCTTCACCATGTGTTGACTCCGCTCACTGCGTGCCTGCAGCTCAATGCCTGCGTGCCGCCAGCAGGGCCCTGGCGCGCTCCAGGTCCTCCAGCGTGTCGATCCCGAACCCCCGGTAGGCGGTCTCCGCCACCCGGATCCTCACCCCGTGCTCCAGCGCCCGCAGCTGCTCGAGCGCCTCCTCCCCCTCCAGTCGGCCGGGAGCGAGCTTCGCGAAGCGCTCCAGGAAGGCTGCCGTGAAGGCGTAGATGCCGACGTGGGCGCGACAGAGCGCCGAGACGCCGCCCTCGCGCCGGTGCGGGATGACGGCCCGCGAGAAGTAGAGGGCGTGGCCGGTCAGGTCGGTGACCACCTTGACGACCTGGGGGCGCTCGGCCTCGCCGGGGTCGAGCGGGCGGGCCAGCGTGGCCATCTCGGCGCCGCCTTCGGCCATGGCCGCCAGCAGCGTCTCGATGGCCGCCGGCTCGATGAGCGGCTCGTCTCCCTGCAGGTTCACGACGATCTCCGGCGCGGGGAGGAGCTTGCGCGCCGCCTCGGCAACCCGATCCGTGCCGGTCGCGGCAGGGCCGGTCATGATGGCGACGGCCCCCGCCCGCTCGGCGGCAGCGGCGATGCGTGGGTCGTCGGTGGCGACCGCCACCACGTCCACGCCGCGCGCCCGCCGTGCCCGCTCGACCACGTGAGCGACGACGGGGCTGCCTGCCAGATCGGCGAGGGGTTTCCCGGGAAAACGACTTGCTCCGTACCGGGCCGGAATGATGACGGCGACTCGTCTCAATCCGGGACTGGAAACTACGCGCTGCGATCGATCGCGTCAACCGGCGCCGGCGCTTCCCGGCAAGAGCCCGACTTGACACGCGCTTCCGCGCCGCGGCCGCGTCCCGTCAGGGTGGTATAGGGAGGCCGTGCCCCGCATCGTCCGAGCCCGGTTCGTGGTCGAGCGGAATTACGCCGGCTGGCGGCTCGACGCCTACCTGCTGGAGAAGATCCGCCGTCTCGACCCCGCCAAGGCGGCCTTCCTGATCGCCGAGCGGCTCGACACCCTCGACGGCAGCCGGGTCGGGCCGGAGACGCTGCTCACCACCGGGTTCGAGTTCTCGCTCTGGCGCGAGGCCGAGCCGGAGCCGGAGACGCCCATGAGCTTCGGCGTGGTCTTCGACGACGGTGCGCTGCTGGTGATCGACAAGCCGGCCGGGCTGCCCATCCACCCGACGGCGCGCTACTTCGAGCACACCTTCACGGCGCTGGCCAAGGCCCGCTTCCCGGAGCGGAAGGTCGACCCGGCCCACCGCATCGACCGCGAGACCAGCGGCCTGGTGGCCTGCGGCACCTCGCCGGAGTGGACCACCAGGCTGAAGCGCTCCTTCGCCGAGGGGCGCGTCGAGAAGAGCTACCTGGCCCTCTGCGAGGGCTGGCCCACCGCCGACGCCTTCGAGGTGGACGCCCCGCTGGCGCTGACGCTGCAGAGCGAGGTGCGGGTGCGGATGCACGTCCACGCTTCAGGGTCGGCGTCGGCCACCGGCTTCACGGTGCTGGGGCGGCGGCGCGCGCCCGGCGGCGCGGCGGTGGCGCTGCTGGCATGCGCGCCGCGGACCGGCCGCCAGCACCAGATCCGCGCCCACCTGCACCACGCCGGCCTGCCGCTGGTGGGCGACAAGATCTACGGCGCCGACGAGCTGATCTTCGACCGCTTCACCAAGAAGGCGATGACCGACGCCGACCGCGCCACGCTGCGGCTCGAGCGGCAGGCGCTCCACGCCTGGAAGCTTTCCTTGCCCCATCCTCGCAGCGGCGAGCAGGTCAGCTTCGAGGCGCCGCTGGCGGCGGACCTGGCCGCGTTCTGGGACGGGTGCGGGGAGGGGTGAGGGGTCAGTCTTCCGAGGTGGGCATTCTGACTTCATCGACTCGGGTCGGATCGAGACCGAGCGCCTGAAGAGCGGGTACGAGTACCTCGGCTGGGCCTCCGAGGCGGATACCCTCCTTGCCGATCGAATACCGGGATTTCACCTGGAGAAGGCGGCTCGTCGAGACGTTGGCCACCTCGTCATCCAGGTGTTCGTATCCATCAGGGGGCAGGGATGCGTTGGCCAGGGCGGCGGCGCGAAGCGCGAGCTGGGTCGTCTTGCTGAAGGCGAAGGCGAGACTCCGGGCGACGTTCCACCTGGCCGTGGCGAGCGCCACCGGGTCGTTGATGGTCGAGTCGAGCGAGGCCAGTTCGTCAAGGACCCGCTTCAGCGCTGGGACCAGCCGGTCCGGGCGCCCCTTGAACACGACGCCCAGGGAGTGAAGGCCGGGCACCGAGACCCGCTCCACCACCACCTCGAGCCCGCTCAGGCCGAGGGTCCGATCGAGTCGGTCCTTGAGCATGTTGGTCAACACGAGCTGCTCCGCCTCGTTTCCGGGCGAGGCCCCCATGGCCCGAACAGTCACCGAGGCCCAGCCCTGGGATGCGTTGGCCTGCTCGAACAGCACGGTGCTCCGCTCGAGCGGCTCGGGGAGAACGGTCGGCGCCAGCGCCGGGAAGGCCTGTTCCCTGGGTGGTGACCACCCCCCGAAAACGGCGGCGGCGCTCGCGAAGACCTCCTCGGGAACGAGGTCGCCCGCGACGACCAGCGTCGCACCTGAGGGGCGCATGGTGCGCCGGGCCCACCGCTCACCCCACCGAGGTTGGTCATCGATGGGTGGAGGGGGTGCGGCCAGGGCCCCTCGCTCCTGCGCGGCCAGGACGACGCGAGCTGCCGGCGTCACCCCCTCATCCTTGACATCGACCTGCCCCGCGGTGAACCAGCACGACAAGGCCTCCAGGCCGTGACGGAGGCCCGCCGCCGGATTAGCCACGGTCAGGATGACGCCGTCCCTTCCGACCATGGCTACTGCCTCGCCGCACCCCGGCGGCAGTGCCTTTTTGACGTCCTTCAGCCAGCTTCGGGCCCGGACCACCTCGGCGTTGCCGTTGACCCCCGGGAAGCTGAGCGCCGACACTGCGAAAGGTGTTCCCCTCTTGACCACCACCGCCACCTCAAGCCCGTTGGCGAGGGTCCTTCGCGCCGCAGAGGAGAGCCTCGGCGGGTCGAGCAGGCTTCGGACCGCCTCCGGGCCAGGGGCAGAGCCACGGTCGAACGAGGGCAGCTCTGCCCACTCCGGGCCGGTGGTGCCACTCAGCAGCGAACCATCGGGAGGAGGAGCCGGCCTCTCGAGCGGCTCGAACAGGACCGCCGCCGAGGGTCCTGCGTCGAAGAGGGCTGCCAGCCTGGACGCCGCCCCGGGTGCTACCAGTGCATCGACGCTACGCTGGAAAGCGGCCGACGGAGTCGCCTCCCCTGTCGTACGAACGGAGCGCGCGACGTCGAGGAGCGGCGTGCGTCCTTCATTGGCCGTGTAGCGGTCTCGCAGCATCCTGAACCCGGAGCTGTATGAGAAGACAGCGTAGACGGCCTCCTTCTGGAGCCGCTCCCGCGTCAACTCGACGGCACCCTCGATGATCGCTCGGATGCGCTCCGGATCTTCGGCGGGCTGGAGGATCACCGAGACGAGGATGACTGCGGCCGATTCTCTCGACCAGGCAAACCCGCCCACTCCGGTGATCTCTTTGCTCGACCGTTCCTTGGCGAGGCGCTCGCCGACCGCCCTGCGAAGGTAACCACCGGCGAACCGAAGCATCGGTTCACCGAGCCCCTGCTCGCCGCCGAACGACCAGGCCACCCAGAGTCGCCGCAGGTCGGCACGTACGAGCAGCTTCTCCGTTGCTTTTGCCCGGCTCGCGGGCCTGTAGAATTCGGATCGGGGTGGGCGCTGGATGGTCGTGGAGATGACGGGAGCGATCAACTCGCCGATCAGCTTCAAGGTGTCGTCTGGCGGCTGCCCGGTGGCCACGGTGAGGACAGCACCTTCTGGCCGGATCACGGCCTGGAGGTAGTCCTTGACGTCCTCCAGTGTCAGCTTTCGCAGGCCCTCGGGCGTGGCCTGGGCCCTTCCGTAAGGCGTACCCGACATGGCCATGCTCTCCACGAGTTGGGCCTGGTCCATGTAGCCGAGCGGCGACCGCTCCAGGCGGGCCGCGAGGTGCTCCCGGGCTCTCTCGACCTGCGCCTCGGTGAGTCCGGCCACCGGCTCCTGGAGGCGCAGCTTCTCGATGCGAAGTGCCTCCTCCAGCTTCGACGCCTTGGCGGTCAAGCTGAAGGCGATCTCGTCACGAACGTTGAACGAGTGGGAGACGATCCCCGCGGCGTAGATCCGCTCCTGGAGCCGAACTCCACCCCGCCCGGGCGCCGCCTGGTAGGCGAGGAACTCGGCCAATGAGGAGACGCCCTCCTTGCCTACCGGTTCGGCCTTGAGGCCGCCCGGAAAGCTCAGAATCACCTGGGCGTCCTGTTCCCCTTGAAACTGGTAGGCGACGACCCGGAGGCCGTTCTGGAGCGTAGCCGCCCGGGCGCGGTGGTTCATCGGCGCCGGGTCCTGCCCCTCCGCAATGCGGGCTTCGGTGCTGAAAGTGAACTGGGGGTGGGCACACCCGACCAGGAGGAGGAAGACCGCGACCAGGAAGCGACTGTGCATCCCGGATCGGTATCACACCGTTAGTACGCCTTGGCGGATTTCTAAGCGCGACCGCCTTTGGCGTACCTGTCGACGCAGCGCGTCCCGAACGCCCGCCTCGCCGCCACGTGGTTGTGACGACCGCAGAGGAGGCGAAGGTTGGCCTGCGTCGGTTCGCCACCCTTCGACCACGGGTCGACGTGGTCGAGCTCCAGTCGGTGCATCGAGCCGCAGACGCCGCCGGAGTCGAGCGGCCAGGTGCAGCGGCCCTGGTCGCGCTCCCAGACGGCGCGCTTCACCGCGGCCGGGATGGCCTCGCGGTGGCCCTCCCGCCGGTGGAGCGGTTCGGCGAAGTTCGGCTCCACCGGAGGCTGCACCGGAATCGGGGTCGGGGTCGCTGTCGGGGGCAGCACCGCCCGCGGCCGCTTCACCTGCCCGCGCGCCTTGGCCTGCTTCTCCAGCAGCAGGTCAAGCGCCGCCTCGAGCACCTGCTCGGTGGTGGCGCCCGGGATGGCGTGGCCGAGCCCCTCGCGGGCGCTCTTGAGCTTCTGCAGGAAGCGACGACTGACGGTGGTGCTGAGCCGGCTCAGTTCGGCGGTGAGCGGGTCGACCTCGTCACGGCGCGGCGCCACCGAAGCTGGGGCGGGGGCGGGATCGAGGGTGACGCCACGGCCCTCGGCCGCTTCACCTGCCCACGCGCCTTGGCCTGCTTCTCCAGCAGCAGGTCGAGAGCCGCTTCGAGCACCTGCTCGGTGGTGGCGCCCGGGATGGCGTGGCCGAGCCCCTCGCGGGCGCTCTTGAGCTTCTGCAGGAAGCGGCGGCTGACGGTGGTGCTGAGCCGGCTCAACTCGGCGGTGAGGGGGTCGACCTCGTCGCGTCGGGGCGCCGGTGAGCCTGGGGCTGCAACCTCGACGGCCCGGGCGGGCGAGGCCGGATCCACTTTGGGCGCCCAAAGCGACCCAGAGTCCGTGTCGACGGAAGCAGCGTCGCCAGGCCCGGGCGCCAGGACCAGTGCCGCCTCGGAACTGCGGCCGGTGGAGAGGGGCCGAATGACCGTCCGCATGGGGGG
>JANYBC010000094.1 GCA_025360965.1 Anaeromyxobacter sp. | reverse complement strand
GCATCGCCGGGTTCGCCTTCTCGCGGGACCGGTGGCTCGCGGTGGGCCGGTGGGTGGGTCTGGCCGGCCTGCTGCCGCACGCCGCCGTCATCGCGCTGCGCTGGACCGAGGTGGGCCACGGTCCCTACAACACCCGCTACGAGGTGCTCTCCGCCCAGGCCTTCCTCCTGGTGGCCGCCTACGGGGTGACCGCCCTGGCCTCCCGCCACCTCCGCTCGCTCGGTGCGCTGGTGATGCCGGTGGCCTTCCTGCTCATGGGCTTCGGCCTGGGCACCTTCGAGGCCAGGCACGAGGTGCCCATCATCTTCAAGTCCTGGTGGCTGGTGCTCCACATCGGCTTCGCCAAGCTCTTCGGCGCCACCATCTTCCTGGCCGGCCTCTGCGCCCTCGCCTACCTGCGCAAGTCGCACCGCCCGGCCAGCCTGGCGAAGCTGCCTGACCCGCCCCGGCTCGACCTCTACGCCCACCAGTTCCTGCTGAGCGCCTTCCTCTTCCTGGGGGTCATGATCGCCGCGGGCGCCCTGTGGGCCAACCAGTCCTGGGGGCGCTACTGGGGCTGGGATCCCATCGAGACCACCTCGCTGGTCACCTGGATCGCCTTCGGTGTCATCCTCCACTTCCGGGTGCTCCACCGCTGGGAAGGGCGGCGCATGGCCTGGCTGACGCTCCTGGCCCTGGCCTTGGCCCTCGTCACCCTCTACGTGGTGGCGGTGATGGTGCCGACCATCCACAACTCCTACATGGTGGGCCATTGACCTGGCGCCGGACGCTCTCGAGCCACTACTTGGAGCCCGAGGGCTACCAGCCTGGGGCGACGCGGTGACCGGCGCGCGCGAGCAGGCCCGTCCTCCCTCCGCCACCTGGCCGTTCCTGCTCCTGGCGCTGCTGGCCGGGATCGCCTGCCGCTCCGCGCCGCCGCTGGCCACCTGGGCGCCTGACGCCGGGGCGGCTCCCTGGGAACTCGACAACCCGGTCCGCCCCCTCCCCGCGCCACCGCTCGGCAGTCCCGCCGACTTCGCCACCACCCCATGGGTGACGCCCGAGAAGGTCCGGCTCGGGCGCTGGCTCTTCCACGACCGCCGGCTCTCGGCCGACGGCAGCATCTCCTGCGCCTCCTGCCACCGCTCGCCCCAGGGCTTCTCCGAGCCGAGCGCGCACTCCACCGGCGTCCACGGACTGCAGGGGAAGCGCAAGGCCCCGCCCATCCTCAACGCCGCCTGGCCCATCTACCCGGTCTGGTTTTGGGACGGGCGGGCCACCAGCCTGGCCGAGCAGGCCACTGGACCGCTCGTCAACCCGGTCGAGATGGCCATGCCGCTCGACGCCGTGGTCGCCACCGTGGCGGCCCGCCCCGGCTACCGGCGCGCCTTCGCCGAGGCCTTCGGCGATGAGCGGCTCGACATCGGGCGGATCGCCGAGGCCCTGGCCGCCTACGAGGCGACCCGGCTCTCCGGCAACTCGGCGGCCGACCGGTACGACGCCGGCGACGAGGCGGCGCTCACCCCGCTGCAGCGGCGCGGACGCGCCCTCTTCTTCGGCCGGGCCGGCTGCAACAAGTGCCACCTCGGCTCCAACTACACCGATAGCCGGTTCCACAACCTCGGCGCCGGGTGGCGGCCACCCGCCCCGGGCACGCCTCCCTCCAGCGGCTTCGCCGACCCGGGGCGCGCCGCGGTGACCCACGACCCGCGCGACACCGGCGCCTTCAAGACGCCGACGCTGCGCGAGGTCTCCCGCCGCGCGCCATACATGCACGACGGCTCGCTGGCGACGCTGCGCGACGCGGTGGCCACCTACCGGCTGGGCGGCGTCCCCAACCCCTGGCTCTCCGAGCTGTCGAAGCCCATCCCCCTCAGCCCGGCCGAGGTCGACGAGTTGGTCGCCTTCCTCGAAGCGCTCGACGGCGAGGGGTTCGCAGATGGGCCGCCCGCCGGCTTCCCGAGGTGAGCCGCTGTCAGACCGCCCTGCCACACTCCTCCAGTGCGGCGGTTCGTGACCATCGACCTGGAGACGGTGCCCGACGAGGAGCTGGTGGCGGCGGTCGGCCGTCGCGGCGGCCAGAGCTACCCGGAGCAGCTCAGGCAGGTGGTGGCCGATCGGCGGGCTCGCACCGGCGGACGCAGCGACTTCCTCCCGCTGCCCTACCACCGGCCGGTGGCCGCCTGCCTGCTCGAGGCGGTCGAGGAGCACGGCCTGGTGACGCTCACCGACGCCGCCTGCTGGACAGACCAGCAGGGGCCGGAGAGCGACTTCCTTGAGAGGACCTGGGCCCGCCTCGACGGCGCCACCGTCATCACCTTCCACGGCGGCGGCTTCGACCTCCCGGTGCTGGCGCTCCGCTCGCTCAAGCTCCAGGTGCCCGCCCCGGGCTGGTTCTCCGAGGCCCGCCGGGCCGGTTCACCGGCCCACGTCGACGTGAAGGAGCTGCTGGCCGGCGCCGGCTCCGGGGGCGCCGCCCCGCTCGACCTCTACGCCAAGCTGGTCGGCCTGCCCGGCAAGGTGGACGTGGCCGGAGAGGACGTCGGGGCCCTCTACGCCGGCGGCGCCCATGACCGCATCGCCGCCTACTGCATGACCGACGTCGTGCAGACCTGGCTCCTCTGGCTCCGTCACCGGCTGATCGACGGCACCCTCAGCGCCGACGGCTACGAGGAGAGCGCCGCGGCGGCCTGGGCTCGGCTGCCGGGGCTGCTGGCGGCGAAGCTCTCCGGCGGAGAGCTGGCCTCGCTCTCCGGCTTCATGCAGCAGTGCGCCCCGTTCTTCGGCGCCCCGCAGGGCTCCCGGCGCGCGGCCCTTCGGGCCACCAGCTAGCGGGGGGAGGCGCGCTGCGGCGCGCTGGCTTCGTCGCTGGCGGCGTCACCTACGCCACGTTGCGCGAGCTTCAGCCAGGCCGCCAGGGCGGCTCGGCGCCGCTCTCCGGCGAGATCACCTCGGCCGGCACCCCCAGCAGCGCGGCGGCCGATGCTGCCAGCTGGTTGACGTCGTCGCGGCTCCAGCCTTCGGCCGCGGCCGCGATCTTCCCACCGCGGTCGAGCAACACCCAGGTCGGGGTGACGCGGGCCCCGAGCGCGTCGGAGGCGCGCCATGGCTCCGGATCGCGCAGGACGCGCACCGCGCCCTCCCAGCCGCAGGCCTGCGCGAAGCCGAGGGTCTCCTGCTCATCGTCCTGGGAGACCGCGACCAGCGACAGCCCGGCGAGGCGGGCGAAGCGCGGCAGGACCGGCCCCGCCACCGCGGTGGCAGGGCAGTCGGCCTTGTAGACGAAGAGCAGCACCGGCCCGGCGTCGGCCAGCCTGCCGAGCGGTACCGGCGTGCCGTCCTCCTCCCGCGCGGAGCAGGGCGAAAGGGTTCGACCGCGTTCGAGCTGGGGAGGCGGCGCCGGCACTTTCCTCATGCTGCCGGGGTCGGAGGCGGCGCGCAACCGCGCCATTCTGCCCACCGGTCCATTGAGGTGTCCGCTCCCCCCGGACACGACGCGGCCGGCCCGGGCATCCCGCCCGGCCGGCCGTGACCTTCTCGAGACCGCGGACCCTGAGGCTACCGCGGGCCCTTCTTGGCGCGGCGCTTACGCTTGATCGACAGGACGCGCTTGCGCTTCACCTGCGCCCGCTTCGGCTTGCTGCGATTGGACGCCTTTCGCTTCGAACGGTTGCCCTTGAGCTCGGCCATGCGGTCCTCCTCCTCATCGGTTGAAAAACGGCCGGAGACTACTCCAGCCAGTCCTTGTCGCGAAGCTTCTTCGGCAGGTACTCCTCGGTGATGAAGCTGATGCCGCGCCGCGAGAGGGCCTCCAGCTCGAACTTCACGCCGGAGCGGACCATCTCCTCGATCTCCCGCTGCCACCGCTTGTCGGCGAACCAGGGGTAGGCCAGCATCTGCCGGGCTCGGGCCACGTCGCCCTCGTCCATCTTGATGGCCACGTTCATGGGCAGTTGGTACTTGTCCTTGTCGAAGCTGGAGAGCCCCACGAAGCGCGCCGACGGTACCGCCATGCGCATCGACTCGTAGGCCAAGTTGATCGACCCCTGCTTCATCACCGAGTAGATGTAGAAGCCCCAGGGATCGTTGTCGACCAGCACGTAGACCGGGAGCCGCAGCTCGGCGTGGAGCCGCTGCACCATGCGCCGCACGCCGCGCGGCGGCTGGCCCCCGCCCTGGATGATGATGCACTTCTCCCGCTTCCAGAACTTGTCCTCGTTGAAGCGGCTCCAGACCGCGTCCTTCTCGATGAGCAGGATGTACCTGGCCTCGTGCTTGCCGAACTGGACGACGTTCTCCTCGACGATCGACGGCACCGCCCAGCCGCCCGAGCCCATGCGGCGCAGGTCGATGGTGTCGCCGGTGTCGCGGATGGTGACCGGCCCGACCATCGAGCCCTTGCGGGAGGCGAAGAGGTGGAGCTCCTCGCGCAGGGCGTCGAGCGAGACCTCGAGGTCCTCGATGATGGGGTCGGACTCGTCCTGCTCCTCGAAGGTGTTCTGCCGGGAGTCGCCGATGGTGTGCTTGGTGATGTAGTAGAGGTCGCGGATGCTGGTGGTCTTGCCGCTCTCCACCAGCTCCTTGCAGGCGTCCGAGACCAGGAAGGTCTGCATGAACTTCTTGGCCATCGAGACGTTGAAGAAGTAGCGCTTCTGCTTCTGGCTGCCGAGCTGCACCACGCCCTTCTTCTTGTCGAAGTGGATGTTGGCCAGCGAGCGGATGGGGATCTCGACGAAGGGGTTCTTCTTCCCCTTGACCGCCTTGATCACGCTCTCGGCGAGCCGCTCGATCTTGCCGACCGTCCTCTTGGAGACTGCGTCCAGGCGCGCCATGGCTACTCCCCCTCCGCTTCGCCGCGCCGCGGCCGCTTGCTGAGCTTCTCGCTCGCCTCTTCCAGCTTCTTGTCGTCGGCGGCCAGGTCGGCCTCGGTCACCTGCTCGGCGACCCGCAGGAAGTCACGCCGGATGGCGTCGCGGCTCTTCCCGGTGATCTGGTGGATCGAGCTGGCCACCTCCTCGATGTAGAGCTCGAAGATTGAGCGGCGCTGGGCCTGGTAGTCGGCCTGCTGCTTCTTGCGGATGAAGGTGGCCAGCTTGCGCCCGCACTCCTGGGCGGCCAGCTGGATCTCCCGGATGATCTCCGGGTAGTGGGCCAGCGCCTCCTTGGCCTCGCTCGTGAACGGCACCCAGACCGAGGCGATGTGGACCAGCAGCGCCATGGGGCCGACCGGCAGCGACCCCTTGGGCTGGCTCAGCATGTAGTTGCGCCAGTCGGTCTTGACGATCGACTCGGTCATGCCGCAGGCGCTGCGCTGGAAGAGCAGCGGCACGCGGTTGGCGAAGCGGAAGAGCTCGATGGTCTTGTCGGCTGGCCAGGAGCCGCCGAAGGCCAGGCCCACCTCCACCTGGAACGGGTTGCCGCGGTAGACCTTGGGGGGGCGGGTCACTGTGGCGATGAAGTAGTTGTGCCCCTTGATCCGCTCCACGCCCTCCTCCGGCGTGATCTCCGGCGGCGGGGGCGGCACCACCTCGGCCTTCCCCTTCTTCTTGCCGGGCTTCTTCCTGGCGGCGTCGAGGTCGAGCTGGCCGTCGCCCTCCTCCGGCCCCTCGCTCTCGATCACCGAGAGGAAGCTCACCAGCCCGCGGCGCATCAGCTCGTCGCCGATGGGCGAGAGGCAGTTGGTGGGCGGGGCCATGATCTTCGTCTCTTGCAGCGCCCTGTGGAGCCTGGCGGCCAGCTGCCGATCGGCCCCGATCTCGCGCGGCCTGACCCGGTCCTTGATCCCGGCCGCCTTGAGGATGGCGCCGGCCACCGGCGGGGAGACCCGGCTGAAGGCGGTCTGCAGGAAGCCTTTCAAGTCGTGGCTCTTCGACTCGGAGGCCATGAGCATGAGCGCGCCCAGCTCGACGCCGTGCGGGTGCGGCTTGATCTCGAGGGCCTCCTTGGGGAGCTCCTCGGTGGCGCGTGGGAAGCTCAGCTTCGGCTGCTTCGGCCTGAGGTAGTGGACGGTGGCGTGGGGGTTGGCCAGCGCGGTGTGCTCGACGTAGCGGTTGACGAAGCGCTGCCCGGTGCGCCAGTCGGCCACGATCTCGAGCTCGACCCGGGTGCCGTGCTCCTGGTGCCAGGCGTCGAGCTGGTCGTCGCGGGTGACCACCGGGTTGTTCTTCCGGGTGTCGATCTGGATCTCGAAGAAGTGGGCCGGCTTGCCCTTGCCGGTGCGCGAGGTGATGCGGATGGGCTGGCCGGTGGTGAGCTGCCCGTACATGGCCGCCGCGGAGATGCCGATCCCCTGCTGGCCGCGCGACTGCTTGAGCCGGTGGAACTTGGAGCCGTAGAGCAGCTTGCCGAAGATCTTCGGGACCTGCGCCTTGACGATGCCGGGGCCGTTGTCCTCCACCACCACCACGAAGCGCCCCTCGCCCTTGGTCAGCTCGCCTTCGCCCTTGGCGTCGAGCCCGAGATCGCGGACCTCGATGGTCAGCTCGGGGAGGATGCCGGCCTCCTCGCAGGCGTCGAGCGAGTTGTCGACCGCCTCCTTGATGGTGGTGAGGAGGGCCTTGGAGGGGTTGTCGAAGCCGAGCAGGTGCCGGTTCTTGGTGAAGAACTCGGAGATGGAGATCTCGCGCTGCTTGGTCGCCATCTGCTCGGCGGTGGCGCGGCGCTTGGGCCCGCGCTCGGCCTGGACCGGCGCCTCGGCGCTCGCCTCCGGCTCGACCTCGACCAGCTCCACCTGCTTCCCGGCCGGGCCCCGGGACCGCACGGCCTTCCCGCTGGTGGCTGGCCTCGAGGCTGGCCTGGCGGCCTCCTTCCCCGGCCGAGCCGGCGCCTTGGCCGGCGCCGTGTCGAGCAGCGAGAGCTGGCGCTCCGCCTTCACGGGACCCGTGGACTTCACCTTCGCCGTCGCCGCCTTCTTCGTCGCCGCCATGGTGCGTTAAACCCTCGCGATATCGACCGCTTCCGGTCTAGCACGCCACCCTCTCCCCCGCGACAAAACGGCCGCCGGGATTGACCATCCGGAGAGGGTGGTTACATGGAGACCATGCCCTTCGACCCAGCCAGGACCGCTCAACCGCCCGCACCGCCTCCTCCTCCCGGCCAGGCCACCGTCTTCACCTCCGGCGTCGGCCGGAACTACACCCGGACCGCCATGCTCATGGGTGGCCTGGTGGCGATGCTGGCCATCGGCGGTAGCTTCGTCGGCGGGGCCCAGGGGATGCTCGCCTTCGGCGCCCTCGGCCTGCTCTTCAACTTCCTCGCCTACTGGTTCTCCGACAAGCTGGCGCTGATGGGGAACGGCGCCCGGCCGGTCGAGCGCGAGCAACTGCCCGAGGTCTACGAGATCGTCGAGCGGCTCACCCGCAAGGCCGGGCTCCCCATGCCGCGGCTCTACCTCATCCCCAGCGACGCCCCCAACGCCTTCGCCACCGGCCGCAACCCGGAGCACGCCGCCCTGGCGGTCACCGAAGGGATCCTGCGGGTCCTCGACCGGCGTCAGCTCGAGGGGGTGCTGGCCCACGAGCTCTCCCACGTCCTGAACCGCGACATCCTCATCGCCTCGGTGGCCGGGGCCATGGCCGGCCTGATCTCCTCGGTCGGCTACCTGATGCGCTGGGGGGCGATCCTGGGCGGCGGCCGCAGCGATCGCGAGGGCGGGCCGAGCGGGCTCGAGCTGCTGGCCTGGGCCATCGTGGCGCCGCTGGTGGCGATGGTGATCCAGCTGGCCATCTCCCGCTCCCGAGAGTTCGGCGCCGACGCCACAGGCGCCGCGCTGGTCGGCGACCCCGAGCCGCTGGCGCAGGCGCTGCTGGCGCTGGAGGCCGGGAACGACGCCTCGCCCATGGCCCAGGCCGGCCCGGCCACCGCCCACCTCTTCATCGTCAACCCGCTGCGCGGCACCGGCGCGAGGCTGATGTCGCTCTTCTCGACCCACCCGCCGGTGGAGGAGCGGGTGGCCCGGCTGCGGGCGCTGCGCGGCCAGCTCGGCCAGGTCGCCTAGTCCGGGGCTCGCGCCAGCGCCTTCAGGGGACCAGCACCACCTTGCCGAAGAGGGCCCGGTCGGCGAGCAGCCCCTGGGCCTTGACCACCGCGGCCAGCGGCAGCACCTCGGCCACCACCGGCTTGAGCTTCCCCTGCCCGACGAAGTTGAGCACCTGCAGCAGGTCGGCCGCGGTCCCCATGGTCGAGCCGAGGATGGCGAGCTGCCGGAAGAAGACCTGGCGCAGGTCGGTGAGCGGGTCGAAGCCGGTGGTGGCGCCGACGGTGACGATCCGGCCGCCGATGCCGGCGCTGAGCAGGCTCTTCTCCCAGGTGGTCTTGCCGACGTGCTCGAAGACCACGTCGACCCCCTGCTTGCCGGTAAGCTTCTTCACCTCGGCGAGGAAGTCCTGGGTCTCGTAGTTGATGGCCTCGTCGGCGCCGAGCGCCCGGGCCTTCTCGAGCTTGGCGTCGGAGCCGGCGGTGGCGATGACCCGCGCGCCGAGCAGCCGGGCGATCTGCACGGCGGCCACCCCCACGCCCGAGCCGGCGGCGTGGACCAGGATGGTCTCGCCGGGTCGGAGCGCCGCTTTGACGGCCACCGCCTGCCAGGCGGTCATGAAGGTGAGCGGCACCGCGGCCGCCTCCTCGAAGGAGAGGTTCTTCGGCTTCTGGCAGAGGTTGCGGGCCGGGATGGCCAGCTTCTGGGCCTGCCCGCCGGAGACGTGCTCGCCGAGGATGGCGAAGTGCCGGCAGAGGTTCTCCCGGCCCGAGAGGCAGCGCTCGCAGCGGGTGCAGCCGAGCGAGGGGTTGACGACCACCTCGTCGCCGGCCTTCCAGCCGACCACGCCGGGCCCGACCGACTCGACCACGCCGCTGACGTCGGAGCCGAAAACGTGCGGGAAGGCGAGGCGCAGCCCCGGCCAGCCCTTGCGGACCCAGATGTCGAGGTGGTTGAGCGCGGCCGCCTTGACCGCCACCACCGCCTCGCCCGGTCCGGCCACCGGGTCCGGCAGGTCGAGCAGCTCCACCACCTCGGGACCACCGTGCGCGCGCATCGCCGCGGCCTTCATGAGTGACCTCCTGATCGGGGTGGCAAAGCCTAGGCCGGGCGCGCCCCGCGTGCCAGCGGAGCCGACCGGCGGCTCCGGCCCTTCCGGGGGAGCACGGTGGGGCGGCTTGCGCCGGGCAGCGCCCGCCACTAATCGGAACGCATGACCTCGACCATCCTCGCCCTGCTTCTCGCCGCCGGCCTCAAGGTCGGCGACAAGGCCCCAGACTTCACGCTCCCCGACACCGAGGGGAAGCCGGTGACCCTCTCCAGGCTGCTGGCGCAGGGGCCGGTGATCCTGGCCTTCTATCCCAAGGCCTTCACCTCCGGTTGCACCAAGCAGAACTCCAACTTCCGCGACAAGTACGCCGAGGTTGAGAAGAAGGGGGCGCAGGTGGTCGGCATCTCGATCGACGACGTGGCCACGCAGAAGAAGTTCAAGGCCGAGTACAAGCTCCCCTTCAGCCTGCTGTCCGACGTGGGCGGCAAGGTGGCCGACCAGTACACCGGCACCGTGCCGGTGCTCGGCTACGCCAGCCGCTCCAACGTGGTCATCGACCAGGATGGCAAGGTGGTTCAGATCGTCGAAGGCGGCGACGCCGTCGATCCCAACGGCGCCATCGCCCTCTGCCCGCTCCGGAGGCCGGCGGGCAAGTAGTGCCGCTCGGCGGGGGCAGCGCTCAGCCCGGCCGCTCCTGCTCGCCCGCGATCGCCCGCACCACCTCGGCCTCGCCGCCGTCGGTGGCGAGACGGGTCCCGGCGCCCCAGGTGGCGCGCTTGAGGTAGCCGAGCCCGAGCCGCCCGTCTGGGGTGACCGCCGCGCTGGTCACCGCTCCGACCTCGACGCCGGCGGCGGCGAGGCGGCTGCCGGGCCCGGCCCCCTCCGGCAACCTGAGCAGCACCAGCCCGCGCTGGATCTGCCCTCGCGAGGTGGCGCGGGCCACCACCTCCTGCCCCAGGTAGCAGCCCTTCGTGAAGCTGATGGCGTCGGCGGTCAGGCCGGCCTCCATGGGGAGCCGGGTGCCGTCCAGCTCGGCCCCCCACCGGCCGACCCCACCGGCGATGCGCAGGGCCTCGAGGTCGCTCTCGCCGAGCGCGGCCGCCCCGGCGGCCACCAGCGCCGCTCGCAGCCCCTCGGCGCGCCCGGCCGGAACCAGCAGGTCGATCGCCGCAACGCCGCGGCGACGGTTCACCCATCGTGACAGACCGGCGGCGTGGGCCCCGGCCGCCGCCTCGGCGGCGGGCCCCAGCAGCGGCAGCACCCGCCACCCCTCCGACCGGTCGGTGACGGTGACGTCGTCCATGATGATCATCTTCTCCAGCTGGGCCCGCACCTCGCCAGCCGCGGCCGGGTCGAGGTCGAGCAGTACCCCGTCGTCGACCAGCAGCAGCTGCCCCTCCCCCACCAGGTGCCCCTTCACGGTCAGCAGCGCGAAGTGGGCCGCTCCGCCGGGTGGCAGGCCGCGCAGGTCCTGGGTCAGCATCCGGTGCAGGAAGTCACGGGCGTCGGGCCCGCCGGCGTGGAGCAGCGTGCGGGGACGTAGCGGCCCCACCGCCACCCCGGAGCGCGCCGCCTGGAAGTTCTCCGAGAGCGTCATGGAGGCGGAAGATAACGGCGCCGCACCTCCGCCACAACCGCGCCGGCCAGCGCCTCTCCCCGCTGCGTCAGCAGCACGCCCGAGAGGACCATGGCCCCCCCGGCCAGCAGGCCGGCGCCGAGCGGGTCGCCGAGCAGCAGCCAGGCCAGCGGCGCGGTCAGGACCGGCTGCAGGTTGGACCAGATGGCGACGCGGCTCGCCTCGGCCCGGCGCAGCGCCCAGTAATAGAGCAGGTAGGAGAGGACGCTGGTGACCAGCACCAGGTAGGCGAGGCTCCCCCACCCGGCCGGTGAGAGCCGCCGGAACGGCTCGGCGCTGGAGAGCAGCAGGCCGAACGGCAGGTAGACGATGGTCCCGAAGATGACCGCCAGGCCGGTGGAGACCAGCGCCCCGTACCGCTCGGCGTAACCCTTGCCCCAGACGGCGAAGACCGCCCAGGCCACCACCGCCAGCAGCACCAGCAGGTCGCCGGTGAGCGCCCCGTCGGCGAAGCCGAGGCCTCCCGACGGGCGCACCGCCAGCACCACCACCACGCCTGCGAAAGCCAGCGCGATGCCGGCCAGCTTGGTCCAGGTGGAGGGCTCGCCGAGCCGCCAGCGGGCCAGCAGGAAGACGAAGATGGGCGTGAGCGCGTAGAGCAGCGCGGCGTGGCTCGGCGTGGTGCGGGCCAGCCCGGCCTGGAAGAGGCCCTGGTTGAGCGGGATGGCGACCACCCCGAGCGCCATGAGGCCGAGCAGGTCGCGGCGGGGGATGCGGACGCGGCGGCGCGCCAGCAGCGCCGCGTAGCAGGCGGCCGCCAGGACGAAGCGCGCCAGCGCCACCTCCCAGGGCGAGAGCTCACCCAGCACCCGCTTGGCGGCGAGGTAGGTCCCGGCCGAGAGGACCGAGTGGAGCAGCATGACCAGCTGGACGGCCACGAGGTCGCGGAACCTACCCGCTCTCGCCGAGCCGCGCCATGGCCCAGGCGGCGGCGGCGCGCACGCCGTCGTGCTCGCTCTGCAGCCAGGCGGCCACCAGCGGCCGCCAGCGCGCCTCGCCCGAACCCCCGGCGATCAGCAGCGCGTTGCGGACCAGCCCGTCGAAGCGGGCCCGCGCCAGCGACGTGCCGTTGAAGCGTCGGGCATACTCGGCCGGGTCGAGCCTCAGCAGCCCCTCGAGCGGGATGGCCGACTGCCCCTGGCGCGGCAGGAGCTCGGGATCCGATCCGGCCTCGATCGCGCCGTTCCAGGGGCAGCAGGTCTGGCAGTCGTCGCAGCCGAAGAGATGACTGCCGAACCTGGCCGAGATCTGGTCGGGGATCGCCCCACGCCGTTCGATGGTCCAGAAGGAGAGGCAGCGGCGGGAGTCGACGAAGCCGGGAACCGCGATCGCGCCGGTCGGGCAGGCCGGCAGGCAGGCCTCGCAGCTGCCGCAGCGCTCCGGGTGGGAGGCGTCCGGCTCGAGCTCCCGGTCGAGCAGCAGCGTCGCCAGCAGCACCCAGGAGCCGTGGCGCGGCGTGATCAGGCAGCCGTTCTTGCCGATCCAGCCGAGGCCGGCCCGCTCGGCCCAGACCTTCTCCATAGTGGGGGCGAGATCCGAGGAGGCGAAGCAGCGGGCCGCCGGATCGCGCGCCGAGAGCGCGGCCACCAGCCCCTTCAGCTTCCGCTTCATCACCGCGTGGTAGTCGCGCCCCCTGGCGTAGCGGGCCACCTCGCCCTCGCCCGGCGCCTGCGGCGGCTGCTCGCGGTCGCGGTACGAGAGCGCCAGCGCCACGACGGTGCGAGCGCCGGGGAGGAGGCGCGCCGGATCGAGCCGCTCGGCGCGCTGCGTGCCGAGCCAGGCCATGTCGGCCTCCCAGCCCTCGGCCAGCACCCGATCGAGCGCCCCGGGGTCGAGCGGCCCGGCTCGCGCCACGCCCACCTCGTGGAAGCCGACGTCGAGCGCGGCCGCCTTGACGAAGGCGCTGTCGAGCGGCGAGATCACGCCTTCGATTTGGCGACCGGCCGGCGCGCCGTCGAGCCGGGCGCCTCGCCGGCCCAGGGGCCGAGCCGGGCCAGCGCCGCCAGCAGGCCACCGGCCAGGGCGCCGGCCAGCGCCCCGAGCAGGATGGCGCCGAGCGAGGTCCCTATCGCGGCGCCGGGCGTGGCGTTGCCGGAGACCAGCAGGCCGAAGCAGAGGGCCATCCCCGAGAGAGCGGCGAAGTGGCCGCCGCCGAGCCTGGCCTCCCAGATGGCCGCGGCCACCAGCACCAGCAGCGACGAGAGCAGCAGGGCCAGCGGCGAGAACCACTCCCCGTGGACCGAGACCTGCAGCGGCCCGGCCACCGGGCCGTCGATCCGGTCGAGCGCCAGGCCGGTGGCGGCGGCGCCCAGGGCCCCGTGGACCCAGACCTCGTTGTGATCGTGGGCCACCGCGGCGCGGCTGCCGCGACCGACGCGCGAGTAGGAGACGGTCCGCTCCACCTCGCCGGAGAGCGGCGCGCCGCCCCCGGTGAAGCGGAAGGCGACCACCGGCGTCCCGCCCTGCGGCAGCGGCGCGTGGACCAGCAGTCGGATCCGGCTGCTCGCCCCCAGCGCACCGGCCGGTAGCTCGAGCCGGTCGCCGGCCCGGCTCACCTCCCCCTGGGCGATGGGCGTCCCCGGGGCGACCGCGCCGATCGACGGGAGGGCGGCCAGGAGGGCGGTGGCGACCGCGATCAGCACCGCCACCCCCCGGGTGGCCGGATCGATCGCGCCGCGCAGCGCCGGGCGGATCATCTGCAGCGCCAGCGACAGCGAGACCACCAGCGCCAGCAGGGCCGCGGCGGTCCCCTCGGCCAGCAGCCCGGCGAAGGGGAGCCCGGCGGCGGCGGCGGCCAGGAGAAGGGCGGTGACCGGGAAGGCACGGCTCGAGAGCAGGCCTTCGACGTGGCTGGCGAGCGGCGACTGGGGGGGCATGGCGGCCATTGGCGGCGCACTCTAGTCCGGCTCATTCGAGGGGTCGAGCGCCGCCCGGTCTGGGTGTTTCGCGGCAGAAAATTCGACGGATCCGATATCGCCCCTACCATGACGAGCCATGGCTCGAAGGCTCGATCTCCACGCATGGGACCGCCTCCCCGGAACCGCCGCACGCGGCGCCGGCTGGGCGCTGACGCAGGGCGACTGCCTCGCTTCGCTCGAGAGGCTCCCGCCGCACTCGATCGATCTCTGCTTCGCCGATCCGCCCTACATGCTCTCCAACGGCGGAACCTCCTGCCAGTCGGGGCGGCGGGTCTCGGTCGACAAGGGTGACTGGGACGTCTCGCGCGGCGTGCTCGGCGACCACGCCTTCCAGACCGAGTGGCTCAAGGCGGTCCGCCGCGTCTTGAAGCCCTCCGGCACGCTCTGGGTCTCGGGCACGCAGCACGTCATCTTCTCCATCGGCTTCGCGCTGCAGGAGCTCGGCTACCACCTCCTCAACACCGTCACCTGGTACAAGCCGAACGCCTCGCCCAACCTGGCCTGCCGGATGTTCACGCACTCCACCGAGATCCTGCTCTGGGCCAGCCCCGTGAAGTCGAAGCCGCTGGCGCACCGCTTCAACTACAAGGCCATGAAGCAGGAGAACGGCGGCAAGCAGATGCGCGACCTCTGGGCCATCACCGAGCAGCCGGTCCCCGGCGGCGAGCAGGTGGTCTGGCCGCTTCCGACGCCACCGCCGCGCGAGAAGGTCCACGGCCGTCACCCGACGCAGAAGCCGATCGCCCTGCTCGACCGGGTGGTGGCCGCCAGCGCCCAGCCGGGCGACCTGGTGCTCGATCCGTTCTGCGGCTCCGGGACCACCGGCGTGGCCGCGGTCAGGGCCGGCTGCCGCTTCCTCGGCCTCGAGCGCGACCCCGAATACGTCGACCTGGCCGCCCGCCGGCTGCGCGCCGTCGAGCCCGCCGACCGCTGAGCAGCCTCGCTGCAGGGCCTCTCCCGGCGCCCCGCGCCGCCGCTTGGCCGCTCCGGGTCCGCGTGGTACAGCCAGACCCGTGAGAGGCCAGCCCCCGCGCCATCCTGACGACCCGAAGGCCGAGCTCTCCGAGCTCGAGGGGACCATCGCCGACGCCTTCGCGCTCAAGCCGGGCGACCGGCTGGTCTACCCGGCCCAGGGCGTCTGCGTCGTGGTCGGCCCGGAGACCCAGGAGATCGCCGGCCAGCGGCTGGAGATGGTCCGGATGAAGCGCGAGGAGGACGGCGCCGCCGTGCTGGTGCCCCGCGGCAAGGTGGCCTCGGTGGGGCTGCGCCGGGTCGCCTCGGTCGAGCTCATGGACGGGGTCTTCCACTACCTCGCCGCCCAACTCGACGACCCGGAGCTCAACTGGAAGATCCGCCACCGCGACAACGCCGACCGGATGGTGGGCGGCGGCGTGCTCGGCATCGCCGAGGTGGTCAAAGGGCTGCACGCCCTCTCCCGCCTGCGCCCGCTCCCGACCAAGGAGCGCGGCCAGTTCGACAACGCCCGCCACCTGCTGGTGGCCGAGGTGGCCGCCTCGCTCGGCGTCGCCCCCGGCCTGGCCGAGGACTTCATCGACTACGCCCTGATGCCGCCGGCCGGCACCCGCTTCAAGCTCAAGCCGCCGCCCAAGCCGATCCTGATGCCGAGCCGGCCGCCGCGGAGACGCTACGTGGTCGACGACGAGGGCGACGGCCTCGACGACCTCGGCCTCGACGAACTCGGCATCGAGGGGCTCGGCGAGGAGGCGGCCGTCGAAGGCGCAGTGGAAGGCGCAGTGGAAGGCGCGGTCGAAGGCGCGGTCGAAGGCGTCGTCGAGGGAGCCGAGGGCGAGGCCGGCGAGACCGCCGACGGGGCCGAGGCGCCGGTCGAAGCGCTCCCCGTCCCCGCCACTCCCGCCACGCGGTCGCCGCTCAAGCTGGTTCCGGCGCTGGCGGCGGCGGTCAAGGCTGCGGCACCTGTGAAGGCAAAGGCCGGGCCGGCGCAGAAGCAGCCCCCCGCAGCGAAGAAGCCTGCCAAGCCACCGGCCAAGGCGCCGGCCAAGGCGCCGGCGAAATCGGCGGCGAAGAAGGCCAGCAAGCCGGCGGTTGCCAAGAAGCCGGCCGGCAAGCCAGTGACCAAGAAGAAGGCCAGCAGCCGGGCGACCGACAAGCCGGCCGCCAATAAAGGGAAGAAGAAGTGATCAGGATCGCCACCCTCGCCCCGCTCGATCCGACCGACACCGTCGCGCTCGTGAAGTCACTCCGCGCCACCTTCGGCCTCGGCACCGAGCACGTCGGCGACCTCCGCCTGCCTCGGGGCGGCGCCAAGGACGGCTCCTGGGACGCCATCGCCCTGCTCGGCGCCGCCGGACCGGTGCTCGCGGTCGCCGACGACAAGGTGCTCTTCATCGCCGGCGCGCCGCTGACGCTAGCCGCCGGACCGCTGGGCGACCCGCCCTGCTGGGGCTTCGCACAGTACGGCGGCGGCCGCGCCATCATCTCGCTCGCCAACCTGCCCGAGCGCGGCGTCACCGAGGCCTCGATCGAGTCGTGGCGCCGGCGGCTGGCGCGCGAGGCGGTCCACGTCGTCGGCCACCTCTGGGACCTGCACCACTGCTACGACGCCCGCTGCGCCATGCACCCCTCCTGGTCACCGCACCTCGGGCCGACGCCCGACTCGAGCCTCTGCACCTTCTGCCGCGAGAAGAGCGAGCGGAAGATCCGGCTCGCCAAGACGTAGTTCGCCGAGCCATGGCGGTCAGCCTCCTGGTCCGCATACTGGCCCACCTCCGCGACGACCTCTCGGCGCAGGTGGCCGGCTGGTGGCGGGATGGCCTCGGCCGGCTGCGGCGAGCCTGGGCCGCACGCCCGCCCAAGCGCCGGCTCTCCGCGCAGGCGCTGGTCGCTGCGCTGCTGCTGCTCGGCCTCGCCTCGCTCGACGCCCGCGGGCGGCTGGCCGACCGGCTGCCCTCCCCGCTCGACTGGCGGGCGCTCACCGCGCTGCTGGAGCGCGACGCGCTGGCCGGCGATCTCGTCGCCATCTTTCCGCCCTGGCTGGATCGGGCCCGCGAGGCGGTCCCGGCCAGGCTCCCGCTGCTGGCCACCAGCGCCCTCGACGCCGAGTGGCTCCCGGATGTCCGGCGCGTCTGGCTGGTGGCGGCCGGCGGAGTCTCCAGCATCGGGCCTCGGCTCCCGCTCGCCACCCGCACCGCGGCGAGCGACGGCCAGCAGGTCGGCCGGCTGCGGGTGACGCGGCTCGACCTGGCCAACCCGGTGACCACGCTCGGCGCGCTCCCCGACCAGCCCGGCGCACCGGTGCGCTGGCGCGAGGTGCGCGGGGTGGCGCGACGCTGCCTGGAACTGGCCGCCCGACCCGGTGAGACGGCGCGGCTCGCCTGGCCCCGCCTCCGGCTGGGCGGTGCGCTTGCCGGCCACGCCGCGCTGCTGGGCGGACCGGTCGACGGCCAGGCCCGCCTGCGGCTGCGCTTCGACGGCGAGCAGCCCATCTCTATCGACGTGGCGGCGCGCGGCGGTTGGCTCCCCTTCCGCGTCGACACCACCCGCCTGGCAGACCACGGTCACGCCCTCGCGCTCGAGGCCGAGCTCCCCGGTGGCGCGACGTTCTGCCTTGAGGCGGTGGTGCTGCCGTGAGCCTGCGCGCCCGCATCGCCCTCGGCTGGGGGCTGGCTTCCTTCGCGGCGGCGCTGGCGCTCACGGGCGCGCCCGGGATCCCGGCCGCCGAGGCGGCCACGCTCGCGGCCGGCGTCGAGACGGCCGGCTGGCTGGTCCGGGCCCCGGCCGAACCGGTCGCCAGCCTGCGCGGGCTGGCCGAGCTCTCGCGGGTTACAGGGCGGCCGCTGTTGGCCGAGGCCCTCCACGGCTTCGCCGACGCGGGCGGCGAGCGGGCCGGGCTCGGGCCCATACGCGGTCTGAGGCTCGGTGCGGCGCTGCTGGCCGGCCTGCTCTCGGCGGCGCTGGCGGCCGGGGCCTTCCCGCTCGGCGGCGCCGCGGCGGCACTGCTGGCGCCGGCCCTCTTCTGGTTCACGCCGCGCACGCTCGGCCTCGGCCTGCTGGCCACGCCCGACCTGCTCGGCGCGCTGCTCTGGCTGCTGGCCATGCAGGAGTTCGCCCGGGCGCTCCAGGCGCCCACCCGCCTGGCCCGGACCCGCGCCGGCCTGGTCTGTGGCGTCACCTGCGCTGCCGCCGCCGCGGTGCGCCCGGATCTCGGCTCGGCCTGGCTGGTGCTGGTGGCCCACTGGGGGCTGGGCCGCTTCCACCTGCGCTGGCTGGCCCGCGGAGGGACCATCGACACCGCGGCCGACGTCGAGTGGGCGGTGCGGCTGCGGCGTGTCCCGACCGCCATCGCCGCCGGACTGGTGTTGATTCCGGCCGGGCTGCTGGCCTGCTGGCCGAGCCAGTGGAGCGCCCCCTTACGCGGCGGGGCGGCCCTGCTGGCCAGCGTCGGCTGGGGGCAGCCTGCACCTCCGGTGAACGCGGCGGTCCTGCTGCTGGCGGCCCTCCCGGCCCCGACCCTCGCCCTGTTCGCGCTCGGGGTCGGCCACGCCGCGCTCAGGCTGGTGGTGTCGCTGCGCCGGCGCGAGGGGGCGGTCTCCCGCCTGGAGGTGCTCTGGCTGCTCGCAGGCACCGTGCCGCTGCTGCTGGCCGCGGTCGGACTGGCGCCGCGCCTCCCGGGGATCGCACCGGCCATCCAGGCGCTGCCGCCGCTGGCGCTGCTGGCGGCGCGGGCGCTGGTGGCGCTGGCGACGCTCGCGTGGCCGGCGCGGCGGCTGGCGATGGTGAGCCTGCTGGCCCTCTTCCTGCTCTACCCCGGGCTGCGCGCCGCGGCGGTCACCTTCCCGCACGGCGCCTCGGCCTGGGGCGAGCCGCTCGGGGGCGCCGCCGGGGCCGCCTGGCGCGGCTGGCCGAGAGCGGACGGGGGCGAGGCGACCCGGGCGGTGCTGGCCGACCTGTCCCTCCACGCCGCACCAGACGCACGGATCCGCTGGATCGGCGCCGCCCGGTTCGCCCTCGATCGCTACCGGCGCGCCGGCCTGCTCCGTGCCGACCTGGTGGAGGCCTCCACCGTCGAGGAGGCCGACCTGGCGGTGGTGGCCAGGCAGGGCTCGCGCGAGGAGGAGTATGACGCCTGGAGCGCGCTCGGCTCCACCCGGGCCGTCAGCGGGTTCTACCTCGACGAGGTGGCGCTGGTGCAGGTCTACGCCCGTCCCGGGGCCTGGCGTTGATCTTCGTCAGCGCGTTTGTCCTGCCGCGGCTGGTAGTATGGGTTCAGGCGGTGGCGCTCGTCAGCGGCCGGACGGCGACCGACACCGCGCGAGGTGAAACGTGATCCTGCTGCTCTCGCTCGGCAACGGCTCTCGCGGAGACGACGGCGTCGGCCTGGCGCTCGGGCGCGCCCTGGCGGCCCGCCTTCCGCCCGGCTCCCACGGCCTGGTGGAGGCGGTCCAGCTGCTGCCCGAGCATGCCGAGCAGACGGCCCGGGCCGAGGCGGTGGTCTTCCTCGACGCGGCCGTCGCCGGGGCGCCGGGCGAGGTCCACGCCAACCAGGTCACTTCCCGCGCGCCGCGGGCGGCGCTGCTCCACGCCCTGACGCCCGAGGAGATCCTCGGACTGGCCCGGACCTCCTTCGGCAAGGCGCCGCAGGGGCTGCTGGTGACCGTGGGTGGCAAGGACTTCTCCTTCGTCGAGCGGCTCTCGGCCGAGGCCGAGCGGGCGCTGCCCGAGGCGGTCGAGAAGGCGCTGGCCTGGCTGGCCCCGTACCTGGCGCGCTGAGTTGTCCTTCCAGGCGGTATGTTGGTATGGACTGCGTCAGTTCACCTGTATGGGGGCGAACTGGCTTCGACGGAGGATGGAAGACGATTGGTGCGCGCCGAGGTTGGTCAGCAGGCCTCGTAAAAAGCAGACCACGCAGAAACGCGAACGAGCCCATGGCTCTCGCGGCCTAGAGATAGGCCACGACGTCCTCCCGTGATCGCCGGGTAGCGGATCAGGACGACAGCACCGGCTGGACCTGGGCAGGAGGCGAACCGCCTTGCCCGGGTCGAGATCAAAGGGTGAGAACGTGAGGGGTGGCAGGCCCGGAGGCAGCCACTCACGTACATTCTCCGGGACACGCGCGTAGAACCACTGGTTGGATATCTTTCGGACCCGGGTTCGATTCCCGGCGCCTCCACTTGAAAGCCCCCGAAGTCCGGGGGCTTTTTTGTTCTGCTAGCAGACGAGTAGCAAGGCCTCGCCACCAGGTCCGTGAATCCCTTTGGTTACGCGACTTCGGTGCGCGCCCTGAGCGGGGCGTTCTTCATGGATTCCGGGAGGAATTGCAGGGACGCATGGACCGTGAACCTGCGAGTCCCAGGGGGTTGGCTCCCTGGGCCCGGTTCAGCGACTCGGCCGCGCCGCCAGTTCCCCGGCCAGCACCAGGCAGAGGTCCATCACGTTGGTCCGGGTCGGGCCGGTGATGACCAGGTCGCCGAGGGCCGCGAAGAACGGGTAGGCGTCGTGGCGCTCGAGCGCGGCGCGCGGATCGAGGCCGGCGGCGCGGGCGCGCGTTACGGTCGCTCCGTCGACGAAGGCCCCGGCCGCGTCGGTCGGCCCGTCGTTCCCGTCGGTCCCGGCCGAGAGGATCGCGATCCGCTCCAGCCCGTCGATCCCGAGCGCTGCCGCCAGGGCCAGCTCCTGGTTCCGCCCGCCCTTCCCGTTCCCGCTCAAGGTCACGGTGGTCTCCCCGCCGGAGAGGACGCAGGCCGGCCGCCGGAGCGGGTGGCCGCTGCCGGCCAGCTCACGGGCCACTGCGGCCTGCACCGCGGCCACCTGGCGCGCCTCGCCGGTCACGGTGGTGGAGAGCACCAGCGTCCGGTAGCCCAGGCGCCGGGCCTCGCGCGCCGACGCCGCCACCGCCAGCGCGTTCGAACCGACCATGACGTTGACGGCCCGCGCGAAGGCCGGGTCGCCGGCCTTGGGGGTCTCGGGGAGCCGGCCGCTCGCCCCGGCCGCCAGCCGCGCCGCGACCGACGCCGGGACCCGGTCGGCGACCCCGAACCGCGCCAGGATCGCCTGGGCCTCGGCGAAGGTGGTCGGGTCCGGGACAGTGGGGCCCGAGGCGATGACGTCGAGAGGATCGCCCACCACGTCGGAGAGGACGAGGGTCAGGAGGGTCGCCGGCTGGGCCAGGCGCGCCAGCCCGCCTCCCTTCAGGTCGGAGAGGTGCTTCCGCACGCAGTTGATCTCGCCGATGGTCGCCCCGCAGCCGAGCAGGAGCCGGGTCACCTCCTGCTTCTCGGAGAGGGCGATCCCTTCGGCCGGGGACGGGAGCAGGGCCGAGCCGCCGCCGGAGATGACGCAGACCACCAGGTCCCCGGCCTGCACCCGGCTGAGCAGCGCCGCCAGATCCCGGGAGGCCGCCACGCCGGCCGCGTCCGGGACCGGGTGGCCCGCCTCGCGCAGCTCCACGCGTCGGAGCGGCTCGCCATGGCCGTACTTGGTGACCACCAGCCCCCCGGCCACCCGCGCGCCGAAGACCTGCTCCACGGCGCGGGCCATGGGGGCGGCCGCCTTCCCGGCGCCGACCACCCAGACTCGGCCGGAGCGGGCCAGCGGCAGCCTGTGGCCACTTGCCAGGACCGCCCCGCGCCCCAGGCGCAGGTGGGCTCGCACCGCCCGACGCGGCTCGACCGCCTCGACCCCGGCCAGGAAGATGGCCGTGGCGTCACGCTTCAGGTTCTTCCGTCGCCGGCTCGCCGCCATGTCACACCTCGACCGGGAGCGGGATGACGTACGGCCCCTCCTTCACGAAGGCGAAGCTGGGCGCCTTCCCGCCCCAGCGCGCGTCGTGGACAGAGGCGACGACGGCATTCTGGACCATGGTCCGCGCCAGCGGCGCCTCATCGACGCCGGGTACGACCGGCGGGGCGTCCACGAACTCCCACCCCATCCGGCCGGGGACGATTTCGGCCTCCCGCGGCGGCAGCCTGGCCGAGCAGTAGATCAGCCCCTCCTCGCCGACCTTGGCCAGGACCTTGCCCCACATCTGCGGCTCCCACTGATCCCGGGTGAACTTCCATGCGGGGGCCAGCAGCATCTCCAGGTAGCGCTCCCACCCCTGGAGCTTGAGCAGGTGGAGCAGCGTCCGGTAGGTCACCGGCCCGATCATGTCGCTGTCCCGCTCGCAGGCGGCAAGGATGACGAACCCCTTCTGGCGTACGGCCGGCAGCGCGTTGCAGGCCGCCTTGGCGTTCTGGTAGTGGTTGATGCCGACGTAGCCGCCGTGGGTGAGCACGATGTCGTGCTCCGCTTCCACCGGTGCGGTGACAAACCCCTTCACCTGCTGGTAGGCGGCCTCGTGCGAGCGCTCCAGGTGACCGGCGTAGATCCCCACCAGCGCCAGGCGCCGGTCGAGGACGGTGCTGACCGCGAAGTCGACGCCAACCCGGCGGGCCACCTCCAGCGACTCCTCGTGGCAGGGGTTCCCCTCCAGCACCAGGTTGGTGGCCTTGGGCGAGTCGAGGAAGCGGGCGCTGTGGAACCGCTCGATGGTCTTGCGGCTCACCAGCGCCGGGCAGACCGCCTTCCGCCCGCCCGAGACGCCGGCCATGAAGTGGGCCTCCACCAGGCCGGTGGCGATCCGCACGTCGGCCTCCACGAAGAGCCGGTTCACCAGGATCTCGGTGCCGCTGCTGGTCCGGCCCATGGCCACCAGCATGGCGTCGTCGTCGCAGACGTGGTCGGCGATGCGGTAGCCGGCCGCCACCTCGGCGCCGAACATGGTGACCTTCTCCTCAGGCGTGCTGGGGCGGTGGGTCCCTGTGCCGACCAGCAGGGTCACGTTCTCGCGCCGGACCCCGGCCTGGTGGAGCGCGGCCAGCAGGGGCTGGAGGATGCCGGCCTCACCCCGGTAGGGCACCGGCCGGGTGATGTCCGAGGTGGCGATGCAGACGGTCACCATGCCCGGGTCCTTGCCCTTGGCCTTGACGATCTCGCCGAGCGTCGGCGAGCCTATGGGCCGGGCCAGGGCCTCGCGGATGGCGGCGCCGGCGTCGGGCAGCGGCCGGGTCTCCCTCATCCCCAGGGTCCGGCAGCCTGGCGGGACCTTGATGGCCAGCTCGCCCTTGCCGTATTCGACGCCCACCTCGATCCAGCCGCGCAGGTCAGCCGCCGCCAGGGTCCTTGCCAACTCCGGCTTCATGGTCGTGCCTCCTCGCCGGCCGCCTCGGCCAGGCCGGATGATCCCAGATAGGCGTGCCGGACCAGGTCGGAGCGTTGCAGCTCGGCGCCCGGCCCCTCCAGCACGATGCGTCCGGTCTGCAGCACATAGGCGCGGTCAGCCACCTCCAGCGCCTCGAAGACGTTCTGCTCGACCAGCAGCACGGTGATCCCCTTCTTGCTGATCTCCCGGATGGTCCGGAAGATCTCGGTCACCAGCTTGGGCATGATCCCCAGCGATGGCTCGTCGAGGAGCAGCAGCTCGGGCCTCGACATCAGGCCGCGGGCGATGGCCAGCTGCTGCTGCTCCCCGCCAGACAGGGTCTCGGCCCGCTGGTCGCGCCGGTCCTCGAGGATGGGGAAGAGCGCCAGCACCTCCTTCAGCGACTCCGCGATCTCCCGCTTGGAGCGCAGCGTGTAGGCGCCCATCTGCAGGTTGTCCCAGACCGAGAGCCGACCGAAGAGCTGCCGCCCCTCCGGGACCATCGCCACCCGCCGCTTGACGATCTCGTAGGCCGGGGTGCGGTGGATGGCCTGGCCTCGCAGCCGGATCTCGCCGCGGCTCGGCGTGAGCAGCCCGGCGATGGCCCGCAGGATGGTGCTCTTGCCGGCGCCGTTGGAGCCCACCAGGCTCACCACCTCCCCCTCCCCGACGCGGAAGCTGACGTCGTGGATGACGGTGAGGTCCTTGTAGCCCACCGAGACGCGGTCGAACTCAAGCACGGTAGCGCTCCCCCAGGTACGCCTGGACCACCCGTGGATCGGCCACCACCTCGCGCGGCGTCCCTTCGGTGAGCTTCTTCCCCGAGTTGAGCACGATGACCCGGTCTGAGAGCTGCATCACCGCCTCCATCACGTGCTCGACGATGACCAGCGTGACCCCACGCTTCCGCACCTCGCGCAGCAGCGAGATGATCTGCTTGAGCTCGACCGGGGTCAATCCGGCCATCGACTCGTCCAGCATGAGCAGCCGGGGCCGGGTGGCCAGCGCCATGGCCACCTCGAGCCTCTTCTTGTCGGCGATTGTCAGGGCCGTCCCGAGGAACTCCCGCTTGTCGATGAGCCCGGTGGTGACAAGCAACTCCTCGGCGCGGCGGCGCGCCTCGGTCCGGGCCGGGGCGTGCAGGAAGGCGCCGGTCATGACGTTCTCCAGTACGGTCATGTCCCCGATCACCTGGACGATCTGGAAGGTGCGGGCGATGCCGAGGCGGCAGACCCGGTCGGCCTTGAACCCGGTGATGTCGCGGCCCTGCCAGGTCACGGTCCCGGCGCTCGGGGCGTGGAAGCCGGTGATGCAGGCGAAGAGGGTGCTCTTGCCGGCGCCGTTGGGCCCGATGATGCTGACGATCTCCCCCTCGCTCACCGAGAAGGAGACGTCGTCGTTGGCGACCAGGCCGGCGAAGCGCTTGGTGACGCCACGGACGTCGAGGAAGGGGACGCTCATGGCCTGGCCTCCGGCGCTGGCGCCGCGGTCGGAGCGGGGGCCTTCCGCCGGCCCAGCGAGGACAGGAAGCCCCACACGCCCCTGGGCTGGTAGACCGAGATGAGCCAGATGAGCGCGCCGTAGACCATCATGTCCACGCCGGTCCCCCTGTGACCCAGCTCCACCCGGGTGATCTCCGAGATGGGCACGAGGATGGCCGCCCCCACCACCGGCCCGAAGATGGTTCCGGCGCCGCCCAGCATGGAGACCAGCACCACCTGCACCGAGATGGGCAGGATGATGACGCTCTCCGGGTCGAGGTAGAGGATGTACTGGGCGTAGAAGGTGCCGGCCGCCGCCGACAGGAAGGCGGCCAGCATGGTGGCCAGCATCCGGTAGCGGACGAAGCTGATCCCCAGCACCATGGCCAGCTCGTGGCTCTCCTTGATGGCGCGGAAGTAGAACCCGGCACGGGAGGTGGCCACCCAGCGCGACACCATCAAGCCCACCGCGAGGAAGGCCAGGGCGATGTAGTAGTAGGGCGCCTTGCTGCCGTGGAACTGGAAGTTGAGCAGCCCCGGCTCCGCCATGGGGATGGTGAGCCCCTCGGCGGCCCCCACCAGCTTCCAGTTGTTGAAGTGGATGCGGACGATCTCGGCGAAGGCGATCGAGGCGATGGCGAAGTAGTGGCCGCGCAGCTTGGAGCAGGGCCAGCCGATGGCGGCCGCGGTGACCGCCGCCAGCACGCCGCCCACCAGCAGGCCGAGCCAGGGATTGACCCCGTGCGCGGTGAGCAGCCACGAGGAGGCGTAGGCGCCGATGCCGAAGAAGGCGGCCTGGCCAAAGGAGAACATGCCGGCGTAGCCGCCCATGATGTTCCACCCCACCCCCAGCAGGGCGAAGTTGAAGGTCATGATCATGATGTGCAGCGGGACCGGGCCCGGCAGCAGGAGCGGCAGGACCAGCAGCAGGGTCACCACCGCCGCCGCCACCACGAAGCGTGCGCGCTTGGCCATGTCGCTCACCAGCCCCGCAGGCCCTGCGGCCGGATCCAGACGATGACCAGGTAGAGCCCGAAGACGATGGCGTACTTGTAGGCCGGGTCGAAGAAGTACCCGCCCAGCGTCTGCACCAGCCCCACCAGCAAGCCGGCGATGAAGGCGCCGGAGATGCTCCCGAACCCGCCCAGCGCCACGATGCAGAAGGAGATGGTCCCGAACATGCCGCCGACCTGCGGGTAGATGTAGTAGTACATCGACAGGAAGGCCCCGGCCACGCCGACCAGCCCCGCGCCGATGCCGAAGGAGAGCGCGTTGACGCGGTCGGTGTTGACCCCCATGAGCAGGGCCGAGTCGCGGTTCATCTCGGTGGCCAGGATGGCCTTGCCGGTGCGGGTCCGGTTGAGGAAGAGCAGCAGGGCGCCGGTCACCAGCACGCTCCCGGCCGAGGCCACCAGCTTGGGGATGGACACCTGGACGCTCCCGAAGTTCCAGGTGCCGGCCAGCAGCGGCTTGTCGATGAGCCGGAAGTCCGGCGTCCAGACCAGCACCGCGGCGTTGGCGATGAAGATGCTGACGCCGAAGGTGACCACCACCTGGGCCAGCATGGGCCCGTTCATCACCTTGCTGACGGCGAACTTGTAGACCAGCAGCCCGAGCGCGAAGAGCAGCACCGCGCAGATGGGGATGGCCAGCACCGGGTCGATGCCCCAGAGCGTGTAGCTCCAGAAGCTGATGTACATGCTCAGCATCAGGAAGTCGCCGTGGGCGAAGTTGACGATGTTCATCACGCCCCAGATGAGCGTGAGCCCGATGGCGATGAGCGCGTACACGCAGCCGATGAGCAGCCCGTTGATGAACTGTTGGATCAGTTGCTCCGACATGGAGGAGCGGCTACTTGGTGCCCCAGGGACGCAGCGGCCAGACCACGTCCTTGGCGGCCGACTCGAAGGGCCAGACGCTGACGTACTGCTGCCCCTGGATCTGGACCAGGATGCCGCGCGCGTAGACGTTCTG
>JANYBC010000059.1 GCA_025360965.1 Anaeromyxobacter sp. | reverse complement strand
CCGCGTCGGCCGCTGCGCCGCGCCCTCGTCGAGCCGCGCCTCGTCCCCCACCCTTCGCGTCCGCGCCCCGCCCGACTCCTCGCCCTTCTCGCCGCGCCGCGCCGCCAGCGCCCCGGGCTGGCGCGCCGCCGCCGCGAACGCCACCGGCTTCCAGGCCGCCTCGGGCCGGTAGCGGGCCACCGGTTCGGCCGCCACCACCGCGCCGTCGCCGAGCCGGCCGGAGAGACGGGCCAGCACCGTCTCCAGCGCAGCCTGGGCCTCGGGCCGGTCGCCGAGCGCCAGCTGCGCCGCCTGCAGCAGCACCACCTCGACCACCGAGAGCCGGACCGCGACCACCGCCCCGGGGAGCCGCAGCGCCATGATCCGGTCGCGCGAGGCGAGCAGCCAGCGGGCCCCCGAGGCCGAGGACTGCGCCAGCGGGATGGAGAGCCGCTCCTCGCCGCGCGGGTCGAGCTTGAGCGTGACCGTGAGCCGGCTCGCCCCGAGCCCGCGCCCGGAGAGGCGCGCCGCTACCCGGTCGGCCAGCCTCTTGAGGACGAAGAGGACCGGCTCGGCGCCGTCAGCCGGCCCCTCCAGCTCGATCGCCTCCTCGGGGAGCGTGGCCGGCAGATACGGCACCAGCGGCGTGGTGTCCTCGCCGCGCGCCAGCCGGGCGGCCGCCGCGCCGGCCGTGCCGAAGCGGAGCGCCAGCCCCTCGACCGGCAGCCGCGCCAGGCCACCCACGTCGGCCACCCCGACCGCGTGCAGCTTCTCGACCACCGCCGGCCCGAGTCCGAGCGCCTCGAGCGGCAGCGGGGCCAGCGCCCGCGCCTCCTCTCCCGGCGCCACCTGCAGCAGCGCCCCGGGCCCGGCGCCGTGGCGGGCCAGCGCCAGCGCCGGACCGCGCCCGCAGACGGCCGCCGCCCGGACCGTGAAGCCGAGTTCGTTGGCCAGCGCCAAGACCCGGCTGGCCAGCCGCCGCTCCGGATCGGCTTCCGCGCCGTGGAGCAGGTGGGCGGCGCTGGCGTCGAGCAGCAGCGCGTCGGGGGCGGCCACCTCGACCGCCGGGGCGACCGCCAGCAGCGCCTCGGCCAGGGCGCGCAGCGCGGCCAGATCGGCGGCCGGGGCGTGGGGGATGGCCAGCAGCGGTCCGCAGGCGGCCAGCGCCTCGGCCAGCGTCTGGCCGGCGCGGACCCCGGCGGCGCGCGCCGCCTCGTCGCAGCAGCGGACCCGCCCCTCCTCCACCACCGCCACCGGCCGGTCGCCGCTCGTCTCCCGGGCTCGCGCCAACCGCTGCAGCGGCAGCCCGGGCAGCCAGAGCGCCAGCAGGCGCGGGCCGGCTGGCGGGAGATCGAGTGCGAGGGTGGAGGCTGCGCGTGGCATGGACCGGCTCCGGACAGACGAGGCTACTGCTCGTCTGTTCAGTTATCAAGCCGGTCTGACAGTCGCGCTGGGGAGGTGCGCTGGCAGACTCGCGGGCGCTGCTCGGAAGCTACTGCGGCGCTGCTGCGGCGCCCCGAATGTGGTCCCTCTTTCGCGAGTTCTGACGTCAGAACTCGCCAATGGGGGAGGCCGGGCCCTCGGTCGGGGGAGGCGGTCCGAGCCGGAGTCGGGGTTGCCTCAAGTCCAATCGTTTGGACTCCCGGGAGCGCTCACACCGCCGGTGACCGTTGGCGGACCTTCGTCGTCAATCCCTGGACGTACTCCAGGTGCGGTTCTGACGTCAGAACCAACCCAAGGTACGTGCCGCCCCGCGATCGGGCAGGGCGCTCGCGCCCCCTCACGCCGCATGTCCCGCCCCCGTCCGCGCCGCCCTGGCCTGGCCGTCGGCCCGCCGCGCCAGGATCCGCCCATGCTCGGTCCGCAGTTCGAGCCGCACCACGGCCGGCGGACGCAGCGCCGCGTTGGGGGCCGAGAGCCAGAGTCCGACCGAGCCGCCCTGCTCCGCCGCCGTCACCAGCCGGCGCAGCGCCGTCTCGGCGCCGCGGAAGGCCCGCCCGGCCGGGACGTCGAGGGCCACCAGCGCGAAGGCCCCCGATCCGAGCAGCGCCTCGGCCGCCCAGAGCGCCAGCCGGAACCCCTCCTCGCCGCCGGGCGGCCGGACCATCAGCAGCCGCCCCAGCTCGACGCCGAGCGCCGCCGCGGCCGGCGGGTAGAGCTCGCCACGCCCGTCGATGAAGGCGGCCAGCGCACCGCGCGGGAGCCGGGCCATGGTGGCGAGCGCCACCGCCGTCTTGCCGCTCGAAGGCCCGCCCCGCAGCTCGGAGAGGGCGCCGCAGGGGAAGCCGCCCGGCAGCAGCGCGTCGACCGCCTCGATCCCAGAGGCCTGCTGCCCCTCGCGCCGGGCCGGCCGGCGCTCGATCCGCTTGATCTCGTCGCGGAGGCGCGCGAGCAGGGCTGGGGTGGGTTCGACGATGGACATGAGACCGGCTCCGGACAGACGACGATACTGCGCGCCCGTTCAGTTATCAAGCCGGTCTGACCCCCACGCGGAACGGGGCGGCGGCTTCGAGAGAGAGGCCCCGCCCCGACCGTGTCACGGCGACCCTTCCGGGCGCGAGGCCCGGTCTATGCCCCCGCCGACTGCTTCTCCTGCTGGGCCGCGATCTCGGCCCGGACCTTCTCCATGTCGAGGGCGCGGATCTGCTTGATGATGTCCTCCAGCGCCGCCTCGGGCAGCGCCCCCGGCTGCGAGAAGAGCATCACCTGGTCGCGCAGGATCATGAGCGTCGGGATCGAGCGGATCTGGAAGGATCCGGCCAGTTCCTGCTGGGCCTCGGTGTCGATCTTGCCGAAGACGATATCCGGGTGGGCCTTGGCCGCCTTCTCGAAGGTCGGCGCGAAGGCCCGGCACGGGCCGCACCAGGCGGCCCACCAGTCGAGCAGGACGATGCCGTCGCGCTCCACCAGCTGCTTGAAGTTCTCCCCGGTGACCTCGACGGTGGTGCCACCCTGTGCCGCGCTCATGGTGTCGCTCCCGGCGCCCGCCGTACATTCGGCAATGGCGCCCTGAACCGTGAGACCCCATAACCTCAGGAAGGGTTCGGGGCCGCACCGGGCGCCGCCACATCACCCGGAGCCGGGGCCGCGATCAGCGCTTCGCCAGCGTGGTCCGCTTCTTCAGGGTCTCCTGCCCGGCGGCGGCGCTGCGGCACTCTGCAATGACGTCGAGCCCCCTGGTGGTGCAGGACTGGACGCAGGCGAACCGCTCGGTCTCCCGCCCCGCCTCCGCGTGGACGACCTGGCAGCGGGCCATGCACTGGCGGGCCGGAGGGATGAAGGCCGAGCGGCACTCGAAGGAGAGCCGGGTCTCGCCCGGGCACGGGGTGAGCGGCTCGGCGGCCTGGGCGATGCCCACGGCGAGGAAGATGGCGACGGCGAATTTGAGGATCATGGCGGGCCCTCCGGCGTTCAGGCACCACCCCACGATGAAAGCCCCGTGCCGGTCCCCTCCCCAGCAAGATCATGGCCCTGGCCCGGCGCCGAGCCGGTCCGCAGGGACCCTGCGCCGTGGCGACCCCATCAACGCACCGTCCGGATGGAGGTCTTCTGCTCACATCGACGCAGAGGAACGCCGATGGCGGCCGGCGTGGGGCGAGGTGGGTGCCGGCACCTCGCGGCGCCAGCCTGCCCCCCCGCCCCTCCGACCCGGCCCCGCGCTATCGGGAGGGCGGGTACTTGTGCAGCTTGCGCTGCAGGGAACGGCGGTGGATGCCGAGCCGGCGCGCCGCCTCGGAGATGTTGTTGCCGCAGTCGGTGAGAACCCGCTGGATGTGCTCCCACTCGGCGCGGGCCAGCGACGGCGTCTCGGCCCCGGACTTGGGCGCGGTGGTGTCCTTGCCCATGAGCGCGGCCAGGATCTCGTCGGCGTCGGCCGGCTTGGGCAGGTAGCCGACCGCCCCCTCGCGCACCGCCTGGACTGCTGTGGCGATGCTGCCGTAGCCGGTCAGCATCAGCACCCGGGTGGCCGGGTCCTGGTGGCGCAGCTCGCGCAGCAGCTCGAGCCCCGACATCCCCGGCATCTTGAGGTCGAGCACGGCCAGCTCGGGGGACTCGGTCGCCACCTCGCGCAGCGCGTCGGTGGCGTTGCCGGCGGTCTTCACCTCGTAGCCGCGGGAGCGCAGGGCCTGGGCCAGCCGCTCGCGCAGCACCTCGTCGTCGTCCACCAGCAGGATGCTGGGAAGGCTGTCGCGTCCAACCTCTGCGTTCTGGGTCATGCGGTGCTCCTCTCGCCGGCCGTGGCGGCCGGCAGCTCGAGACGTGCCTCGGTCCCGCGCTCCGGGCTCGAGGTGATGTGGAGCTCGCCGCCCAGCTGCTCGGCGAGCGCCCGGGTGAGGAAGAGGCCGAGCCCCATCCCCTCTCCGGGAACCTTGGTGGTGAAGAAGGGCTCGCCGACGCGGGCCAGGACCTCGGGCGACATCCCGCCGCCCCGGTCGATGACGGTGGCCCGGACCCGGCCAGCCACCGTCGACTCGAGCCGGAGGGTCACGGCGGCGACCGGGCCGGAGGCCTGCAGCGCGTTCTTGAGCAGGCCGCGCAGGGCGTCGGCCAGCGCCCGCGGCGGGCCGACCAGGGCCACCCCATCGACTCCCGGGGCCACCTCCTGGACCACCCGCGCGGCGCCCGCCAGGCCGTCGAGCGCCGCGCTCACCCACCGCTCCACCGGCTGGGCCCGCAGCGGCTCACCCACCTGCTCCCCGGCGTGACCGGCCATGCGGTCGAGGATCTCCCGGCAACGCGAGACCTGCTCCCGGATCAGCATCAGATCGCGGGCCACCTCGTCGCTGACCGTGGTGCCGAGGTTGCGCTGCAGCTCCTTGGCCACCAGAATGATGGTCGAGAGCGGCGTCGAGAGCTCATGGGCCGCCCCGGCCGCCAGGGTCGCCAGCGAGGCCAGCTTCTCGCGCCGCTGGGCCTGGCCTCGGGCCAGCTGCAGCTCGCGTTCCCGGTCGGCCAGCGCCAGCGCCACCCGCCGGACGAAATAGACGATGAAGATGGCGGCCAGCGCCAGCGCCACCCAGGAGGCCCGCACGTGGGCCACCAGGACCTGCTCCAGCGACATCCCGAAGCGGATGTGGTGCGCGGCGCCGGTGAACCACTCGTGGATGAAGAGCGAGGCGAAGCCGAGCAGCGACACCGCCATCAGCACCCAGGACCAGCGCCCCGGCAGCAGCACGGCCGCCAGGGCGACGTTGACGAGGTAGAGCGTGGAGTACGGGTTGGCTGCGCCGCCCGTCAGGTCAAGCAGCACGGTCAGGACCGCCGCGTCGAGGACCATCACCGTGGCCATCATCGGCTCGGTGACGTGGGCGGTCCGCGCCCAGGAGCGGAGCACCAGGTTGCCGATCACCTCCGCGGTGAGCAGCGCCATGATGTGCGGGATGGGCAGGTCAAACTCGGTCCAGAGCTCGGCCAGGCCGACGATCATCACCTGCCCGAGGATCGCCCACCAGTGGAGCTGCACCAGCCAGGAGAGCTTGAGCCGTCCACCCTCGGCCAGGGCGTCGCCGCCGACGTCGGCGGAGGCGCCGGCGATGACGGAGAGTACGCGTTGGAACGCGGCGCGCCTGGGTGTGCTTGACGTCATCTCGGAGTGGACCGCACCCGAAGGTAGCACAGGGGCGAGGCCTCTCCGCGGACCGCGGCCCTAAGCCGCACCTGCTCGCTGGAGGGCACCGTGGCGCGGCGCCTTGACGCCCCGGCCCGCGGCCTCTAGCTTCGCAAGATGATGCGAGGACGGAGGAAATCGGTCGCTTCGGCGCTGGCCGAGGTGCTCGGGCGCCACCGCGAGACGGGGGATGCAGCCATCGCTGCAGCGTTCGCCGAGGCCTGCGGCAGCCAGCTGATCCGGGTGGCCTCCTTCCGGGGTGTCATGCGCGACGGCCGGCTGCTCATCCTGGTGACCGGGCCGGAGTGGGCTGCCCAGGTGACCGCCCTGTCCGACCAACTCTGCGCACGCATCAACGCCCGGCTCGGCCGGACCGCGGCCCCCGGCCTCGACGTGCGGGTGGGCACCTTCCAGAGGGACCCCTGAGGCGGGCCGCCCCGCTCTTGCCGCTCCTGCTGCTGGCCCTCACCGGCGGCTGCGCCACCCGCAGCGTCAGGCCTGCCGGGAATCCCGGCCCCGCCGCCTCCGCGCCAGTCCGCGCCGCGCTCTCCACCTCGCCCTCACCGGCGCTGGCCGTGCTCCGCTACGGCGTCGAGCCTGAACTCGCCTTCAGTCCCCTCGAGCTCGAGGCGGTCCACCTGGCCGGAGCGCTGCTGCGGCGTCCGGGGAATCCACCGCCGGCCCACTCGGCGTCGCTGACCCTGGCGGCCCGCGAGCTGGCGTCGCTCGCCGCCACCGGGGTGCACCTCTCCCGCGCCCGTGTCCGCACCGCGCTCTGGAACGCCGCCGCCTCCGACCCGTCGCCGCTCTGGTACCAGGTCTCCGGTCCGGCCGGGCGGGTCGCCGAGGCGCTCCCCCCGCTGGTCTCCGCTACCTCCAGCGCGACCCACCTCGGCGCCGGCGTGGTGGAGCGCGATGGGAAGGCCTGGCTGGTCATCCTCGCCTCGCCGCGGCGGGCGCCGCTTGGACCCTTCCCGCGCGCCGTGGCGGTCGGGGCCTCGGCCACCCTCGAAGGGGAGCTGGTCACCGGGATGGCCGATCCACGGCTCTTCATCACCGCGCCGGACGGCACCGTGCGCGAGCGGCCGGTGGCGGGCGCACGCCGCTTCACCGCCGAGCTGCGCTTCGATCAGCCGGGGCGATGGCTCGTGGAGGTGGTCGGGCGCGGGCTGAGCGGCCCGGAGGTGCTGGCCCTGCTCGCGGTCAGCGCCGGCGCCGAGCCGCCTTCGTCCCCGGCGCTCGCTGGCGGTCCGGATCCGCTCGACCCGGCCGCCGCAGAGGACCGCGTCCTCGCCGCCATGAACGCCACCCGCCGTCGCCACGGTCTCCGCGAGCTCGCGTCCGACCCGGTCCTGCGGAAGATGGCTCGCGCGCAGAGCGCCGAGATGCTGCGCCAGGGGCTGCTGGTCCACATCCTCCCGGGCTCGGGAGAGATCGGCGAGCGGCTGCGGCGGGCCCAGATCCCGTTCAGGAAGGCGCTGGAGAACCTCGCCAGGGGCCAGGACGCCCTCTCGGCCCACGAGGAGACCGAGGAGAGCCCGGCCCACCTCGACAACCTGCTCGCCCCCGGCCCCACCGTGGCGGGGGTCGGCATCGCCCGTGGAATCCTGCCGGGTGGAGGTCCGGTGGTCTACCTGACCGAGGTGCTCGTCGAGCCACCGGTCGAGGCGGGGAGCAACACCCGGAATGGCGCGGAGCTCAGGTGACCCTCCGCCACGGGGCCCGACCAGGCGCGCCGGCACCGCGTGGCGAAGCTGCCGATACCGTCCACCTCGCCGGAGCCATGCTGCTGCTCCTGCTGGTCGCCGCGCCGGCCCGCGCGGCCGAGCCCTTCTGCGACGCGCTGGGTGGTCTCGGTGGCGCCGCCGAGGCGCTCAGGCGTGGCGAACCGGCCGCCGCCATCCCCCTGGCCCGCGCCGCCCGTGCCGCCCTGCGCCGGGGCCGCCCCGGGACCCAGGCCGCCACCCTACTCGGCGTGGCGCTGCTCCTCGATGGCCGGACGGCCGAGGCCGGCGAGCCGCTCGAGGCTGCCCTCGGCTCCGCCGCGACCGACCTCGACCCGGCGCTGCGGCTGGTGGTCGAGCGCGCTCGACAGGCCGCCGCGGGGTCCCGGGTCGCGCCCCCCGACCAGCACGGTGCCGACCAGCCACCGAGCGGGGCCGAGCGGCTGGTGCTGGCCGGGGCGGCGCTCCAGCAGGGTCGAGCGGCCGCGGCGCTGGCCGAGGCCGAGCTGGCGGCCGGAGCCACGCCGCCCGCCCCGGCCGGGCAAGCGGCGCTGCTGCAAGGGCTGGCGCTCGCGGCGATGGGGCGCTTCGAGGAGGCGACCGAGCTGGTCCGGCCGCTCGCCGAGGACGTCGACCCCGGCCTGCGACGTGGCGCCCGCTGGCTCCAGGCCAGGGCCGCAGCCCGCGCCGGCCGGACCGAGGAGGCGACGGCGCGCTACGCCAGCGTGGCCGGGAGCCAGGCGCTGGTCCCGGGGCTGGGCGAGCGCCGCAGCCGGGAGCTGGGTGACGAGTCCGCCTACCTCGCCGCCTGGCTCTGGTACGACGCCGGCCAGTTCAGCCGGGCCATCGCCCGGCTCGACAGGTTCAGCCGTGACCACCCCGGCTCGCCACGCGCCGAGGATGCCCGCTGGTTCGCCGCCTGGGCGACCTTCCGGGCCGGCGATCGGCGCGGCGCCCTGCTCCGGCTGGCCCGGCTGGAGAGCGGCCCGCTGGCCGATGCCGCCCTCTACTGGAACGGCCGGCTGGGCGGCAGCCGCGAGCGGCTGCGGCGGGCCGCGCTGGCGGGGGGCGACGGCTGGTACGGCTGGCTGGCCCGCCGGCGGCTCGAGCAGCTCCACGCCGCCATCCCGTCCGCGCCCGTGGTCGCACTGCCGGTCGCGGGGCGGCCCGGCCAGGCGAGCCTGGCGAGGCTCTCCGAGTCTGTCGCGCTCCTCGCTGCCGGCTGGCGGGAGGCGGCGCTGCAGGAGCTCGAGGCCCTGGCGCACCGTGGCGCCGACCGGGCCACCGTGGTGGAGATCTGCCGGCTCGCGAGCTTCTCCGGTGAGCCGGCGCTGGCCTACCGGGTGGCGCGCGACCAGCTCGGGCAGGCGCCGCCCAGCCAGCGCTGGCTCTACCCGGCCGCCTTCGAGGAGCAGGTCACCGCCGCCGCCCGGGGTGCGGGGCTCGACGAGGCCCTGCTGCTCGCCGTAATCCGCCGCGAGTCGAACTTCCGCCCCGAGGCGCGCAGCCTGGCCGGCGCGATCGGGCTCGGCCAGCTGCTGCCCCGCACGGCCGAGCGGCTCGCCACCGTGGCCGGGCTCGACGCCGAGGCGGCCGCCAGGCTCGGCGATCCCACCACCAACCTGCACCTGGCCGCGCTCTACCTCGGCCTGCTCAGGGACCGCTTCGGAAACGACGCCGCCGCGGTGGCCGCCTACAATGCCGGCCCCACCGCCCTGTCCGGCTGGAGCCGCGCCGGCCCGCCGACCCAGCTCGACGAGTGGGTCGAGAACGTGCCGTACAAGGAGACCCGCACCTACCTGAAGGCGGTCCTCGCGGCGCGCGAGGTCTACCGGCGGCTGGAGGGGCTGCCGCCGCTGCTCGATCCGGCGGCGCCGGTGGGACCGGCCGGCCTCGGCGTCTCGTTCTAGAGCGCTTTCACTAGCCTGCTAGGGCGCGTCCGCGACCGGCCCGGCCTGCCCGGCCTGCCCGGCCTCGCGCAGCGCCGCATCGATCGCCTCCCCGAGCCGGCGCAGCACCTGCGGCGTGACCCCCGAGATCTTCTCCAGCGCGGCCCGGGTGGCTGGCCGGCTGCGGGCCACCTCCACCATGGTCGGCTCCCCCATCACCTTGAAGGGGGGGCGATCCTCCTGCTCGGCGCGGGCCTCGCGGGCCAGCCAGAGCGCGCGGAGGACCTTCTTGCCGGCCGGGTCGAGCGCCCCCGCCCCCTTCAGCTTCCGCCACCCCTCGGTGTCGAAGACCCGCTCCCTGGGGACCGCGGCGGCGATGCGCTGGAACTCGGCCTCGGCCTGGCCGGTCAACTCCCGGGCCGCCAGCTCGGCCTTGAACTCCTCGGCGATGGCCAGCAGGAACTGGGTGTCGAGCGAGGCATAGACCAGCTGCTCGCGGCTCAAGGGGCGCCGACCCCAGTCCGAGCGCTGGTGCGCCTTCGACATGCGGACGCCGAACTTGGCCTCGACCAGCGCCGAGAGGCCGAGCCCGGGGCGCCCGAGCCGGCGCGCCGCCACCATGGTGTCGAAGAGGCGCGGCAGCCGCCAGCCGTACTCACGCCAGAGGCAGCGGACGTCGTAGTCGGCGCCGTGGAGCACCGTCTCCCTGCCGTCGCAGAGCACCTCGCCGAGCGGGCGGACGTCGACGGCGATGGGATCGACGATGTAGTCGGTGGCGGCGGTGGAGAGCTGGATCAGGCAGACCCGCTCCTTGTAGACGTGGAAGCTGTTCGACTCGGTGTCGAGGGCCAGCACCGGCTCGCGCCGCAGCGCCTCGACGAGGCGCTGGAGGGCGGCGGGATCGGCCACGTGGACCGGGATGCGGGGGATGTGGTTCGACACCGGCCCATCCTAACTCGGGAGGGAGCAGGCCACCGCCACTTCGATGCTTGTCGCACCCCGGGCTGCGGGGCTACCCTCTGCGCACGATGCCGAAGCAGACCGCCACCGCCACCATCGCCGCCGCGGGCCGAGCCAGGGATGCCGCGGTCGGCCTGGCCACCGACCTCGCAACCGACCTGGTCGACGGACTGAAGAAGTCCGATCGCCCGCTGCGGCTCAAGGCCGCGGTGGTGGGCACCTGGTTGCTGCTGTCGATCGCCACCATGTGGACGGCCTGTCCGCGCACCGGGCCGACCAACTCGCTCGGCGCCACCGTCCGCCTCCAGACCACCAGCGTCGGCCAGGTGGTCTCGGTCCGGAACGACACCGAGGGCACCATCTGGACCGAGGTCGAGCTGATCCTCGACGACACCTGGCGCTACGACCGCCGGCGCACCATCCGGCCGGGCCACAACATCACCCCCCGCGTCGAGGACTTCGCAAAAGACGGGGTGCCGGCCCCGGCCGACCTGAAGCCGACCCGGCTCACCATCCAGTGCGACCAGGGGCGCGTCTCGCTGCCGCTGACCGAGCGGCGCTGAGCGACCGGCCGGGCTCCTTCCCCGCCGGCCAAGGGCGATCATCGAGCGCCGCTTCCTCCTTCCGTGCCGCGACAGCAGCCTCGTGCCTGCGCCAGGCCGCCCCGAGCACCGACATCGCCTCGTGCTTGACCGCCGCCACGCGCAGCGCCTCCCGCCGGCGGTCGACCTCCGCCCCGAGGCATCGGGCCCGGCCGGCGGCCTCCTCCGCCCCCAGCATGAGCCGCGCCGCCTCGAGGCGGAGCCGCTCGCGGAAGCGCTCCAGACCGTGCGCCACGGCCGAGGTGAGCGCCACCTCCCGGCCGGTCACCCCGGTCCGGAGCGCCCGCTCCGAGGTGTCGAGGGCCACCTCCCGCGCCGTCACCGCCTCGGCCTGGGCCGCCCGCCAAGCACGCTCGGCCATCGCCAGCCGGCCGGTGGCCCGCTCCTCCTCCCGGCGTCGCAGCTCGAGCAGCGGCTGGAGGGGCCAGCGGATCACGCCAGCTGCCCAAGCCGAGCCAGGGTCTCTTCGAACGGAGCGTGCTCGTCGGCCGGCTGTCGCAGGAAGGCCTCGAGCGGCTCGCGCAGGGCGAGGGCCTGGTCGATGAGCGGGTCGCTCCCGGACTGGTAGGCGCCGAGTCGCACCAGCTCACGGCTCTGATCGAGGGCCGACAGCAGGGCCCGCACCCGGGCCGCGTCCGCGCGGTGGGGCGCGCCGGCCACCCGTGGCATGACCCGGGAGACGCTGGCCAGCACGTCGATGGCCGGAAAGTGTCCCCGCTCGGCCAGCCGCCGGTCGAGCACGATGTGGCCGTCGAGGATCGACCGGACCTCGTCGGCGATAGGCTCCTCGAGGTCGCCGCCGGCCACCAGCACGGTGTAGACGGCGCTGATCCCCCCGCGGCTGTGGTTGCCGGTCCGCTCCAGCAGGCGCGGGAGGGCCTGGAAGACCGAGGCGGGGTAGCCCTGGCGCGCCGGCGGCTCACCGGCCGCCAGGCCGACCTCGCGCTGGGCGCGCGCGAAGCGGGTGACCGAGTCGAGGAGGAAGAGCACCTCGGCCCCCTGGCCGGCGAACCACTCGGCGATGGCGGTGGCGACCTGGGCGGCGCGGACCCGGACCAGCGCCGGCTGGTCGCTGGTCGCCACCACCACCACGCTGCGCCGCAGCCCCTCCTCGCCGAGCGCCTCCTCGATGAACTCGCCCACCTCCCGGCCCCGCTCGCCGACCAGGCAGATGACCGAGAGGTTGGCGCGGGCGCCGCGGGCGAGCTGGCCGAGCAGCATCGACTTTCCGACCCCTGCCCCGGCGAAGAGGCCGAGCCGCTGCCCTCGACCGGCCGTCAGCAGGCCGTCGATCGCCCGCAGACCGAAGACCAGCGGCTCCACCACCGGGCGCCGTTCGAGGGGCGGCGGCGGGGCCCTGTCGACCGCCCATGGGACCAGCCCGGCCGGCTCCGGTCGTCCGTCGATGGGGCGCCCCAGCCCGTCGAGCACCCTGCCCAGCAGCGCCCGCCCCACCGGCACTGAGAGGGGACCGCCGCGGGGGCGGACCTCGGCGCCGAGCCCGACCCCGGCGGGATCGCCGAGCGGCAGCAGGATGGCCTGCTCCGCTCGCAGCCCGACCACCTCGGCCAGCAGCGGTGTGCCGGGGCGCTCCACCTCGACCAGCTCGCCGAGCCGGACCCCGGCCAGCGCGGCCTCGAGCGCCAGCCCGGAGAGCTGCGTGAGCCGCCCGGCCAGGCGGAGTGGCGGCGCGGCGTCGAGGGCCGCCAGCTGCCGGGCCAGCCGGGTCATGCCGCCGCCTGGCCGAGGGCGGCGCGGAACCCCTCCAGCCGGCTGTCGATCCGGCCATCGACCTGCCCTCCCGCGGTCTCCACCACCACGTCGCCCGGGAGCAGCGCCGGGTCGGAGACCAGCTCCAGCCCGCCCTCCCCGGCCTGCGGGGAGAGCGACGGCAGGCGAAGGCGCAGCTCCGCAGCACTTTCCGGGTGGAGCCGCATGCGCAGCCGTCCACCGGTGCCGGCCGCCCTCAGCGCCGCCAGCGCCCCGGCCGCGGCGGCGCCCGGATCGAGACGCAGCTCGCGCCCCAGGATGCGCCGCGCCATCTCCACCGCCAGCTCGAGCGCCTCGGCCTCGGCGAGGGCGCCCCACCTCGCCTGGGCCAGGGCCAGCTCGGTGAGGCGGCGCTCCAGGGCGCAGGCGGCCTCCCGGAGGCCCTCGGCCCGCCCCTCGGCGACGGCTGCGGCGCGGACCTCGGCGGCCGCAGCGCGGACCGCGCCGGCCTCGGCCTCGGCGCTGGCCACGAGCGCCTCTGCCCGCTCGGCACCCATCCACTCGGCGGCCGAGATCCGCCGCCTCACCGCGTGTCCCAGGGCGTTGGACGCCTTCTGGATCCGGCCTGTCTCCATGATCGCGCTCCCTCGTCGCGCGCCCAACCCGAGGAGCAGGGGCTCCGGGAGGCGGCGACGAAGGGACCGATTGCACGTGGGATGCCGGGAGACATCTCCGGCGAGCCCCCACTGGCGAGCCCCGGACGTGAGAGCGCCCGCCTCCGAGGCCGGGGCGGGCGCGTGCTGCTGGGCCGCGGCTAGGCGGCGTCCCGCTCTTCAGGCGTCAGGTACCGCTCCAGGAATTGCTTGGTCTTGAGCTCGACCTGCCGGACCCGCTCGCGGGAGACGCCCCAGCGCTTGCCGATCTCCTCGAGCGTGCGCGGCTGGTCCTGCTCGAGCCGGTTGTGGACGATGTCCCAGCCGAGCTCGCCGATGCGCTTGCGGACCTTGCCGAGGGCCTCGCGGACGTCGCGATCGCCCTCGGTCTGCAGGTAGAGGTCCTCCGGCCCCGGGCCGTCGTCCTCGATCCGCTCCAGGTGCGTGGTCTCACCCTCCTCGTCCACCGCGCTGTCGAGCGACATGTCGGGCTGGGCCACGGTGCCGCTCTGCGGGCGGACGGTGCTGCGGGCCTCCTTGAGGTACTTGCCGACGTAGGCGCGGATCCACCAGACCGCGTAGGTGGAGAAGCGCGTGCCGGCGCCCGGGTCAAACTTCTCCACGGCGCGCATCAGGCCGACGTTCCCCTCCTGGATCAGGTCGTCGAGCCGCACGGTGCCGCGCCGCTGCTTGCGGGCGATCGCCACCACGAAGGCCAGGTTGTGCCGGACCAGCTTCTGCTTGGACCGGACGTCACCCTTGCGCGCCCGGACCGCCGCGGTGTGCTCCTCCTCTCGGGAGAGCGGCGGGAAGTCCCGGACCGCCCTGAGGTACGGCGCCAGCTCGTCGAACTCCCTGCCTCCGCGCTGCGTGGTCCCGGTCTTCATCGAGTGCACCTTTCTTCCATGGTGGCGTCCGGCTTCAGTCCCGCGTCGACAACTCGAGGCTGAATTCCGGAGAAGCTAGCTATCTGGACCTACCGAGTCGCCTACACCCGCTGCGACCCGTTCTCGATGCTGGATCTGCCATATCTGAACTCGTCTGGTCCAGACATTTGACGCGGGTCAAGTCGCGCGGTATCGGCATGCCGCCCAGGCCGGGCGACAAGACCTAGTGAGATCAATGCCTTGAGTAAGGTTTTGTCCAGCCTTCATCCCCAAAAGGGCAAGAGGTCCAGCCCCAACAGGGACTGGACCTCTCGAACGACCTGAGGGGCTCGAAAGGCCCGGAATCAGCGATCCCTACTCGTCGCCCATCACCGACGCCAGGGCCTCCTCGGCCTCCTCGACGGCGTCCACCGGCGTCTCCACCTCGATGTCGAGGTGCTTGTAGTGATGCAGGCCGGTGCCGGCCGGGATGAGCCGGCCCATGATGACGTTCTCCTTGAGGCCCCTCAGGTTGTCGACCTTGCCGCTGATGGCGGCCTCGGTCAGCACCTTGGTGGTCTCCTGGAACGACGACGCCGAGATGAAGGACTCGGTCGAGAGCGACGCCTTGGTGATGCCGAGCAGCAGCGGCTCGGCCTGCGCCGGCTTGCCGTTCTCGTTCATGACCCGCTCGTTCTCCTGCTCGAAGACCCACTTCTCGACCTGCTCGTCGGCGAGGAAGTTGGCGTCACCCACCTCCACGACCCTGACCCGGCGGAGCATCATGCGGACGATGGTCTCGATGTGCTTGTCGTTGATCTTCACGCCCTGGAGCCGGTAGACCTCCTGGACCTCGTCGACCAGCCAGCGCGCCAGCTCCTTCTCGCCCAGCACCCGGAGGATGTCGTGCGGGTTGGAGGAGCCATCCATGAGCGGCTCGCCGGCGCGGACGCGGTCGCCGGTGTGGACGCTGATGTGCTTGCCCTTGGCGATCAGGTACTCCTTGGCCAGGTCGGGGCGCAGCTTGCCGTCCACCTCGGGGGTGATGACCACCTTGCGCTTGCCCTTGGTGTCCTTGCCGAAGGCGACCACGCCGTCGATCTCGGAGATGACGGCGTGCTCCTTGGGCTTGCGGGCCTCGAAGAGCTCGGCGACGCGGGGCAGGCCGCCGGTGATGTCCTTGGTCTTGGTGGTCTCGCGCGGCATCTTCGCCAGCACGTCGCCGGCGTCGACCTCGTCGCCGTCGTTGACGACCAGGTTGGCGCCTTCGGGGAGCATGTAGCGGGCGTCGGCCTCGGAGTTGGCCAGCTTGCGGGTCTGGCCGTCGTCGCCCTTGATCGACATGCGGGGACGGGCGTCCGGATCCTTGGAGGTGACCACGGTCTTGCGCGACAGGCCGGTGACCTCGTCTACCGAGTCGTTGATGGTCACGCCGTCGACCAGGTCGCCGTACTTCACGCGGCCGGCCACCTCGGTGATGATCGGCATCGAGTAGGGATCCCACTCGGCCAGCATGGTCTGGCCCTCGATCTTCTGGCCCTCGCGGACCAGGAGCTTGGCGCCGTACACCAGGCTGTACCGCTCGCGCTCGCGCCCCTGGTCGTCGGTGACCAGCAGCTCGCCGTTGCGGTTCATGACGATGAGCGTGCCTTCCTTCTTCTTGGCCACCGCCACGTTGAGCAGCTTGACGACGCCGCCGTTGCGGTTCTCCAGGTTCGACTGCTCGGCGCGCCGGGACGCGGCGCCGCCGATGTGGAAGGTCCGCATGGTGAGCTGGGTGCCGGGCTCGCCGATCGACTGGGCGGCGATGACGCCGACCGCCTCGCCGACGCTGACCTTGCGGCCGCGCGCCAGGTCGCGGCCATAGCACTCGACGCAGATGCCGCGGCGGGCCTGGCAGGTCAGCACCGAGCGGATGCGGACCTTGTCGATGCCGGAGGACTCGATGAGCTTGACCTTGGCCTCGTCGATCTCCTCGTTGGCCTTGACGACCACGTTGCCGGTGATGGAGTCGAGGATGTCGTCGAGCGCGACGCGGCCGAGGATGCGCTCGCCCATGGGCTCGATGATCTCGCCGCCCTCGACCAGCGAGCCGAGGGTGATGCCGTCCATGGCGCCGCAGTCGTACTCGGTGATGATGGCGTCCTGGGCCACGTCGACGAGGCGGCGGGTCAGGTACCCCGAGTTGGCGGTCTTGAGCGCCGTGTCGGCGAGCCCCTTGCGGGCGCCGTGCGTGGAGATGAAGTACTGCAGGACGTTGAGCCCCTCGCGGAAGTTCGCGGTGATGGGCGTCTCGATGATCTCGCCGGACGGCTTGGCCATCAGGCCGCGCATGCCGGCCAGCTGGCGGATCTGCTGGGCCGAGCCGCGGGCGCCGGAGTCGGCCATGATGAAGATGGGGTTGAAGGACGGCTGCTTGCGCTCCTCCTTCTTCCCCTCCTTGTTGGTCCCGGTGGCGATCTCGGTGCCGATCTGCCCCATCATCTCGCCGGCCACCTCCTCGGTGACCTGCGCCCAGATGTCGATGACCTTGTTGTAGCGTTCACCGAAGGTGATGAGGCCCTCGGCGTACTGGGTCTGGATGTCGTCGACCTCGCCGGTGGCGCGATCCAGCAGCTCCTGCTTCTTCTTGGGGATCGCCATGTTGTCGAGGGCGATGGAGATGCCGGCCTTGGTGGCGTGGCCGTAGCCGAGCGAGCGGACCCGGTCGGCCAGCAGCACCGTCTCCTTCTCACCGCAGAGGCGGTAGGTCTGGTCGATGAGGGCCTGCAGCTGCTTCTTGTCCATCACCTTGTTGATGGCCTCGAAGGGCAGCCGCTTGGGGACGATGTCGTAGAGCATGACCCGGCCGACCGTGGTCTCGACGCGCTTGCCGTCCATGCGGACCCAGACCTTGGCCTGCAGGTCGACCTCGCCCTGGTCGTAGGCGGCGCGGATCTCGTCCGGGCTGGCGAACGACTTGCCCTCGCCCTTGGCGAAGGCCCGCTCGCGCGTCATGTAGTAGATGCCGAGGACGATGTCCTGGCTCGGCACGATGATGGGCTTGCCGTGCGCCGGCGAGAGGATGTTGTTGGTGCTCATCATGAGCACGCGGGCCTCCATCTGGGCCTCGATGGAGAGCGGCACGTGCACGGCCATCTGGTCGCCGTCGAAGTCGGCGTTGAAGGCGGTGCAGACCAGCGGGTGGAGCTGGATGGCCTTGCCCTCGATCAGCACCGGCTCGAAGGCCTGGATGCCGAGGCGGTGCAGGGTCGGGGCGCGGTTGAGCAGCACCGGGTGCTCGCGGATCACCTCGTCGAGGATGTCCCAGACCTCGGGGCGCTCCTTCTCGACCATCTTCTTGGCCGACTTGATGGTGGTGACGAAGCCCTTCTCCTCCAGCTTGTTGTAGATGAAGGGCTTGAAGAGCTCGAGGGCCATGATCTTGGGCAGGCCGCACTGGTGGAGCTTGAGCTCCGGGCCCACCACGATCACCGAGCGGCCCGAGTAGTCGACGCGCTTGCCGAGCAGGTTCTGGCGGAACCGGCCCTGCTTGCCCTTGAGCATGTCGGAGAGCGACTTGAGCGGGCGCTTGTTGGGGCCGGTGATGGTCTTGCCGCGCCGCCCGTTGTCGAAGAGGGCGTCGACCGCCTCCTGCAGCATCCGCTTCTCGTTGCGGATGATGATGTCGGGGGCGTTGAGCTCCTGCAGCCGCTTGAGCCGGTTGTTCCGGTTGATGACGCGGCGGTAGAGGTCGTTCAGGTCGGAGGTCGCGAAGCGGCCGCCGTCGAGAGGGACCAGCGGGCGCAGGTCGGGCGGGATGACCGGGATGACCTCGAGCATCATCCAGTCGGCCTTGTTGCCCGAGCTGGTGAAGGCCTCGACCACCTTGAGCCGCTTGGCGATCTTCTTGCGCTTGGCGTCGGAGGTGGCCTCCTTCATGTCGGCGCGCAGCTCCTCGCCGAGGCCGGACATGCCCTCCCCGTACTTGCTGTCGGCCGGGCCGACGGCCCGCAGCAGCTCCAGCACCGCCTCGCCGCCCATGCCGGCGGTGAAGGAGTCGGAGCCGTGCTCCTCCATGGCCTTGTGGTAGCGGTCCTCGGACAGCAGCTCGCCCCGCACCAGCGGCGTGGCCTTGGGGTCGATGACGATGAACGACTCACAGTAGAGGACCTTCTCCAGGTCCTTGAGGGTGATGTCGAGCAGGTTGCCGATGCGCGAGGGCAGCGACTTGAGGAACCAGATGTGCGCCACCGGGGTGGCCAGCGTGATGTGGCCGAGCCGCTCGCGCCGCACCTTGGACTGGATCACCTCGACGCCGCACTTCTCGCAGACCACGCCGCGGTGCTTCATGCGCTTGTACTTGCCGCAGTTGCACTCGTAGTCCTTGACCGGCCCGAAGATCTTGGCGCAGAACAGGCCATCCCGCTCCGGCTTGAAGGTCCGGTAGTTGATGGTCTCCGGCTTCTTGACCTCCCCGTGCGACCACTGCCGGATCTTGTCCGGGCTGGCCAGGGAGATGCGGATGGCGGAGAACGACAGCGGGTCCTTCGGCTTCTCGAAGAAATTGAAGATGTCCTTCACGGCGACTCCCTGGCTTCTCGAATTCCGTTGGAACGCTGACTAGGCCGTCTTCTTGTCGCCGCCGGGGCGCGGGGCGAGCGGGTCGGTGGCGGCGGTGGCCGCCTCCAGCTCGCGCTGCGCCTTCGCCTCGGGCGACTCGAGGAGCTCCACGTCGAGCGCGAGGCTCTGGAGCTCCTTGATGAGCACGTTGAAGGACTCGGGCAGGCCCGACTCCAGCGTGTTCTCTCCCTTGACGATGGCCTCGTACATCCGGGTGCGGCCCACCACGTCGTCCGACTTGACGGTGAGGAACTCCTGCAGCGAGTAGGCGGCGCCGTAGGCCTCCATGGCCCAGACCTCCATCTCGCCGAGGCGCTGGCCGCCGAACTGGGCCTTGCCGCCCAGCGGCTGCTGGGTGACCAGGGAGTACGGCCCGATCGACCGGGCGTGGATCTTCTCGTCGACCAGGTGGTGGAGCTTGAGCATGTACATCACGCCCACCGTGACGTCCTGGTCGAAGGGCTCACCGGTGCGGCCGTCGAAGAGCACCGACTGCATGGTGGCGTCGCCCTGCACCAGCAGGTCACGCATCTCCGACTCGCGGCAGCCGTCGAAGACCGGGGTGGCGACGTGCACGCCGTGGCGGAGCTTCTGGATCAGCCTGGGCAGCTCGGACTGGGGCAGGTCGTCGATGAGCGCCAGCGTCTTCTCGTTGCCGTTGCCCTCGCTCCCCTCGAAGACCTTCTTGAGCTTCTTGCGCAGCTCGTTGGGCCCGAAGTTCTTCTCCAGCATCTCGTTGAGCCGCATCCCGACGTTGCGGGCCGCCCAGCCGAGGTGGGTCTCGAGGATCTGCCCGACGTTCATGCGGGACGGGACGCCCAACGGGTTGAGCACGATGTCGACCGGAGTGCCGTCCTCGAGGTACGGCAGGTCCTCCTCGGGGAGGACCCGGGAGACGACGCCCTTGTTGCCGTGCCGGCCGGCCATCTTGTCGCCGACGGCCAGCTTGCGCTTGATGGCGACGTACACCTTCACCATCTTGATGACGCCCGGCGGGAGCTCGTCGCCCTTCTTGAGGCGGCCGATCTTCTCGCTGAAGAGCAGCTTCACGAGGTCCTGCTGCTCCTGGAAGTTCTCGATGATCTTGCGGACCAGGTCCGAGACGTCGCCGTCGACAGTGATCTCGCCCCAGTAGCGCTGGGGGATGGCGTCGAGCACCTCGTCGCTGATGGTCTCGCCGCGCTTGAGCAGCTGCTCACCGCGGTCGTCGACGAGGCGGCCGGTGGCCTCTTTGCCGTTCAGCAGCCGCCGGATCTTCTGGTAGGCGGAGTCCTGGATGATCTTGATCTCGTCGTTCTGGTCCTTGAGGAGCTTGGCCTCTTCCATCTCCTCGATGGCCTTGGCCCGCTCGTCCTTCTCCACGCCCTTGCGGCTGAAGACCTTGGCGTTGATGACCGTGCCGGTCACTCCCGGGGGGACGCGCAGCGAGCTGTCACGGACGTCACCGGCCTTCTCGCCGAAGATGGCGCGGAGCAGCTTCTCCTCGGGGGACAGCTGGGTCTCCCCCTTGGGGGTGATCTTGCCGACCAGGATGTCGCTGGGCTTGACCTCGGCGCCGATGCGGATGATCCCAGACTCGTCGAGGTCCTTGAGGGCCTCCTCGCCGACGTTGGGGATGTCCCGGGTGATCTCCTCCTTGCCGAGCTTGGTGTCACGGGCGACGCACTCGAACTCCTCGATGTGCACCGAGGTGAACACGTCCTCCTTGATGAGCCGCTCGGAGAGCAGGATCGAGTCCTCGAAGTTGTAGCCCTGCCACGGCATGAAGGCGACCACCACGTTGCGGCCGAGCGCCAGCTCGCCCTGCTCGGTGGCGGGGCCGTCGCCGATGACGTCGCCCTTCTTGACCCGCTCGCCCGGCTTGACGATGGGCTTCTGGTTGATGCAGGTGTTCTGGTTCGACCGCTGGTACTTGGTCAGGTTGTAGATGTCGACCGAGTTGGCCACGTCGGTGGTCGAGGTGGCGACGTCGGCCTTGACGACGATGCGCGAGGCGTCGACCGACTGGACGATGCCGTCGCGGCGGGCCACCACGGTCACGCCCGAGTCGCGAGCCACGATCGACTCGATGCCGGTGCCGACCAGGGGGGCGGTGGTGCGGAGCAGCGGCACCGCCTGGCGCTGCATGTTCGAGCCCATCAGGGCGCGGTTGGCGTCGTCGTTCTCGAGGAACGGGACCAGCGAGGCGGCCACCGAGACCAACTGGTTCGGCGACACGTCCATCAGGTCGACCTCCTCCGGCTTGGCGAGGATGTACTCCCCCTCCTTGCGGCAGGAGACGTTGGCGCCCTCGAAGTGGCCGCGGCGATCGACCGGCGCGTTGGCCTGGGCGATGATGTGCTTCTCCTCCTCGAGCGCGGAGTAGAAGGTGACCTCGTCGGTGACGCGGCCCTTCTCCACCTTGCGGTACGGGGTCTCGACGAAGCCGTACTCGTTGACCCGGGCGTAGCTGGAGAGCGAGGCGATCAGGCCGATGTTCGGGCCTTCCGGGGTCTCGATGGGGCAGATGCGGCCGTAGTGCGTCGAGTGGACGTCGCGCACCTCGAAGCCGGCGCGCTCGCGGGTCAGGCCGCCGGGCCCGAGGGCCGAGAGGCGGCGCTTGTGGGTCACCTCGGAGAGCGGGTTGGTCTGGTCCATGAACTGCGAGAGCTGGGACGAGCCGAAGAACTCCTTGATCACCGCCGTCACCGGCTTGGCGTTGATCAGGTCGTGCGGCATGAGCGTCTCGATCTCCTGCAGGCTCATGCGCTCCTTGATGGCGCGCTCCATGCGAACCAGGCCGATGCGGTACTGGTTCTCCAGCAGCTCGCCGACGGCGCGGACGCGGCGGTTGCCGAGGTGGTCGATGTCGTCGACGTCCTTGTTCGGCTTGCCGTTCTTGAGGTCGATGAGGAAGCGCACCACCTCGAGGATGTCGCGCTTGGTGAGGATGGTGTTGTCGAGCGGCTCCTCGAGGCCGAACTTGTAGTTCAGCTTGAGCCGGCCCACCTTGGAGAGGTCGTAGCGCTCGGGGTTGAAGAAGAGGTTGTTGAAGAGCGACCCGGCGGTGTCCGGGGTCGGCGGATCACCCGGGCGCAGGCGCCGGTAGATCTCCATGATCGCCTCGTCGGGCGTGGCGATCTTGTCGAGCATCAGGGTGTCGCGCAGCGACGGCAGGACGTTGAGGTTGTCGATGAAGAGGACCTTGAACTCGGAGAGGTTGCGCTTGCGCAGCTCCTCGATCTTGGCCTCGGTGACCTCCTCGTTGACCTCGAGCAGCACCTCGCCGGTGCTCTCGTCGACCACGTCCTCGGCGGAGACCTTGGTGTAGACCTCCTCGGCCTCCACCGGCAGCGACTTCATCCGCGCCGCCACCAGCTTCTTGATGGCGCCCTCGGTGTACTTGCGGTTCTTCTTGACGATCACCTCGCCGGACTTCGGGTCCTTGATGTCGCGCGTGGCGCGCTGGCCCTTGAGCAGGTCGGGGTTGAGGTCCTTCTCGTACTTGCCCTTGCCCTCGATGCGGATGGTCTCGACGTCGTAGTAGTACTTGAGGATCTCCTCGGCGGTGCCGCGGAAGTCGATGGGGTTCTTCTTGGCGTTGTCGGGCACGCCGCCGAGGGCGCGCAGCAGCACCGTGGCCGGCAGCTTGCGGCGGCGATCGATGCGGACGTAGAGGATGTCCTTGTGATCGAACTCGAAGTCGATCCAGGAGCCGCGGTACGGGATGATGCGGGCGTTGTAGAGCAGCTTGCCTGAGGAGTGGCTCTTGCCCTTGTCGTGGTCGAAGAAGGCGCCGGGGGAGCGGTGCAGCTGGCTCACCACCACGCGCTCGGTGCCGTTGATGATGAAGGTGCCGTTGGCCGTCATCAGCGGGATCTCGCCGAAGTAGACCTCCTGCTCCTTGACGTCACGGATCGACTGCGCGCCGGTCTCTTCGTCCTTGTCCCAGACCACCAGGCGGACCACCACCTTGATGGGCGCCGAGTAGGTCATGCCGCGCTGGTGGCACTCGTCGACGTCGTACTTGGGCTTCTCGAGGTGGTAGCTCACGAACTCCAGCGAGCTGGTCTCGTTGAAGTCCTTGATCGGGAAGACCGACTTGAAGACGCCGTGCAGGCCGGTGTCGTCCCGCTTCTCGGGCGCCACGTCGACCTGCAAGAACTTGTCATAGCTGGTCTTCTGGATGGCGATGAGGTTGGGAATCTCCGCGATCTTGTTGATCTTCCCGAAGTTCCTGCGGATTCGGAAATTGCTCTGGATCGTCGCCATCGAGAACGGACCTCTTTCTCTGATTCAACCTGCTGAAATGCGCCTCGCCAGCCTCGCGGCCAGCTCCCCACTTCATCCGGCCGTCAGGCCGAGCTCTGCTGGCTCACTGGACAGGGGGGCAGGTCTTAACGGGCCCGGACCCCTGCGTCAAAAAACCAGAAGAGCAGGTGACGCGGAGCGGACCTCTCGGCCCGCCCCGCATCCCCTGGACGGCTCTACTTGATCTCGACCTTGGCGCCGGCGGCCTCGAGCTTCTTCTTGATCTCGTCCGACTCCGCCTTCGGAATGCCACCCTTGACTTCCTTCGGGGCGGCCTCGACCAGGTCCTTGGCCTCCTTCAGGCCCAGGCCCGTGACCGCACGGACCTCCTTGATGACGTTGATCTTGTTGGCGCCGGCGTCGAGGAGCACGACCGAGAACTCGGTCTTCTCCTCGGCGGCGGCGGCCGGACCGGCAGCGGCCGGGCCAGCGGCCACGGCGACGGCGGCCGCGGCGGAAACGCCCCACTTCTGCTCGAGCTGCTTCACCAGATCAGCAGCCTGCAGGATGGTGAGACCAGACAACTGCTCCACGATGGCATTCAGATCGGCCATGTTGATTCTTCCTTTTCTCAGGCGGGGTGGCCTTCCAGGCTCACACCGCAGCGTTCAAAGGGGGGCGCACCGCGCTCCCCGGGTCCAGTACCGTTTACGACTGCTTCTCCAGCTGGTCCTTCCGCGCGCCGAGCACGCGGGCGAGCTGCTGGGCCGGGGTGCCGATGATGCGGGCGAGCGTGGTGGCAGGCTGGGTCAGCATCCCCAGGATCTGCGCACGCAGCTCATTGAGGCTCGGCAGCTTCGAGAGCGCCGTGACGCCCTTGGCGTCGATCCGTGCTCCCTCCACCACCGCCCCGCGAATCGCGAAGTTCTCACGGTCCTTCATGAACTCCGTGAGCAGCTTCGCGGGGGCGACCACGTCGTCGTACGACATGACGATCGCGGTTGGCCCCACGAACAAATCGGCGACCACCTCCACCGGCGTGCCCTTGGCGGCGCGCGCGGCGAGGGTGTTCTTCACGACGCGGTACTCCAGCTTGGCGTCGCGCAGCTTCTTGCGCAGCGCGGTCACCGTCTCCACGTCGAGACCCCTGGGCTCCGCCACGATGGCGACCCGGGCCTTGGCCATCTTCGCGTGCAGCTCGTTGATGACCTCTTCCTTCTCCGTCCGGTTCAAATGTACTCACCACCTTTCATGCCGCCGACCCGTTGGTCTGGCGGCTTCGTTCGTGGGCTTCGGACGGCACAAGGCCGGTACCAAAACCCCCTGGCCAAGCAGGGGACGCTGCGTACGACACCGCAGGTTCCGTCTCGGCGGGTCGGGGCCTCTCGGCTCCGCTTGGCCACCCTCCCCCTTGAACCACTCGCACTCGGGGTCGGGCGGGCCCGCTGTCTTGGACCAGAATCCCCGGCGGCTTCATGCCGCCGGGCACATCGTTCCCGCCCGGCGACATGCCGGCGGGTGGAACAGGCTGTTAGGCGTGCGCCGCCGCGAGCTCCGAGGTGTCGAGCTTGATGCCCGGGCCCATGGTGCAGGAGACGGTGACGTTCTTCAGGTAGACGCCCTTGGCGGTCTGGGGCTTGGCCTTGAAGACCAGCTCCATGATCGCCTGGAAGTTGTCCTTGAGCTTCTGCTGGTCGAAGGAGGCCTTGCCGAACGGCACGTGGACGATGCCGGCCTTCTCGACCCGGAACTCCACCTTGCCGGCCTTCTGCTCCTTGACGGCCCGGGCGATGTCGGCGGAGACGGTGCCGATCTTCGGGTTGGGCATCAGGCCGCGGGGGCCGAGCACCTTGCCGAGGCGGCCGACCACGCCCATCATGTCGGGGGTCGCCAGCACCTTGTCGAAGTCCATGAAGCCGCCCTGGATCTTCTCGGCCAGGTCCTCGGCGCCGACGATGTCGGCACCGGCGTCGGTGGCCTCCTTGGCCTTGTCGCCCTTGGCGAAGACCGCCAGGCGGACCGCCTTGCCCATGCCGTGCGGCAGCACCACGGCGCCGCGGACCACCTGGTCGGCGTGCTTGGGATCGACGCCGAGGTTGATGGCGGCGTCGACGGTCTCGTCGAACTTCTTGGTGGCCGTCTCCTTCACCAGCTTGAGGGCGTCGTCGAGCTTGTAGCGCTTGTTGCGGTCCACCTTGGTGGCCGCGGCCTTGTACTTCTTCGCAATGTGAGCCATGTGGTCGTTCCTCGCTGAAGGCGGCGTTAGCCGACGATGTCGATGCCCATGGAGCGTGCGGTGCCTTCGATGGTCCGCATCGCGGCCTCGAGGTTGCCCGCCGTCATGTCCTGCATCTTCAGCTTGGCGATCTCCTCGACCTTCTTCTTGGTCACCGTGCCGACCTTCTCCTTGCCGGGCTTGTGCGCCCCTGAGCCCTTCTTCTTCTCGGTGTGCAGGCCGGCCGCCTTCTTGAGCAGCACGGCCGCCGGCGGGGTCTTGAGCAGGAAGGTGAAGGACCGATCGGCGTACACGGTGATGATCACCGGGATGATCAGGCCTTCCTTGGCCTGCGGCTGGGTGGCGGCGTTGAACTGCTTGCAGAACTCCATGATGTTGACGCCGTGCTGGCCGAGGGCCGGGCCGACCGGCGGCGCCGGGTTGGCCTTTCCGGCCGGGAGCTGCAGCTTGATCTGACCTGTGATCTTCTTCACGTCGTGCCTTCCTTCCGGGCCAGTGCGGATGGCCCTGCGTGGTCTATCGAGCCCTATGCTCTTCCACGCTCCTGTGAGTACTGCCTAGAAGCCTGCTCGGCCTAAAGGCCTCGCCATGAGACCTGCTCGGGCTGAAGCCCTCGCCATCAAGTCTTTTCCACCTGCATGAAGTCGAGCTCGACCGGGGTGGCGCGGCCGAAGATGGAGACCAGCACCCGGACCTTGCCCTTCTCCGGCTTCACTTCCTCGACCGAGCCGTTGAAGTTGGAGAAGGGGCCGTCGATGACGCGGACCTGGTCGCCCTCCTCGAACTGGACCTTGGGCTTGGGCTTGAGCGAGCCCTCGGAGATCTGCGCCGTCAGGCGGGAGACCTCGGCGTCGGTGATGGAGGGGACGTCCTTGGGGTTCTTGGCGGAGCCGACGAAGCCGGTCACCTTGGCGGTCCCCTTGACGAGGTGCCAGGTGGAGTCGGTCATCTCCATGTTGACGAGGATGTAGCCCGGGAAGAACTTCCGCTTGGAAGTCTTCTTCTCCCCCTTGACCATCTCCTGGACCACCTCCATCGGGATCAAGACCTCGCCGAAGAAGTCCTGGAGCGCTCCCTGCTTGACGCGCTCCTCCAGCGACTTCTTGACCTTGTTCTCGAAGCCCGAATAGGTGTGGACCACGTACCACTTCTTCGCCATTCCGCTCTCCATTCCCACGACGCGCCGCCGCCCCCTGCTGACGCCCTTCGCCCTTCGCCCTGCCCCGATCCTCCGCCGACCGCCCCGGCCCCTAGTAGACCAGGGAGCTGAGCCGGCCCCAGATGAAGTCGAAGATCCCCAGCACGATGGCCGCGATGAAGCTGGCCACCACCACCGCAACCGTCGAGGCCCGCGTCTCGCGCAGGCTCGGCCAGGTGACCCGCTTCAGCTCCAGCGCGATCTCCAGGGAGACCATCTGGGTCCTGGGGATCCGCCAGATCACCACCGCCACCGCCGCGGCCACCACGAAGCCGATCACGGTCGAGAGCGTCCAGCCCTCCACCAGCACGGTGGCGTCGTTGAACCGGGCATACGAGAAGACCAGCATGCTGATCTTCTCGAGGAACTTCCCCAGCGCGATCGCCGCGAGGACGTAGAAGATCGCGACGTACCGCTTGGGCTGTTCGACGCCGCCTACGTTGTCCATGGCGCTTCGGGCCTTCTCGGGGTGACGTGGCCGCCGTGGCGGCACCGGCTCCCCATGTGAGGTGGCAGGCGAGGAGGGATTCGAACCCACAACCCGCGGTTTTGGAGACCGCTGCTCTAGCCGTTGGAGCTACTCGCCTAACTTCTTCGGGAGGCTACTTCGTCTCCTTGTGCAGCTCGTGCTTGCGGCAGCGCGGGCAGAACTTGGAGAGGTTGAGCTTGTCCTGGGTCTTCTTCTTGTTCTTGGTGGTGGAGTAGTTCCGCTCCTTGCAGGCCGAACACTCCATCTGGATGATGCTTCGACTCCCCATAGATGCTCCCGTCGCCGCACAGGCGAGTTGATTACTGGATGATCTCCGAGACCACGCCGGAACCGACGGTGCGGCCACCCTCGCGGATGGCGAAGCGCAGCTCCTTCTCCATCGCCACGGTGGTGATCAGCTCCACCTCCACCGCGACGTTGTCCCCCGGCATCACCATCTC
>JANYBC010000006.1 GCA_025360965.1 Anaeromyxobacter sp. | reverse complement strand
ATGGTGGCTTCAAACCTATCAGCTACGCAGCCGCCGTGCCGGCCCGGTTCGGCCCGCAAGCCACCGGGACCCCAAAGTTACCATCCACGGATCCCCGCCGCCCGGGTGTTCGCGAGCGTTCGCCCGGCGTTCGGCGACCCTCCGGCGCCCCAGCGGGAGCTCAGGCGTCGGACGCCGCGCGCAGGTCCTTGAGCTTGAGCTGCAGCCGCCGGGTCCCGTCCCAGTCGTCGAAGCCGAGCGTGAAGGCCGCTTCGAACGGCGCCTGGCAGAGCCCGGCCCGATCGCCCATGGAGAAGCCGATGGCGCCGAGCCCCTTGCCGAAGGTGAGCTTGAGGTGGGCGGCCCCGGCGCCGACGGTGCGCGCCTTGCCTGGCCGGGAGCGCATGGCGAAGACCGGCTCGGGGTGGCCGGCGCCGTAGGGGCCGAGCTTCTCGAGATCCTCGGCGGCGCGCGCCGTCAGGTCGGACTCCGCCACCCAGCCGTCGACCCGGCAGCGCGGCAGCAGGTCGTCGGCGGAGAGGGCCGCCGCGGCGTGGGCCTCGAAGGCGGCCCGGAACGGCTCGAGCGCGGTGGCGGCGATGGTGACGCCGGCGGCGTGGCGGTGGCCGCCGAAGCGGAGCAGGTGGCCGCTGCAGGCCGCCAGCGCGTCGTAGAGGTGGAACCCCTCGATCGACCGGCCGCTCCCCTTCCCCTCCGCTCCGTCGAAGCCGACCAGCACCGCCGGCCGGTGGAACCGCTCCGCCACACGCGCCGCCACGATGCCGACCACGCCGGCGTGCCAGCCCTCGCGGCCCAGCACCAGCCCGACCGCGCCGCGCCGGACCGCGGCCGCCGCGTCGTCGAGCGCCTCGGCCAGCATGCGGCGCTCGATCTCCTGGCGCGACTGGTTCTCGCGATCGAGTTCGTCGGCCAGCGCGCTGGCCTCGGCCTCGTCGAGGGTGGAGAGGAGCCGCACCCCGCGGCCGGCGTCGTCGAGCCGACCGGCGGCGTTGATGCGCGGCCCGAGCCGGAAGCCGATCTGTCCGGCGGTCACGACCCCCTCGGCCACGCCGGCCACCCGCTTGAGTGCCCGCAGGCCGGGGCGGCGGGTGGTGGCGATCTCGGCGAGGCCGTGGCGGACCAGGATCCGGTTGGCGCCGGTGAGCGGCACCACGTCGGCTACCGTCCCGAGGGCGACCAGGTCGAGCATGGCGCGCAGGTTCGGCTCGGGGCGGGCCGGCGTGAACCGTCCGGCCTCGCGCAGCGTCCGGCGGAGCGCCATCAGCAGCGTGAAGGTGACCCCGACCGCCGAGAGCTCCTTGGAAGGATAGCCGCAGCCAGGCTGGTGCGGGTTGAGGATGGCGACGGCGGCGGGCAGCTCGACCGGGACGGTGTGGTGGTCGACCACCACCGTCTCGACGCCGAGCGCCGAGGCGGCGCGCACCTCCTCGACGCTGGTGATGCCGCAGTCGAGGCTGACCAGCAGCTTCACCCCTTGCGCCGCCAGCTTCTGCACGGCGCCGGTGTTGAGGCCGTACCCCTCGACCAGCCGATGTGGCGTGTAGGTGACCACGTCCCCGCCGGCGGCGCGCAGGAAGCTGGAGAGCAGGACCGTGGAGGTGACGCCGTCGACGTCGTAGTCGCCGTAGGTGGCGATCTTCTCGCCCCGCTCCAGCGCGGCCACCAGCCTGGCCACCGCGGCCGCCATCCCCTTCATCGAGAAGGGGTCGGGGAGGCCGGAGAGCGGGGCCTCGAGGAAGAGGCGGGCCTCGGCTGGGTCGGCGTGGCCGCGCGAGGCCAGCACCCGGGCTGCCAGCGGGTGGAGCCCAAGGGCCCCGGCCAGTTCGGCCGCGCCCGCCCCGTCACCGCCCACCTCGATCCAGCGCTTCCCTGGCCGCTCGTCCACGAGGTGGTAGGTAGCAGCCTCGTCTGACAGGTGAAGGCCCCGCCACCTCGGGGTGGCAGGGCCTGGGCGAACCGGGCTGGGCCTGGCTCCTACCGCGCCACCGCCGCCGCTGCGCCCGGGCCGGCCTTCCTCTTGGCCGCCCGCTCCTCGAGCCAGATGGTCATCGGCGCGGCGATGAACCAGGTCGAGTAGGTGCCGGAGACGATGCCGAGCACCATGGCGAAGGCGAAGTCGAAGATGGTGCCGACGCCGAAGATGAGCAGGCCCACCAGCGAGAGCGCCGTGGCGAAGGAGGTCAGGAAGGTCCGGCCCAGGGTCTCGTTGATGGCCAGGTTGACGAGGTCGGCGAGGCCGCGGCCCTGGTACTTGGCCTTGTTCTCGCGGATCCGGTCGTAGACCACCACCGTGTCGTTCACCGAGTAGCCGACCACCGTCAGGATCACCGCGATCGAGGTGAGGTTGAACTCGCGCCCGCTGAAGGCGAAGTAGCCGAGCGTGACGATGGCGTCATGGATGATGGCGATGATGACGCCGGGGCTGAAGCGGAAGTCGAACCGCAGGCCGACGTAGACCACGATCAGGGCGATGGCGTAGAGCACCGCCTTGAAGCCCTGGTTGCGCAGCTCGCGCCCCACCGCCGGTCCGACGTACTCGACGCGGCGCACCTCGGGCTTCGACTCCGCGAAGCGGGTGGTGAGCTCATGCTCCACCTTCTCGCGGATCCCCTGGGTGATGACGGCGAAGGAGCGGGTCCCGGCGGTCAGGCCGGCCTCCTCGCGCACCTCGCGGACCTTGACGCCCGCCGCCTCGACGGCCGCCTGCAGCTCGGCCGGGACCACCGGCTTCTCGAACTGGAAGTCGAGCTTGTCGCCGATCTCGGGGTTGAAGGCGACCGTCTTCACGGCGAACTTCGCCCGGACCGCGTCCTCCACCCGCTTGACGTCCTCGGTGCCCATCAGCGCGATGCGGCCGACGCGGATCAGGAAGGTGTTCTCCGCGTCGGGGCCGTAGGTCTGGACCGAGGCGTCCTTGAACCCCTGCTCGTCGAGGCTCTTGCGGATGGCGCCCGGGTCGACCGCGGTGGCGAACTTCACCTCCATCTCGGTGCCGCCGGCGAAGTCGACGCCGAAGTTGAGCCCGTGGACCGCCGGGAGCGACCAGGCGATGACGGTCAGGTTGATGATGAGCGACAGCACCACGGCGATCCGTCGCTTGCCGACGAAGTCGAAGGTGGTGCCGTGGGGAAGGATGTCGAAGGTCTTGAATTGCATCGCGCTACACCGAGAGGCGCGCCGTGTCGTGGCGCGTCAGGTATTCCATGATGGTGCGGGTGACCACGATGGAGGTGAACAGCGAGGCGACGAGGCCGATGGTGAGTGTCACCGCGAAGCCGCGAACCGGGCCCGAGCCGTACTGCATCAGCACCACGGCCGCGACCAGCGCGGTCACGTGGGAGTCGACGATGGTCCAGAAGACCCGGTCGTAGCCCTGCTGGACCGACTGCTTGACGGTCCGGCCGGCGCGCATCTCCTCGCGGATGCGCTCGTTGATGAGGACGTTGGCGTCGACGGCCATGCCGAGCGTCAGCACGAAGCCGGCGATGCCGGGGAGGGTCAGGGTGGTGCCGATCATCGACATGATGGCGAGCACCAGCAGGCCGTTGAGCACCAACGCCACGTCGGCCACCAGCCCGGAGACCCGGTAGTAGGCCGCCATGAAGAGCAGCACCAGCCCCAGCCCGACCAGCGCCGAGAGCGTGCCCTTCTTGACCAGCTCGGGCCCGAGGGTGGCGCCCACGGTCCGCTCCTCGGAGATGGTGACCGGCGCGGGCAGCGCGCCCGCCTTCAGGACCAGCGCGATGGCGTTGGCCTCCTCGAACTGCTCCTGGTAGTTGCGCCCCGAGCCGAGCGTGATCTGCCCGTTGGTGGAGATCTTCCCCTGGATGTAGGGCGCGGTCTCGACCTTGTCGTCGAGCACGGTGGCCATGCGGCGGTGGAGGTTGTCGGTGGTGAGCTTCTCCATGAGCCGGGCGCCGTCGGGCGACATCGTGAAGGTGACCACCGGCTTGCCGCCGCCGGGCGAGCTGTTGTCGACCGAGGCCCGGGCGTCGGCGATGTAGTCGCCGGTCAGCTCGGTCTTGGAGCGCAGCAGGTAGGAGCGGTAGTAGGTCTGGCGGACCACGTCCTGGCCGACCACCACCTCGCCGATGCCGACGCTGGTCCTGCCCTGCTCCAGCAGCGGGGTGAGCCTGGCGGTGATGATGGCCTCAAGCTCGGGGCGCTTGTTGGTGACCACCATGGTCGACTGCCGCGCGCCGCCGCTCGCCAGCTCGACGTTCTCAACCGTCCAGCAGCCGCCGTCGGGGAGCGGGAAGGTCATGCCGTCGCGCGAGGAGGGACAGGCCGGCAGCTGGGTCCGGACGGCGTCGAAGGCGGCGTTCTCGTCGTCGCAGATCTTGAACTCGAGCTGGGCGGTGCGGCCCAGCAGGTCCTTGGCCTTGGCCGGGTCCTTGAAGCCGGGGAGCTGCACCTGGATCTGGTTGTTGGCCTTGCGCTTGATGTCGGGCTCGCTGACGCCCCACTTGTCAACGCGGTTGCGGATGGTCTTCTCGGCCTGCTCGACCGCCTTGCCCTTGAACTCCCGGAGCACCTGGTCCTTGAAGGCGAAGAGCACCTGGCCGTCGGCCGAGCCGCCCGGCGCGTAGAGCTCCGAACCGTAGAAGTCGAGCGTCGCCTTCTCGACGTCGCCGGCCGCTGTGGTGGCCACGGCGATGCGCAGTCCGCTGGCGTCGGGGGCGACCAGCGTGAAGGCGATCGACTTCTCCTTGAGGTGCTCGGCCACCTCGTCGGCGCGGCGGGCCACCTTGGCCTTGACGGCCCGGTCGACGTCCACGCCCATGGCGAGGTGGATGCCACCCTGCAGGTCGAGCCCCAGGTTGAGGTGCTTCTTGGCGTCAGGGCCCCAGCCCGGCACCGACTTGTCGTAGACGTCGCCGTTGCGATCGTCGGGCGAGAGCTTGAAGTAGTGGTAGCTGGGGACGAGCTGCCAGACGGACCAGATCGCGACCACCAGGACCAGCGCGACCCGGCCGAGCCAGGAGCGTTCCATCTACTTCTTCTCCGGCCTGGCGGCCTCGGCGACCGGCCTCTCCACCCACGGACCGACCACGTTGGCCTTGAGCACACGCACCTTGGTGCCGCTCCCCACGTCGAGGGTCACGGTCCGATCCTCGACCTGGACCACGGCGCCGAGCAGGCCGCCCTGGGTCACCACCTCGTCCCCCTTCTTGAGGCCGGTGAGCAGCTTCTGGTGCTCCTTGGCCTGCTTCTGCTGGGGGCGGATGAGCAGGAAGTAGAAGACCGCGCCCATGAGGACGAGCGGGATCAGCATGTTGGTCAGGCTCTGGGACTGCCCCTCAGCGGTCTGCGCGAGGAAGGCATGGAAGGCGGAAGGCATGGCTGCTCCGGTTGCTGCGTGAAAAGGCGCTGATTTCTAACAGCAATCTCCCGCCGAGGGCAACCGCTAAGGGGTGAGGGACCCGGGGACCCCACCCGCCGCCCGCTCAGCCGTCGATCCCGGCCCGCCAGGCGTCCAGCCGCTCCCGCCGGAAGGCGTCGAACCGCGCCTCCTCGATGGCGCCCCGCGCCTCGGCCATGAGCGACAGGTAGTAGTGGATGTTGTGGATGCTGTTGAGCCGCAGCCCGAGGATCTCGTCGGCCTTGAAGAGGTGGCGCAGGTAGGCGCGCGTGAAGGTGGCGCAGGTGTAGCAACCGCAGGCCGGGTCGGCCGGGCGCTGGTCCGAGGCGAAGCGGGCGTTGCGGATGGTGAGCCGGCCCCGGCTCGTGAAGAGCAGCCCGTTGCGGGCGCAGCGGGTCGGCAGGACGCAGTCGAACAGGTCGATCCCGGCGGCGATCCCGGCCAGCAGGTCCTCTGGCGTGCCGACGCCCATCAGGTAGCGGGTCTTCCCGGCGGGGAGCAGGGGGGCGTCTCGCGCCACCCCCTCCCACATGGTCTCCGGAGCCTCGCCGACCGCGTAGCCGCCGAGCGCGTAGCCGGGCAGGTCGAGCGCGGCCGCCTCCTCGATGGCCCGGGCCCGCAGGTCGGGGAAGAGCCCGCCCTGGGCGATGCCGAAGAGGGCGCTGGGGGTGAGCCCTGCCTCGGCGCGGCGGGCCGAGCCGGTGATCCAGGCCTGCTGGCAGCGGACCAGCCAGCGCTGGGTGCGGGCCTGCGAGCGCTCGTGATAGGCCCGGTCGGCCAGCGACGGCGGGCACTCGTCGAAGGCCATGATGACGTCGGCGCCGAGCGCCAGCTGCACCTCGGTGGCCCGCTCCGGCGAGAGGAACTGCTTCGAGCCGTCGAGGTGGGAGCGGAAGGTCACCCCCTCCTCGGCGATGGTGACCAGTCCCGGCCCGCGTGCCGGGACCCCTCCCGGGCCTATCTTTGGGGTCCCTTCACGTACTGACGGTCCCTGGATGTCCGGCACCACCGTACCCACCGTACCCACCGTACCACCCGGGCTCCTCGGGCCGCGCTCGCCGAGGCTGAAGACCTGGAAGCCGCCCGAGTCGGTGAGGGTCAGCCCTTCCCAGGCCATGAAGCGGTGCAACCCGCCGAGCCGCTCGATCAGCTCGTGGCCGGGGCGCAGGAACAGGTGGTAGGTGTTGCCGAGGATGATCCGGGCGCCGGCGGCCACCAGATCGCGCGGCTCCAGCGTCTTGACGGTGGCGGCCGTCCCCACCGGCATGAATGTCGGGGTCTCTACCGTGCCCCGCGCCGAGTGGAGGCGGCCTCGGCGTGCGGCGCCGTCGCTGGAGAGCAGTTGGAACTGGATCACGCCCGCGGTTTCCCCCGGCGCGGGGGTGGCCGTCAAGCCGGGCGGGCCCCGGAGCGGGCCACCTCGACCACCAGGTCCTTCCAGGCGCGCCCGGCCCGGCCCTCGGCGTGGAGCCGCAGGCCGACCGTCTTCTCCTGTTCGGCGACCAGGTTCCAGCAGACCACCGCCTCGGCCCTGGGCGCGAAGAGCCCGCGTCCGAGCCGGACCAGCATCACCTCGCCGACCGCCGGGACCTCGGCCGGCCAGCGGACCGAGCAGCCGCCATTGGCCACGTTCAGCGTGGGGACGCTGAGCATGGCCCCGGCGCGAGCCACCCGGAACTGCCGCTCGGCGCTGAAGCGGGGGGCCCGCTCGCGGAAGTTGACCGGCTCGCCGCGGGCCGCCATGGCGAGGAAGCCGGCCGCCGGGATGCTCCCGGCGTCGAGCCTGAGCTCCACCCCGGGAGGCAGGGTCGGGCGCCCGACGCGGCGCACCCCGGTGATCTTGCCGAAGATGGTGGCGCGGATGGCCTGTCCGAGCACCCCGACGCGGGCCGCCACCTCGTCGCCGACGCGGGCGTCGGAGAGGATGGGCAGGAAGAGCGCGCTGCTCTCCGGCCGCCAGCCGGCGAGGAACTGGCTCGGCTCGAGGTTGACCGAAACGCTGTGCATGCCCTTCCTCCACTCCTTCCCCACGCTCTACCTAGCGTGGCGTATCGCCTGCCGCAGCCCGCTCGACCAGCAAGGCGTCCCCATAGCTGAAGAACCGGTACCCCTCCTCCACCGCTTCCCGGTAGGCGGCCAGGACCCGTCCGGTCCCCCCCAGCGCGCAGACCAGAACCAGGAGTGTAGTCCTCGGGAGGTGGAAGTTTGTGACCAACCGATCGACTGCAGCAAATTGGTAGCCGGGGCGGACGAAGAGCGAGGTGCGCCCCGGCCCCGCCGCCAAGCGCCCGTCATGACAGGCGCTCTCCAGCGTCCGCAGGGCGGTGGTCCCGACCGCCACCACCTGGCCGCCGCGCTGCCGGCAGGCCAGGAAGGCCCTCGCCGTCCCCTCCGGCACCTGGTACCGCTCCTCGTGCATCCTGTGCTCCTCGAGCGTCTCGCCCCGGAAGGGCAGGAAGGTGCCGGCCCCGACGTGCAGCGTCACGGCCGCGGTCTCCACGCCGCGGGCCGTGAGGCCGGCCAGCAACCCGGGCGTGAAGTGGAGCCCGGCGGTCGGAGCGGCGGCGCTCCCCGGGCTCCGGGCGAAGATGGTCTGGTACCGCTCGGCGTCGGCGGGCCCGGGTTGGCGCCGGATGTATGGGGGCAGCGGGATGGTCCCGACCAGCGCCAGCGCCGCCTCGAGGGCGGCCCCCTGGCGGTCGAACCGGACCTCGTAGAAACCCTCGCCGAGCGCCGTCTCCACCACCGCGCCGAGCGTGCCGAACTGGAGCCGCAGTCCAGGCCTGAGCGCCTTGGAGGCCTGCCCCATGGCCTGCCAGCGCGCCCCCAGCTCGCCGTCGAGCGGCTCGAGCAGCAGCAACTCGGCCTTGCCGCCGGTGCCGGCCTTCTGGCCGACCAGCCGGGCCGGGATGACCCTGGTGTCGTTGAAGACCAGCAGGTCACCGGCCCGCAGCAGCCCGGGCAGGTCGGCGAAGCCCCGGTGCTGCACCGGTCCGGCGCCGGGCAGCACCAGCAGGCGCGAGGCGTCGCGCGGCGTCACCGGCGACTGGGCGATGAGCGACTCGGGGAGCTCGAAGTCGAAGTCGGAGACCTTCATCGGCAGCGGGGTGTAGCACGAACGATTCAGTAGAGCTTGGTCAGCTCGGTCCCGGGGTAGTAGGTGCGCAGGATCTCGCGGTAGCCCTTCCCCTCCCTGGCCATCCCGGCGGCGCCCCACTGGCAGAGCCCCGCCCCGTGCCCCTGTCCACGCCCCGTGAAGGTGAAGCTCCCGCCCCGCTCCTTGACCTCGAAGGCCAGCGAGGGGAGCTTGCTCCAGCCGAGCCGCTGCCGCAGGTCGACCCCCGCCAGCCCGAGCCTTTGGCCGCCCGCTTGCAGCTCGACCCGCGCCACCCGCCCCGACGGCGTCTGCTCGCTCACCTTGAGCGCGGTCACCGCCCCGCCCAGCCCGAGCGCCTTGCCCAGCTCGGCGCCGCTGCGGACCAGCGTCCAGCGGGCCCCGGGCGCCTCGTTGCAGCGGCCGCACGGGACCGAGACCAGGTAGGGCAGGTCGCGCCCCAGCGCGTCGAGGCCGCGCTCGGTCTTGCCGCCGCAGGTGGAGTGGAAGAAGGCCTCGACCGGCTCGTTGCCGCGCACCAGCACCTCGCCGCGGGTGGCGGTGGCGGCGGCGCGAGCCACGGCGTTGGGCGCGGCGCCGGCGTAGACCTGGGAGAGGACGTTGGCCCCGAGGTGCCAGGAGCGGCCGCTCGCCTCGGCCTCGATCTTCTTGACGAGCGCGTAGGTGCGGGCCGCCACCGCCTGGGCCTTCTGGGCCTCGGCCGGGAAGCTGGCCGGGAGCTCCCCGGAGAGGACGCCGGCCACGTAGTCGTCGAGCGGCAGCTCCTCGATGAGCCGCAGCGTGGAGCCGAACCGCTCCACCACCGCCACCGTGGAGAGGACCCGGTCGCCCATCCGCAGCGGCCGGGCCGAGACGATGACCAGCGCCGGCCCGAAGTCGCGCTTCCCTACCCGCAGCCCGTCCCCGCGCGGCGTCACCTCGACGCTGGTGCCCGGGAGCGGCGTCAGCGGCGGCGCTTCCACCCCCTCTTCGACCGGCTCGCGCAGCGCCAGCTCCTCGCCGGCGAGCTTGAGGCTCGACAGCCCCTCGGCCACCACCACGCGGATCAGCTCCTCGGCGCGCCCCGGAAGCGCGGCGAGCAGCAGGAGCGCACAGAGCAGGGAGCGGGGAGACACCGGCCGATTCTCGGGGCGGAAGGCGGCGCCGTCCAGCCCACGTCCAGCGCCCGTGGCGATGGCCTGGCTGCCGGCGGCGGGGTACAAGAGGCGCGTGACCGCCCTCCGCTGGATCCTCGACCTGCTCCGCAACCCCGGCGAGCTCATCACCTGGGGCGGCTATCCCGTCCTCGCCGCCATCGTCTTCCTCGAGACCGGCGCCATGGTCTTCTTCCTGCCCGGCGACTCGCTGCTGGTGATGGCGGGGCTCTACGCCGCCAAGGGCGACCTCGACATCCTCGCGCTCAACGGCCTGCTCATCCCCATGGCGGTGATGGGCGACGCCACCTCCTACTGGATCGGCACGCGCACCGGGCCGCACCTCTTCAACCGGCCGCGCTCCCGCTTCTTTCGCCCCGAGCACGTCAAGGCGGCGCACCAGTTCTACGAGCGCCACGGCGGCAAGGCGATCATCCTGGCCCGCTTCATGCCCCTGGTCCGCACCTTCGTGCCGGTGGTGGCCGGCATCGGCGGCATGACCTACCGCCGCTTCGCCACCTTCAACGTGGTGGGCGCCAGCGCCTGGGTCGCCTCGATGACGCTGATCGGTTACGTGCTCGGCAGCCAGTTCCCGCTGCTGGTCCAGCACATCGAGAAGGTGATCATCGGGGTGGTGCTGCTCTCGATCCTGCCGGGGATCTTCGAGTGGTGGAAGGCGCGGCGCCGCGCAGCGGCCGGGCCGGGGTAGGTCCCGGCTAGCGCGGGGCGCCGAGCTGCAGGGGGATGCGGACGCCCACGGACTCGCCCTCGAAGGGCGGGAAGAGCAGCCCCCCAGCGGCGCGGCGGAGGCAGGCGCCGAGCGGCATCCGCTCGATATCCGCTTCCTCCACCTCGGAAGCCTCGACCAGCCCGCCCCGCTCCACGAGGATCAGCAGGCCGATCTTCCGGCCGGTGAGCGCTTCGCCGCCGGGCGCGGCGAGCGCCTGGTCGACGCACTGATCGAAGCTCGCCTTCTTCCGCGAGATGGCCCGCTCGACGCTGGCCGGGGCCAGTCGCCGGGTGGGCCCGGCCGGCGCGGCCGCTGGCGCCGGTTCGACCACCCTGGGAGCGGGCTCGGGTGGCCTGGGTGCCGGCTCGGGCGCTTTGGGCGCCGGCTCGACCGCCTTGGGGGCCGGCTCGACCGTCCGGGGCGCAGGCTCGGCCGGGGCGACCGGAGCCTTGGCGGCACGCTCGCCGGCCGGCGCACCTCGGCCGGGCACGACTGGCACCGCGGCGGGCCTGGGAGCGGCCTTCGCCCTGGCGACCGGCCGCTCGATCGGCCTCGGCGGAGGCGGAGGCGGAGGCGGACGGGCGAGCGCCACCGCCGGCTCCGAGGCGGGTGCCGGCGCCATCGCTGGGGCCGGGGCTGGGGCCGCGACTTCGGCGGCGGTCGGGGCCGGAGGCCCCGGGGCTGGGACAGGCGGCAGGACCGGCGCCGGTTCGACGGCCGCTGGCTCGGGAGGCCGCCCCTCGACGACCGGGACCGGGCTGGGAGATGGCGCCGGGGGCACAACCAGCGCCTCTCCTCCACGAAGCACCAGGAACGCCACGACCAGCGCCGCGGCGGCCGCGACTGCCAGGCCGGCCGCGAGCCGGCGGCGCCCGCCACCGGCGCGCGGGACCCCGGGGGCGGCCCGGGGTCCAGGGAGCTCCTGGAGCTCGGTGACCTCCGCCGGCGGGGGAGCCGGCCTGGGGCGCAGGTCGATGAACTGGCTCCCGCCGGAGACCGTACTCTCGAACTCCACGTCGACCGGCGACATCGTTCCGGTCCCGAGGCTCACCCAGCTCACGGGTGGAGGCGTGAGGCTGGGGGGCGGGGCCGGGGGTGGGCCAGGAGGAGGAGGCGCCTGCGGTGGAGCCTCGGCGGCGGCCTGGGGCCGAGGCGGCGTGGAGAACCGAACTGGCGGCTGGTGGGGAACGACGATCTGTGCCGGTGGTGGCAGCGGCAACCGGGCGGCCGGCGGAGGC
>JANYBC010000235.1 GCA_025360965.1 Anaeromyxobacter sp. | reverse complement strand
CCCTCCTCGCCGGCCTCGGCTGGGTGAAGTGGCTCACGGCGCAGGAGCTGATCAAGGGCTCCCCAGCCTTCTTCCCCGGCGGCAGCGCCTGGGGGCTCGAGCTGGAGGCCGGCGCCGGCGTGGCGCTCACCGGAACGTTATCGCTGCGCCTGGTCGGGGAGTACGCCACCACCAGGTACAGCCTGGACGCCGATCCGACCGGGACCTACGCCGCCAGCAGCGCCGAGGATCGGACCCTCTCGATCCGGGCCATGGTGCGCGGGGAGTTCTGAAGGCGGGCGGCGCGGCCGGGCCGGAGCGCCGCGATCACTCCACCAGGATGCAGCCGGTCAGCCGCTCGCGCCCCACCTGCTCCACGATGGCGCGCAGGTCGGCCGTCCTGGTCTGGCCCATCTGGACCAGGATCAGGACCACGTCGGCCCCCTGGGTGGCTGCGAGCCCGAGCGGCTCGGTGAGCAGGAACGGGACGCTGATGACGAAGCGAGAGACCGGCGGCGGGGGCACTTTCCGCTCTGCGCGCGGCTCCGTCCCGGCATCGGGGGGTGGCGCCCCCGGCCTCGGGTCCTGGCCGCTCTCCGGCCCGCGCTCCCAGGTCCAGTTCGGCCCCTCGCCCTGGCGGCGCTCGGGCTCCCCCTGGCCCCCTGGGCCTGCCTGCCCTTCTGGTTCCGCGGGCTGCCGGGCCGGATAGACCTCGATGAACTGCGACGGCTCGCTCCGCTCGTTGGAGAGGCGGCGGAGCTGCTCCTGCAGATCGGCCAGCGCCTGCGCCGTCCCGTAGTCGAGGGCACCCATGGTGATCGACTGCACCGGGAGGCCGCTCACCTTGTGCCCCACCTCGGCCAGCGCGCGGGCCGTCTCGGCGGCGGAGCCGCCCGGGTGTCCTGGGACGAGGACCAGCGTGCGCCAGGGGCGCTTGGCCAGCGAGAACCAGAGCCGGAGGTAGGCCTGGTCGCCCGGGAGGATGGGCGCCACGTCCCGGGCCTTGGCCATCTCGGTGTGCTGGTCGGTCGTCATCTCGGTGGCTGGCGGCGGTTGATTCGACACGATGCCGGATGGCCGGGCGGGGCACAAGGTTCCTGGAGCGACGCATGGTCGCGCCCTGGCACCCGCCCGGGAGCGTGCCCCTCGGCCGGATCCGGCCTAGTCTGCCGCCCCATGAACAGGCTTCAGGAGAAGATCGCCGCCCGCACCGCGCGGATCGGCGTCATCGGGCAGGGGTACGTGGGGCTGCCGCTGGCGCTGGTCTTCTGCGAGGCCGGCTTCCCGGTGACCGGCTTCGACCTCGACCCGGTCAAGGTGGCGGCCATCGGCCGGGGCGAGTCGTACATCAAGCACATCGGCGCGGAGCGGGTGAAGAAGGCGGTGGCCAGCGGGAGGTTCCAGGCCAGCGTCGACCTCGACGGGCTGCGCGAGTGCGACGCCATCATGATCTGCGTGCCGACGCCGCTCGGGCCTCACCGCGAGCCGGACAACTCCTACATCCACCGGACCGCCGAGGAGATCGCCAGGCGGCTGCGGCCGGGGCAGCTGGTGGTGCTGGAGTCCACGACCTACCCGGGGACCACCGACGGCGAGGTGCTGCCGATCCTGCAGAAGAGCGGCCTGCGCTGCCCGGAGGAGTTCCTGCTGGCCTTCTCGCCGGAGCGCGAGGACCCGGGCCGCAAGGACTTCACGACGCGGTCGATCCCGAAGGTGGTGGGGGGCGTCAACGCGCCGTCCACCGAGGCGGCGGTGGCGCTCTACACGGCCGGGCTCGACGAGGTGGTGGCGGTCTCGTCGGCGCGGGTAGCCGAGAGCAGCAAGCTGCTGGAGAACATCTTCCGCTCGGTCAACATCGCGCTGGTGAACGAGCTGAAGGTGATCCTCGACAAGATGGGGATCGACGTCTGGGAGGTGATCGCGGCGGCGGCCACCAAGCCGTTCGGGTTCATGCCGTTCTACCCAGGGCCGGGGCTGGGCGGGCACTGCATCCCGCTCGACCCGTTCTACCTGTCGTGGAAGGCGGCCGAGCACGGCGAGTGGGCGCGCTTCATCGAGCTGGCCGGCGAGATCAACACGCGGATGCCGCGCTACGTGGTCGACAAGGTGATGCACGGCCTCAACCAGGACGGCAAGTCGCTGAAGGGCTCGCGGGTGCTGGTGCTGGGGCTGGCCTACAAGGCCAACGTGGACGACGACCGGGAGTCGCCGTCGTACGAGATCCTGGAGCTGCTCACGGAGCTGGGGGCGCGGGTGGACTACTGCGACCCGCACTTCCCGGCGACGCACAAGACCAGGAAGCACGACCTCGGCCTCAAGTCGGTGGCGTGCGACGCCGCCACCTTCGCGGGCTACGACGCGGTGGTGGTCTCGACCGCCCACGACCTGTTCAAGCGGGCGGAGCTCTGGAGCGGCGTGAAGCTGGCGGTCGACACCCGCAACCTGGTGGCGCCGCTCTTCGCGGGGCGGGCGGCGCCGTGCAGGGTGGTGAAGGCGTAGGCCACCGTCAGGGGGCGGGGCCGGGGCCGATCCGCAGCTCCGGGAACGCGCCCCTGATTCGCCCCTCGTGGAAGGCGACGCGGCCGGGGGCCTTGCCGGAGGCCGCCCAGGCGAGGTAGCCGAGCGGCTGGAGCGAGTCGTGGCACTGGATGGTGCCGACCCAGTCACGGATCTTGCGGCGTCCGGCGAGGGCGAGGACCTTGTTGGTGGCGTGGTCGAAGGGGTGGAGCGTGAGGCCGAAGAGCTCGCTCTCGACCAGCGGGAAGAAGCGGTAGGCGCTGTCTTGCGCCCACTGGAGCACCTCGGTCTCGGTGCCGTCGCCGACCCGCGCCTGCACGAACGACGGCCCCTCGCGGCTCGGTTCAACGCGCAGGCCCGCCTGCTGAAGCGTCAGCCTGTCCTGGGCCCAGGTCGCGGCGGGCGCCTCCTCCGTGTCATGGAAGAGGTCCACGTCCCGTGACATCCGGGCGCCGCCGAGGAGCTCGTTGAGCGCGGCCCCGCCGGCGACGTAGCTCTCGCCGCTCCGCTTCCGCTGCTCCGCTAGGAGGAGGCAGATTCGGCGCTGGAGTGGCGTGAGAGCCATGTCTTCAGATTCCCCGCACGACGGAAGACCTCGCGCCCGGAGCGCTCCTGGATGGCCTCGAGGACCTGCAGCCGCTCCGGATCGGTCCGGGGGTAGTAGTCAGGCCGATAGGACCAGAGGCTCTCGACGCGACACTCGTCCACGAGCGCATCCACCGCGCGGGCCAGTTCCTGCGCCGAGAGCTCGATGGTGGATTC
>JANYBC010000215.1 GCA_025360965.1 Anaeromyxobacter sp. | reverse complement strand
ATCCCACCGAGATACTGGCGGCCAAGATCCTGGTCGTCGACGATCTGGAGGCCAACGTCCTTTTGCTCGAGGGCATGCTGGGCACCGCCGGGTACACCAACGTCTCCTCCACGCGCGATCCCCGGGCGGTCACCGAGCTGCACCGCGCCAACCGCTACGACCTGATCCTGCTCGACCTGCAGATGCCCTCCATGGACGGCTTCCAGGTGATGGAGTCGCTCAAGGAGGTGGAGAAGGACGGGTACGTCCCGGTGCTGGTGATCACCGCCCAGCCCGCCCAGAAGCTGCGAGCGCTCAAGGCCGGGGCCAAGGACTTCGTGAGCAAGCCCTTCGACCTCGCCGAGGTGCTGACGCGGGTGCGGAACATGCTGGAGGTTCGCCTCTTCGCCAAGGCGCTGGCGCGGACGGTGGAGGAGCTGGAGGCCAGCCGCGAGCTGATCAGGGCCAAGAACGTCGAGCTCAGGAAGCTGTTCGACCAGGTGGTGACCGAGCGAAAGGTGTCGGAGCGGCTGGCGCTGCACGTCCCGGCTGGCTCGATCGCGGCGCGGCTGCAGGAGCGGCCGGACGTGAGGGCCGACAGCTTCGCCGAAGTGACCATGCTGGTGGCCGACGTGGTGGGGTTCGCCGAGCTGGCACCGGCCATGGGGCCAGAGCGCCTGGCCAAGGTCCTCGAGGAGGTCTTCGCCGACTTCGACGGGCTCGCCTCCGGGCACGGGCTCAGGAAGGTCAAGACGCTCGGGAACGCCTGGATGGCCTCGGCCGGCGTGCCGGAGCCGGTGGCCGACCACGCGGCGATGGCGGCGCTCCTGTCGCTCGAGATGCTCGCTGCGCTGGAACGCTACAACGAGCGCACCACCTCCACGCTCCAGGTCCGCATCGGGATCGCCACCGGCCCGGTGGTGGCCGGGGTCGTCGGCCGGGCCCGCTACGTCTACGATGTCTGGGGTGACGCCGCGAACAGCGCCAGCCGGATGGAGGCCTACGGCGTGGCTGGCCGCGTCCAGGTCTCGGAGACGACGCGGAAGCTCCTCGGGGAGCCCTTCCTCCTCGAGGAGCGCGGGGTCATCGAGGTCGACGGCGAGGGGGGAATGCGGACCTGGTTCCTGGCCGGACGGAGTGGCGCGCCGGGCTGAAGCCGGGCCGGCGCATCCTTGACCTCGGCCGGTCCCCAGTGTGAGATGCCACCCCCCGACGTTCTCACCGGCCAGGGAGGCCCTACGTGGCGCGCTTCATCACCGACCTCAAGCGGACGCACAGCTGTGGACAGCTCACCAGGGCCGAGGTCGGCGCCGAGGTCATCCTCTACGGGTGGATCAACAACCGCCGCGACCACGGCGGGGCGGTCTTCATCGACCTGCGCGATCGCGAGGGCGTGACCCAGGTGGTCTTCGAGCAGGACGTGCGCCCCGAGGTGCACGATCTGGCCGGCCAGCTCCGGCTCGAGTACTGCGTCGGGGTCCGCGGCAAGGTGGTCTCGCGCGGCGGCAACGTCAACCCCAAGCTCAAGACCGGGGAGATCGAGGTCCACGCCACCGATCTCGAGATCTTCAACCGCTCCGAGCCGGTCCCGTTCCAGGTCGAGGACAAGCTCGACACCGCCGAGGAGAAGCGGCTGCAGTACCGCTTCCTCGACCTGCGCCGGGCCCCCATGCAGAAGACGCTCATGACCCGGGCCCGGGTCAACCACCTGACCCGCAACCACTTCACCGGGAAGGGCTTCCTCGAACTCGAGACCCCGTTCATGGTGAAGTACACGCCGGGCGGGGCCCGCAACTTCCTGGTCCCCTCGCGCCTCAACCCCGGCAAGTTCTACGCGCTGGCGGAGAGCCCGCAACTCTTCAAGCAACTCTACATGATCGCCGGCTTCGACAAGTACTTCCAGATCGTCCGCTGCTTCCGCGACGAGGACCTGCGGGTCGATCGCCAGCCCGAGTTCACGCAGATCGACGTGGAGATGTCCTTCGTGCAGCAGGACGACATCTTCGACGTCATCGAAGGGCTGATCGTCACGCTCTGGAAGGAGGTGCTGGGGGTGGAGATCCCGCGCCCCTTCCAGCGCATGCCCTTCTACGAGTCGATGGACAGGTACGGCAACGACAAGCCCGACCTGCGCTTCGGCATGGAGCACGTGGTGCTCACCGGCCTGGTGAAGGAGCACGGCGGCGGCGGCGTGCCGCTCCTCAAGGAGGCGGTCGAGGGCACGGGGATCGTCAAGGCCATGAAGGTGCCGGCCTCGGCCAACCTCTCGCGCACCGAGATCGACAAGCTCGAGGAGTACGTCAAGGGGATGGGCTCCAAGGGGCTGGCCCGCGCCAAGGTGGGCGAAGGCGGCGAGTGGACCCAGTCCCCCTTCGCCAAGACCATCACCGCCGGGCTCCGGGCCGCCGTCAACGCCGCCTGCGGCGCCGTGCCCGGCGACCTGCTCCTCTTCCAGTTCGGCAAGGAGTCGGTGGTCCAGACCGTCATGGCCAACCTGCGCCTCCACCTCGGCAAGCGGCTCGGCCTCATCCCCGAGTACGGCTCGGGCGGGACCTGGCGCTTCCTCTGGGTCGTCAACCCGCCGCTCTTCGAGTTCGACGACGAGTCGGGGCAGTGGGCCGCCGCGCACCACGCCTTCACCCGGCCGCACGACGAGTGCCTGCAGTACCTCGAGACCGATCCGGGCAAGGTCGACTGCTACCGCTACGACTGCGTCCTCAACGGCTTCGAGATCGGCGGCGGCTCGATCCGGCTCCACGACCCGGTCGTGCAGGCCCGCGTCTTCAAGGCCATGGGGATCAGCGACGAGGACGCGCGCAGCAAGTTCGGCTTCCTGCTCGACGCCCTCAAGATGGGCGCCCCGCCCCACGGCGGCATCGCGCTCGGCATGGACCGGCTGGTGATGCTGCTGACCGGGGCCGAGTCGCTCCGCGACGTGGTGGCCTGGCCCAAGACGCAGAAGGGGACCGACCTCATGACCGGGGCCCCCGGCGACGTCGACGCGAAGCAGCTCCGCGACCTCCACGTCAAGAGCACCGTCGAGCAGCCCAGGTAACCCGCTCGTCCCTCCGGCCGTCACCGGGGCCATTCCGCCCGGGGCCTCGCGACCCATCCTCGCCACCCCGGGTTCACCCGGGAGCGGTAGACTTCCCTCCGTGGAGCGGCCGGTGAAACACGACGTCATCGTCCTCGGGGGAGGGGTCAACGGGCTTGGCACGGCGCGAGACTGCGCCCTGCGCGGCTTGAAGGTGCTCCTGCTGGAGCGGGGCGATCTCGCCGCGGGCGCCTCGGGGGGCAACTCCGGCCTCATCCACGGCGGTCCGCGCTACATGCTCTCCGGCCCGAAGGTCACCGAGCGGGCCTGCCGCGACTCGGGCTACATCCAACGGCTGGCACCGCATCTGCTCTTTCGCATCCCCTTCCTGGTCCCGTTCACCTCGAGGCGGGAGCGCCAGAGCCTCTGGGAGCGGGCGGTGGCCTACGCCACCGAGGTCTTCTTCTCCACCTACGACGTCTACCAGCCGCTCAAGCGCGGCAAGCCGTCGGTGCGCCTCACCGCCGAGGAGCTCTACCGGCTCGAGCCCGGCCTGCGCCCCGGCCTGCACGGCGCCGTCACCTTCGACGAGTGGGGCATCGACGCCCACCGGCTCTGCGTCCTCAACGCCCTCTCGGCGAAGGGCCACGGCGCCGATGTGCGGACCTGGACCGAGGCCCGCGAGGTGCTGCGCGAGGGCGGCCGGGCCGTCGGCGTCAGCTGGGTCGACCGGGTCACCGGGGAGCGGGGCGAGGCGCGGGCGCCGCTGATCTTCAACGCCACCGGCGCCTGGTCGCCGGCCTTCGCGAGGAGGCAGGGCGCCACCGTGAAGATGCGCCCGGGCAAGGGGGTCCACCTGGTGATGGACCGGCGGCTCTCCGACTACGCGGTGGTCTGCAACGCCGTCGACGGCAGGATGATGTTCGTCTACCCGCACCAGCGCGAGAGCTGGATCGCCACCACCGACGACGACTTCTACGGCGACCCGGACGACTGCGAGGCCACGGCCGACGAGGTCGAGTACCTGCTGGAGGGGGCGGCCTCGGTCTTCCCCTCGGTGCGCCAGGCCAGGTTGACCCGGGCCTTCTGGGCCCTGCGGACCACGCTCCACGACTACGGCCCGAACGAGGACGCGCTCTCCCGCGAGCACGAGCTCATCGACCACGCCGCCGAGGGGGCGGCCGGGCTCTTCTCCTTCGTGGGGGGCAAGCTGGCCAGCTACCGGGCCCAGTCCGAGGAGGTGACCGACCGGATCCTGCGCGAGCTCTCGCGGCGGCCGGTCGCCTGCCAAACCCATGAAGAGCCGCTCCCGGGCGGGGAGGCGGTGGCCGACGCGGCGGCGCTGGCGGCACGGCACGGCGTGGCCAGGGCGGTGGCGGGGCGGGTGGTCTACCGCCACGGCTCGCTGGCCGGCGAGGTGCTGCGGCTCTGCGACGACGATCCCCGCCTCCGGCTGCTGGTCTGTCGCGAGGAGGGGATCCTGGCGGCCGAGGTGGTCCACTGCGTCCGGCACGAGCTGGTGCGCAAGCTGGTCGACCTGCGGAGCCGCCTCAAGCTGGCGGTCGGGGCCTGCGGCGGGCTCGACTGCGCCCGCGTCGCCGCGCAGCTCACCGCCCGCGAGCTGGGCTGGGACCCCGAGCGGACGCGGCGCGAGCTGGCCGAGCTGCTCGAGGCCGGCTGGCGCGAGCGGCGGGCGGTCCTCAGCGGGGCGCAGCTGGCGCAGGAGGAGCTGCTGCGCGGCGCCCACTGGGCGGTGGGCGCTTGACGTCGCGACAGGTCGACGTGCTGGTGGTGGGCGGCGGGCTGGCCGGCGCGGTGGCGGCGCTGGCGGCCAGAGCCCGGGGAGCGACGGTGCTGCTGGTGCGGCGCTCGCCCGGCGCCACGGCGCTCTTCGGTGGCGCCTTCGGCGTCGCGCCCGACCTCGACGCGCTCCCGGGCGACCCGCTGCTGGGGCGCCGCTCCCCGCTCGAGTCGGCGCGGCGGCTGGCGGCACGGCGGCCGAGCCACCCCTACGCCGTGCTCGGCGTCCACGACCTCGACGAGGCGCTCGGCTTCGCCGGGGCGCAGCTCTCGGTGCTGGTGGAGCCGGCCGACGGGAGGCCGCGCTTCCTGGCCCACGTCTCGGGCGGGCTGGCCGAGTGCGGGCTCTGCCTCCATTCCCAGGCGGCCGGGGACCTCAGGCGCGTTCGCGGCCTGGCGGTGGTGGTCGGCTTCTCCGGCCACCTCGGCTTCGACGCCCGGCTGGTGGCCGCCGGAGTGGGGCGGCTCACCTCGGCCGGTGGCCCGCGGTCGGCCGCGGTCGAGGCCAGCTTCTTCACCGGGCCGGGGGATGGGGCCCTGCGCCCCTTCGACCTGGCGCGCGCGCTCGAGGCGCCGGGTGCGGCCGAGGCCCTCGGCGCCGCCATCCGGGGAGTGCTGCCGCGCGGAGCCTCGGTGGCCCTGCTGGCGCCGGTGCTCGGGATCAATCCGGCCGCCAGGGTCCACGCGCGGGTAGAGGCGGCGGCCGGGCTGCCGGTGGCCGAGGTGGTCTCCGACCCGCCCTCGGTCCCCGGGCTGCGGCTCGACGCGACGCTGCTGGCCCGGCTCGCCGGGGCCGGCGTCGAGGTACTGGACGGCGAGGTGGCGGCCGGTGGCGGCCCCGGGCGTCCGGTCATCGTCGCTGGCGAGACCGTGGAGGCCGGGGCCTGGGTGGTGGCGACCGGCCGCTTCATCGGCGGCGGCCTGGTCCGGCGCGACCGGATGGCCGAGCCGCTCTTCGGCCTGCCGGTGATCGCCTCCGAGACCGGCGCGGCGGGGCTGACGCTGGCCGGTCGGTCGCCAGTGAGCCTGACCTTCCGTGAACGGACCGCGGCGCAGCCGCTGCTGGCGGCCGGGGTGGCTGTCGATCCTGCCTGCCGGCCGCTCGACGAGGCCGGGGAGCCGGTCCACGCGCGGCTCTTCGTGGCCGGGGCGCTCATCGGCGGCCACGAGCACGCCGCCGACCAGACCGGCCTCGGCGTCGCCATCCTGAGCGGCTGGCTGGCCGGACGAGGCGCGGCCGGGGAGGCGACGTGACCGTGCCCTCCCTTCACGCCATCGTCTACCTCGGCTGGCGCGCCGTGCTGGTCGAGCCGATCAAGCGGCTCTTCCAGCGGGGGACCGGGCTCACGCGGTTCCAGGCGGCCTTCGCCGAGGACCGGCTCAGGCCGACCAGCGTCGCTGACCGCGAGATCGGCTTCGAGGCGGCGCGCTGCATCGGCTGCGGGCTGTGCGAGTCGACCTGCCGGCTGGCGGGCGCCTCGCCGGCGGTGCGGGCGCTCGGCCTCCCTTCGGCCTTCCGGCTCATGGGCCGGGGTGCCGAGGACCTGGACGGAGCGCCGGAGCTGATCGAGGCCTGCCAGGGCTGCAGCGGCTGCCAGCACCGCTGCCCGGTCGGGGTGCCGATGGGACGTGTGCTCGGCAACCTCTGGGCGCGCTCCGAAGACCGGCGCTGACGGCGTTGGCGCTGCCCGATCGCCGTGGCGGCGCTGGCGCGGCGCGTCACGGGCCTGCGGCCTTCAGCCGCGGACGTGGGGTATCCTCCCTCCCACGTGAAGCCGCTCCTGATCGTCAACCCGGCCTCGGCCAACGGCGCCACCGGCCGCAACCTCGAGTCGATCGCCAGGACCGTCCGGGCCTCGCTCGGAGACTTCGAGACCCGCCTGACCCGCGCCATCGGGGACGGGGCCGAGCTGGGGCGGCAGGCGGTCGAGGCCGGCCGGGCGCTGGTGGTCGCGGTCGGCGGTGACGGAACCGCCTCGGAGGTGGTCGATGGCCTGCTCACGGCCGGTTACCGGGGCGAGTTCGGCTTCATCCCGCGAGGAACGGGCGGCGACTTCAGGCGAAGCCTCGGCATCCCGGACGACGTCCCGGGTGCGGCCCGGCAGCTGGTGGCGCCAGACCGGCGGCAGGTGGACCTCGGCCGGATCGAGTTCACCGGGCTCGACGGCCGGCCGGGGATCCGCCACTTCTGCAACGTCGCCTCCTGCGGGATCTCGGCCATCGTGGCCCGCAACGTCAACCTGAGCTCCAAGCTGCTCGGCGGGAAGATCTCCTTCAAGCTCGCCTCGGCCCGGGCCCTGCTCGGCTGGGACGATCAGCGGATCCGGTGGCGCCTCGACGGCGGAGCGTGGACCGAGGACACCGTCACGGCGCTCTCGGTCTGCAACGCCCGCTACTTCGGCGGAGGGATCATGGTCTCCCCGAAGGCCGACATGCAGGACGGCCTCCTCGACGTCACGGTCTGGAAGGGCTACGGCGTCGTCGACTTCGTGGTGCAGCAGACCAAGCTCTACGACGGTCGCCACGTCCAGCTCTCGAAGACCCGGGTCTACCGCGGCCGGGACATCGAGGTCGAGCCGGTCGGCGGGGCCCGGGTGATGCTCGAGGTGGACGGCGAGCAGCCCGGGATGCTGCCGGCTCGCTTCACGGTCTTGCCGAAGGCGCTGACGCTGCGGGCGGCTTGACCGGAGCCGGCTGAGCCTCTGGCTTTGCCGGCATCAGCAGCCGGGGACCGGCCTCCTGCACGACGCGCCGCTGCCAGGCATCGGGCGCGGCCGGGTGGGTCACCTTCCCCTGGGCGTCGCGGACGTTGCCGTCGAGGTACTTGACGAGCAGCTCGCCGAAGAGCGCTTTCCAGCGGGAGTGCGCCGCCTCCGCGGCGCGCGAGGAGTAGGCGGTGAGGTAGGCGCGGGCCTGCTCGGGCGAGCTCTTCCAGAGCTGCAGCGCCGTCTGCTCGACGTCGGCCTGGCGCGCGGCGTAGCCACTCTCGAGCTCGGCCTGGGCCCGGCGCACGTCGGTGATCATGTCGGAGTAGCGGGAGTAAGCGAAGTTGGAGACGGCGTTGAAGGTCCAGAAGGCCGAGTCCCAGGTGAAGTGGTCGAAGTCACCGTTGCCGACGGCGAAGGGGCGCGGGGGCTCACGCAGGCCGGCGTAGAGCGGCACGTAGACGGTGCTGGAGGTGTCGTCGACGCCGAACCAGAGCACCCCGCCGATGGGTCCCGGCAGCCAGGCCCGCGACTGGGCCACGAAGGAGAAGCCGGTCTGCTGCGTCGAGATGGCCCGCTCGTTGAGGTACTCCTTGCCGTCGACCTTGAAGGTGAGCGGGCGCCAGCGGTAGGGGAGGGCGTACGGGCCGGCCCCGACGTCACGGGTCATGTCGAGCGAGGTCCCCTCGAAGTGGTCGCGCATCAGCGCCATCACGTCCTGGGCGCCGAGCTTCTTGTCGACCTTGATCCAGAGCGGCAAGGGCGGGGCGGCCGGGTCGCCGAGGATCATGGCCTCGGGCAGGCTGGCCGACGGGGCGGCGCGACGGAAGACGCTCCAGACCCGGGCGTCGCAGAAGCGGCGGGCGCCGAAATCGGCGGGGGCGTAGGTGGCGGCGAAGCTGAACTCCGTGTCGGTGCCCTTGAACCAACCCTGCTCGCGGGCGAAGGAGATGACGTCGGGGGCGTAGAGCGTCTCCTTGTCCTTCTGCGGAAAGGTCTGGATGCGGGCGGCGTTGGCGTGGGCGGTGATGAAGCCGTCCGGTACGCGGCGAGCCACCCAGACCGCCCCTTTCTGCTTCTCCCCCTTGCCGATGATCTCCAGCAGCCAGGCCTCGGTGGGGTCGGAGATGGAGATCGACTCGCCGGTGGAGGCGTAGCCGTGCTCCGTCACCAGCGATGTGATGACGGTGACCGCCTCCCGGGCGGTGCGGGCCCGCTCCAGCGCGATGTACATGAGCGAGCCGTAGTCGAGGATGCCGCTCGGGCCGTGCAGCTCCTTGCGGCCGGTGAAGGTCGACTCCCCGATGGCCACCTGGTGCTCGTTGATGTTGCCGACGCGCGTGTACGTGACCGGGGCCTCGGGGATGGCGCCGAGCCGCTTGCCGGTGTCCCACTCGATGACCTCGCGCATGGTGCCGGGGGCGTGCAGGCCGGCAGCGCGGAAGTAGAGCTCACCGTAGAGGGTGTGCGAGTCGGCCAGGTAGGTGAGGAAGGTCGAGCCGTCGCTGGTGGCGCCGCGAGTGACCATGGCGCTGGTGCAGGGGACGGCGGCGGCGGGGGCGAGCGCGAGCAGCGCGGCGGCGAGGCGGGGGGAGAGGAGGCGCATGGGTGGAGGAGGATAGCCCAATCGCGGCGGCGGGCGGCTTCTGGTGGCCCCCAGTCGCGGCGGGGCCACGGCAAGCGTTCGCTTGCCGGTCGTGACGTCGGGCGGTCTCGTTCGCCGATCGAGAGGCGTAGCGAGGGGTCGCCGGTGGTAGTCGGTTCCGTGAGAATGCGGGCCGTGTCGTGGGCGGGCATCGGCAACGGTGGCAACGGTGGCAACGGTGGCAACGGTGGCAACGGTGGCA
>JANYBC010000186.1 GCA_025360965.1 Anaeromyxobacter sp. | reverse complement strand
CCCGGGGCCCGCCCTCTCGCCACCTCTCCTCCTGGCGCTACCGCGAAGGCGCCTGCATCCACCTGCACCTCTCGCTTCAGGAGGACCAGCCCGGGGTCGAGGGCAGGCTGCTGCGGGCGCTGGGGGCCGTGCGCTACGGCGAGGCGCTCTGAGGCGACCTCGCCAGCGGCCCCGACCGGCCCGGTGAGCGGTCCGAACGAGAAGGGTGCCGCGGCAGGCGCCGGACATTATCTCCCTCCGGTCCGCTTCTGGAGGTGACCGATGACATCAGCGCCACTCGCTCTCGCCCGACTGCTCCTCGCCATGACCCTCCTCACCTCCACCGCTCACGCCGAGATCATCACCCGCACCGTCGAGTACCGGGCCGGCGACGCCCCGCTCGAAGGTCTCCTCATCCAGGACAGCGCCGGGCCGGCCCAGAAGCCAGGCGTGCTGGTGGTCCACGACTGGATGGGCGTCGGCCCGTACGCCCGGATGCGGGCCGAGCAGCTGGCCAGGCTCGGGTACATCGCCTTCGTCGCCGACGTCTACGGCAAGGGGGTCCGGCCGGCCAGCGCCACGGAGGCCGGGGCGCAAGCCGGCAAGTTCAAGAAGGATCGGCCGCTGCTGCGGGGGCGGGTGGTGGCGGCGCTGGCCGAGCTGCGCAAGCAGCCGGGGGTCATCCCTGGGAAGGTGGCGGCCATCGGCTATTGCTTCGGCGGCACCGCGGCGCTCGAGCTGGCTCGCGCCGGGGCCGATCTCTCCGGAGTGGTCAGCTTCCACGGCGGGCTCGAATCGCCGACGCCGGCCGACGCCAAGGCCATCAAGGCCAAGCTGCTGGTCCTGCATGGCGCCGACGACCCGTTCGTCCCCCCGGCCGAGGTCCTGGCCTTCGAGCAGGAGATGCGCAGCGGCGGCGTCGACTGGACGCTCGTGAAGTACTCCGGCGCGGTCCACGCCTTCACCCAGGAGGGCGCCGGTCGCGACAACTCCAAGGGGGCGGCCTACAACGCCACCGCCGACCGCCGTTCCTGGCAGGCGATGCGCGACTTCTTCGACGAGGTGCTCAAGCCGTAGCCCGGGGTCTCACCCTGGCGAGCGGAGGGCGCCACGGCCGATCAGTCCCGGTACCAGGCGTCGGGGTGGAGCAGCTCGGCAGGCGGCCGGGGCTCGACGCCGGTCCGCACCGCCGTGAGCGTCCCGTCCGGCTCGAGGATGACGCGCTGGCAGTCGCCGATGTGGGCGATCCCCTGCTTTCGCAGCGCCGAGCGGAGCTCGGCCATGGTGAGCATCTCGCTGCGGAGCGCGGCCTCGTGAACCCGCCCGTCGGTGACCAGGCGCAAGGGGCGCCCCTGCACCAGCCGGTCGAACCAGCGCCAGCGCCAGGCGGCGTAGCCGACGGCGTGGTTGAGCAGGAAGAGTGTGGCGGCGCTCACCAGCCCGCCGCCGAGCGAGTTGTCGCCGGCGTTGAGCGAGTTCTGCACCGCGTTCGACACCAGCAGCAGCAGGACCAGGTCGAAGCTGGTCATCTGCCCGAGCTCGCGCCGGCCGGAGAGCCTGAGCGCGCCGACGAGGAAGAGGTAGACCACGACGCCGCGAAGGACGAGTGACCAGAGCGGCGCGTCGGGGACGAGGATGGTTGGCATGAGGTGGAGCATATTCCGACCCGGTCCGAGGGTAGTCGCGTAAGGAGCGTCATTCGACGAGGGGCAAGGCAGACGCAAAGGCCTCCCGGGACAAGCAGGGCATCCTCATTGCCGCGGGGAGGAGGCTCCGAAGGTTCAGGAGGCGAAAGACAGCGTCGTTCAGCGCGGCACAGTCTGCGCGTTGGGAAAGTTCACCGCCCTTCGGGGCCTGAGAGGCCTCCGGAAGCGCAGTTCGATGCCGGTCGGGGGTCCGCGTCGGTCGTTCGACTATCCGGCCCCGGCGCAGGCAGCGCCCCAGGCGACGCGCATCAGGTAGGTGCCGGCGGGGAAGAGGGTATCTCGCTTGCCAGCGCGCCACTCTCTTAGGGCGGCCCGGTAGTCGGTGAGGAATCCAACCAGCCGGGTGAGCCGCTCGATCCGCTTCCACTTGTCGCGGCCCGCTACTCTCGGGTTGAGCTGGCCCAGCGGTTCTGGACGAAGGGCCCTGGCGGTGAACTTCTGGGCTCGAATCCGCGCGGCGCCCAGGAAGGTCCCGAACTTCTTGACGGCCTCGGCCTCCGACGCGGTCAGCGCCCCGTTGAGCAGCGTGCGAAACGCCTCGGCCGAGGGAAAGCCCGGGGGCGTGGAGAGCTCAAGGGTGACCGACTCGGGCATGTTTCCGTTGGGGTCGAAGAAGTGGGCGGGTCGCTTCACGAGGCTCCCAGCCGCCCCGATGGACTCCGGGGAGGACCAGAGACCAGGCCATCGGCGGGCCTGCCGGACCAGCCCAGCCGCCACCGGATTGGCGAGCGTATAGGTGACCTTGTCGAGGACGGCCTGGGAGCCGGTCAGTTCGACGGCGCTGTAGCTGTCAGGGCCCCAGAAGCCCTCGCGGCGCCCAAGCAGCGCGTTGATGGCGCGGGCTGCGAGTCCGTCGAGGAAAAGGTGAAAGGCCGGCAACCGGGCGTCCGGGTCGGTCACGACCAGGTGGTAGTGATTGGACATGACGCAGTAGGCGTGGACCTTCACGCCATAGCGGTTCGCCGCGACGGCGAGGAGGTAGCGGAAGACCTGGTCGCTGAGCCTGGACGGGCGCAAGAAGAAGCGGCGTTCGGAGCAGCGCCGAGTGACGAGGTAGGTGGTGCCGGGCAAAAGCTGACGAGGAGCGGTCATGACCCCGGTGAGGCAGGAGCCATGCCACCGAGGCGTCGCGGTATCCTTGGGGATTCTTCGCCGATGCCGTCCGCCCCGCGGACCTCCGGCCGTTCCGCGGAACCCTCGGTCGGGGAGACCCGCAGCGCGGCGCGGATCATGAGGCCCGGCGCTCCCGCCGCCCACCCAGCCAGGCCGCGAGCGTCCAGGTGGCCCCGGCCACCAGGATCGCCACCGGCACCACCACCACGCCGCGCTCGAGCGAGGAGAGGTCGGAGATCCAGCCGATGAGCGGCGGCGAGGGGACGTCGCCGAAGAGGTGGATGGTGAGGATGCTGAGCGCCACGGCGGTGGCCCGCTCGCCCGGCTTGACGACGTTGAGGATGGCCGAGTTGACGGGGCCGGTGGAGGCGAAGATGAGCAGCTCGGCCACCACCATGGCCGGCAGGTAGACGGCAGGCCTGGTGTCGGTGAAGACCAGCCAGGCCAGCGGCGCCGCCAGGATGGCGGTGACGCCGGAGAGCCAGAGGTAGGCCTGGGCCGAGCGGCGCAGCAGCCAGTCGCCGAGCCAGCCGCCCGCGAAGGTGCCGACGAAGCCGGTCACCACCACGATGGCGCCGAACTGGATGGTCGCCTCGGCCGCCGGCAGGCCGCGGACCCGCTCCAGGAAGGCCGGCATCCAGAAGGCCATGCCGCCCACCGCGAAGGTGTAGGCGGCGTAGCCGAGGATGGTGAGCAGGTAGCTCCGGTTGCGCAGCAGGTCGCCGTAGGTGGCAAACGCGCCCGATGGCGCCGCGGCCACGCCCTCGTCCTGGGCGCCGCGCAGCGGGTCGGGGAGCTTGAGGCAGAGGAAGCTGAGCACCAGCCCAGGCGCACCGGCGATGAAGAAGGTGGCCTGCCAGCCCCAGGCCTGGTTCACGATGCCGCCGAGAACGTAGCCGAGCGCCGAGCCGATGGGGATGGCGGCGAAGAAGAAGGCCATGACCCGTCCGCGCTGCGACTTCGGGTAGAGGTCTGCCAGCAGGCTCGGGGCGATGGTGCCGTAGGCCGCCTCGCCGATGCCGACCACGGCCCGCGCCAGGAAGAGGGCAATGAAGCTGCCGGCGAAGCCTGCCAGCACCGTGGCCAGGCTCCAGGTGAAGACGCCGAAGGCCACCAGCCGCGGACGTGCGCCCCGGTCCCCCAGCCGCCCGAAGAACGGCGAGGCGAGCATGTAGACCACCACGAACCCGGTCATGAGCAGGCCGAGCTGCGTGTCCGAGAGTTGCAGCTCGGACCGCTTCAGGCTCTCGGCCAGCGCCGAGACCACGAAGCGATCGAGGTAGTTGAGCAGGTTGATGAGGGCCAGCACCAGCAGCGCACTGCCGGCGGGGCCGGAGAAGAGCGGGCGGGCGGTGGCGGACGGGGCGGTCACGGCTGGACCGGAGGATAGCGGAGAGCGGGATGCCACGCGCCCCAGTCGCGCGCCTATCCCCAGCCCTCGAACTCGCTCACCACCGGCGCGTGGTCGCTGGTGCCGAACTCCGCCAGCACGCGGCAGCGGCTGGCCGTGCCGGCCAGCGCCTGGGTGCCCACCACGTAGTCGATCCGCCAGCCGACGTTCTTCTGCCGGAGCCCGCGCCAGGGCGGCCACCAGGTGAAGAGGGCGGTGTTGGCCGGGTCGAGCACCCGCCCCACGTCGGCGAGACCGCGCCCCAGCAGCGAGGTGAACAGGGCCCGCTCGTCGTCGCGCTGGCCGATGGCGCCGGCCCGCCGCTCCTTCGGGTGGACGTCGGCGTCGGTGGCCGTGACGTTGAGGTCGCCGCAGAGCAGCAGGGGACGCCCGGCGGCCGCCACCTCGCTCGCCCAGGCGTCGAGCGCGGAGAGGAAGCGGAGCTTGGCGTCGATGTCCTTGCCGCCGTTCGGCACGTAGAGGCAGGCCACGGTCACGCCGGCCACCTCCGCGGCCACGGCCCGGGTCTCGAAGTCGAAGGGGGGATGGATGAAGGTGGGCGCCGCCGCCACCCGCTCCCGGCGCACCAGCAGCGCCACGCCGGAGTAGGCCGAGTCGCCGTGCCAGGCGCCGTGGTACCCGGGCAGGTCGCGCAGCGCGGCCGGGACCTTCCCGGCCGGAGACTTGATCTCCTGGAGGCAGACCAGGTCGGGCGATTCGCGGTCGAGCAGTTCGAGGACCTGCGCCTCGCGTGCCCGGATCCCATTGACGTTCCACGTGACGACCTTCAAGCGCCGACCTCCGGTGAGGTCCTAGCGGCGGCCGACCGGCACCGCGACCCTGCCGGGCCGGGCACCCCGATTGGGGCGTGAACGGTCAGCCGTGGATCCCCGGCCTTCCTACCCGGCGCGCGTCGCTCATCCGGACAGCAGGCGCTCCGCCACCACCAGGGCGTCGACCGCCCAGCAGCTGGGGGGACGCGGGCGCTGGCAGCCGGGCAGCCCGGCCACCGGGAAGCAGGTGAGCACCGCGTTGCGCCAGCGCAGCGGCAGGGCCTCGACGCCGTGGACGGCGCCGAGCAGGGCGCCGGCGATGGCGGCGTTGGTGTCGGTGTCGCCGCCGCGCCGGACGGTGTCGACCAGCGCCGCCTCGGGCGGCGCGTGGCGCAGCTGGTAGAAGGCGTTCTGCAGCGCCACCGTCACCAGCCCCTGGGCCGTGGCGTAGTCGGGCCGACGGCGCTCCGCGGCGACCAGCGCCTCGATGACCTCGGCGTGGAGCCGCTGCTCTCGCGCGAAGGCCAGCGCCCAGTCGGCCAGCGCGGCGGGCGTGCCGCCACCGCCGACCGCCCGCGCCAGGGTGGCCGTGAAGACGGCCCCGGCGTCGCCGCAGACCACGTGGGGGTGGGTGAGGCGGGCGTCCTCGCGCGCCAGCGCCACCAGCTCGGCGGGCGCCAGCCGGTGGCCGAAGATCCCGAGCGGCGAGATCCGCATCAACGAGCCGTTGGCCTTGCTCCCAGGCTGGGCCGCGGCCCGGGCCGCGGCGACCGGGTCCTGCCCGGCGGCCAGCGCGGCAGCGGCCGGGCCGAGGGCGGCGCGGGTGGTGTGGCCGATGTCGAAGGGGTGCGACTGGTACCAGCCGACGTAGGCGCGGGCGGCGTCGGCCGGCTCGAACCGGCCCTGCCGGACCAGCGAGCGGGCCAGCGCCAGCGCCAGCTCGGAGTCGTCGGTCGGCTGCCCGGCCAGCAGGTTCCAGGTGCCGCCGTCCACCAGCTCATGCACGCCGTCCGGGTAGTCCTCTGCGATCTCCTCCTCGCTCTGGAACTCGACCAGGCTGCCGAGCGCGTCCCCGCAGAGCTGGCCGAGCAGGGCGCCCTGGGCCCGGCGAAGCTGGGCCGGGTCGGCGCAGGCGCGGCCGGCCCGCGGCTCCACCAGCCCGGTCGGCTCGGGATCGGGCTGGACCTCCCGGCGGCGGCCCAGCCGCTCCGCCAGCTCGGCCACCATCGCCCCGCCGCCCGCGGCCACCGCCCCGATCGGGGTCGCGGTGGCCGACCGGTAGCGGACCTCCTCGCCCGTGGCGTCGACGAGGCGGAGCCCCGCCCCGATCAACAGGGCGTGGCCGGCCGCCACGTCGTGGCCGACGAGCGGCTGCAGCGAAATGGTGGCGTCGGCCTCCCCCACCGCCACCAGCGCCAGCCGGTAGGCGATCGAGGTGACGGGGCGGAAGCGGCCGGGCGCCAGCGCCAGCCCGCTCACCAGGGGGTGGGCCTCCGCCGAGGGCGAGACCAGCACCACCGCGCCGGGGTGGAGCGCCGCGCCCGAGGCGCGAAGCCGGACCGGCACGCCGTTGCGGGTCAGCGGGCCCGCCCCCTCGGCCCAGCAGACCAGGTCCTCGCCGCCGTGGGGCGCGGTGTGGGCCAGCACCACGCCGAGCACCGGCGCCCCGTCGCGCAGCAGCCCGATCGAGACCGAGGCGCCGCGCCGCCCGCGCAGGAAGTAGCGGGTGCCGTCGTTGGGGTCGACCACCCAGGCGTGCCGCCCCGGATCGCGCGGGGCCAGGTCGCTGGCGGGCGCCTCCTCGCCGATGAAGCCGAAGTCCGGGAAGGCCCCGAGGAGCGCGGCGCGCACCGCCTCCTCGGCCTCGGTGTCGGCCGGGCACTGGTCACCGCCGCCGCGGGGACCTCCGGGCCGGTGGAACTCTGCACACAGCAGGCGCGCCGCCGCACGGGCCGCCGCGACCGCCACCTCGAGCGGGCGGGCGTAGCCACCGGGCGGGGGTCGGCTGGAGGTCGGTTCCGAGGCGGCGTGGCTCACCGGGGAAGTCTACGCCGATCGCCGGGCAGGCCGCGACGCCCCCGGGGGAGCAGTGTGCCACACAGACTCAGTGTACGGTCGGGGAGGCCGGCGGCGTACTCGGGCCTGCCGCGCCGCCGCCCTGCGGATCACCCACCGCGGCGGTGGGGGGGGCGTCGAGCGCGGCGCGCACCTGCCGGGTCAGCTCGGCGGCGCTGAACGGCTTGCCGAGCAGGCGGAGGTCGGCGTGGAGCACCCCCTGCTCGGCGATCGCCTCCGCGGCATAGCCCGACATGAAGAGCACCCGCAGGCCGGGGCGGAGCCGGCGAGCCAGGTCGGCGCACTCCAGCCCGCCCATCTTCGGCATCACCACATCGGAGAGGAGCAGGTGGATCTCGCCCACCTCCTCCTGGCAGGTCCGCAGCGCCTCGATCCCGCTGTCGGCGGTGAGGACGCGGAAGCCGGCCGCCTCGAGGATGCGGCGGGCCACGTCGCGCACCGCCGCCTCGTCCTCGACCACCAGGATGGTCTCGCTCCCGGTGGCCAGCGCGGGCGACTGGCGGGCCTCGGGCGGCGAGGCCCGCTCCGGCGCGACCGGGGGGGCGCGGGGGAGGAGGATCCGGAAGGTGGCCCCGTGCCCGGGCTGGCTCTCCACCTGCACCTCGCCGCCGCTCTGCGAGACGATGCCATAGACGGTCGAGAGGCCGAGGCCCGTCCCCTTGCCCACCGCCTTGGTCGTGAAGAACGGCTCGAAGAGCCGGGCCCGGGTGGCCGCGTCGATGCCGACGCCGGTGTCGGTCACCGAGAGCTCCAGCTGGATGTCCTCCCCGATCACCCGCCGCAACATCTTCTCCAGCTCCACCACCACGCCGTTCAGCCCGATCGGCCTGGGCTGCAGCACCTGGCGGCGCCCGAAGGCGAGCAGCTGGCTGGTCAGCGCCGCCGCCCGCCGGCCCGCCTTCTCCACCTCGACCAGGCCTTCTCGGAGCGGGTGGTCCTCGTCCACCGACTCCAGGGCGAAGGCGGTGTGGCCCAGGATCACCGAGAGGATGTTGTTGAAGTCATGGGCCACGCCGCCGGCCAGCCGGCCGATGGCCCTTCCCGTCCCAGGTCGGGTAAGCGTTGACCAGCGCCCAGCGCTGCGGCGCGCCGTCCTCGCCGACGAAGCGCCAGGCCGGATCGATGGTGGTCTTGCCGCGCAGCTGGTCGGAGGTCAGGCCGAGGACGCGCGAGGCCTCGCGGTTGCTGGTGACGATGCGGGTGTCGGCGCCGTGGACCACCACGCCGACACCGAGGCTCTCGATGAGCCGCCGCTGGTAGACCTCGCTGGCGCGCAGCGCCTCCTCGGCCTGGAGCCGCGGCGAGATGTCGGTGCAGGTCCCGATCCATTCGGTGATGTGGCCGTCCGGACCCTGGACCGGGACCCCCTGGTGCTCGAAGGTTCGGTACTTCCCGTCGGCGCCGCGGATGCGGAAGTTGACGGAGTAGTGCGAGCGCGCGGAGACCGCATGCCGCCAGGCCTGCTCGGCGCGGCCGGCGTCGTCGGGGTGCAGCGCCGTGAGCCAGCCGGAGCCGAGCACCTCCTCTCCGGTCATGCCGGTGTAACGCTGCCAGGAGGGGAGGTCATCGACCACCTCGCCTGCGGCGTTGGTGCTCCAGACGATCTGCGAGGTGGCCAGCGCCAGCGACCGGAAGCGCAGCTCGCGGCGGGCCAGCTCCTGGTCCCAGAGCCGTGCCTCCTCCAGCTCCGTGGCCAAGGCACGCTCGTCGGCCCGCAGTGAGCGGACCCGGAAATGCTGGAGGACGAAGGCGAAGGTTCCGGCGCCGGTCAGCAGGAGGCCGAGCAGGACCACGGCGTAGAGCCGGACCCGCTCGTGGTGGCCGGCCAGCACCTCGTCGAGGTCCTCCTTGGCGACCAGGACGAGGGCGGTGTCCTGGATGGTCCGGGCCGCGGCGATCACCTCGACGCCCCGATAGTCGACGCCACTCAGGTTTTCCGTCTCGCCTCGCGCGGCGCGGGCGGCGGGGGTGATGCCGGAGAGCGGCAGGTGGAGGAGGTGGGCGGTGGCCGGTTGGTGGCGGGGCTGGTTGAGGACCACCATCTCCTCGCCGCGCCGCTCCAGCAGCAGGACCTCGCCGGAGCGCGAGGGGAACGGCCAGCGCTGGAAGTGCGGGTAGAGCCGGATGGCGGGATCGACCTCGACCACCAGGTGGCCGAAGACCTGGTCCTTCCCATCGTCGTCGTGGCGGATCTCACCGACCAGGATCAGTCGGGCCGCCCCGGTGGCCTGATCGATCCGCAGGCTGCCAGACGGCGGCGGCGCGCCGGGAGCAGCCGAGAGGACGGGCCTGGCCGGATCCTGCCCCGTCGAAGCGAGCGTCCGGCCCCCCAGGTCCTGCACCCGGACGATCAGGCAGTCGGTGCACTGGCGCTCCAGCCGGTCGAGCTCATCGCGCAGCTCGAGCCGATGGGCCGCGACCCGGTCGCCGTGGGTGATGCTGATGGCCGGATGGGCCACCCGCGAGGCGAGCGCCTGCAGGTCGACGCCGGCCCGCCGCTCCGCCAACCAATGGCGGACGCTCTCGCTCCGGAACTCGGCGATGGCCCGCATCGAGGCCTCGGCGCTTGCCAGCACCGTGGCCCGCTCGCCTGACAGGAGTCGCGAGCCGAGCAGGCCGACACCGGCGAGCAGGGTCAGCCCCGCGCCGATCCAGAGTGCCAGGACCAACTTCCTGTTGGACTTGCTCCGCACGCCCCCCCCCCCGGGACTGGCGGCTCAGGCCGCGCTCTACTCTGACGGGCGCGGCGCCGCGAAGCAAATCCCGGCCCCGGCTGACTGGGGAGGGCAACCCGGCTGGAGAGCGCCGACCAGGCGGGAAGCCGCCCTACCGCCGCAGCCAGATCGGCGGCCGGAAGAGGCCGACCGGATCCTGGAAGCGGATCGAGGCCAGCCCGTCGGCGATCACCAGGTCGGGCCGGCCGTCCAGGTCGACGTCGGCGGCCACGATCGAGAGCGGGCCGGAGTAGCCTGCATAGAGCTGGGGCTGGAGCAACCTGCCGCGCGGCGCCGGGTCGGGCGCCTGGAAGAAGACAGCGACCGAGCCGGGGAGGCCGGGCGGTCCGGCGCTGGCCACTGCCACGTCGAGCCGGCCGTCCCCGTCGAGATCGGCCACGGTCAAGGACTGCGTGTACCGGTCGTGGACGTCGTGGGCGACCACCGGGTCGAAGAGACCGCCGCCGGATCCCTGGGTCATGACCAGGAGCGAGCCGCTGGCGTCGGCCATGAGCAGGTCGGGGTGGCCGTCGCCGTCGATGTCGGCCACCTCGACCGCGACCGGGTAGAGGCCGGCCGGGTACGCGACGCCAGCCCTGAAGGTCCCGGCGGCAGCGTCGTGGAGGAAGACCACGGCGGTGCCGGCGCTGGAGGTGGCAACGAGGTCGAGCCGCCCGGCGCCGGTCAGGTCGGCCGCGGCCACCGCCACCGGCGAGCCGCCGCCGACCAGCGGGAGCGGGATGGCAGCGCCGAAGCTGCCGGGGGCGGCCGGGGACGGGGCCTGGAAGAAGAGCAGGATGAAGTTCCCGCTGGCGACGCCGACCAGCAGGTCGAGCCGGCCGTCGCCGTCGAGGTCGGCGAGCCGGATGCTGGTGGGCCGGGCGGTCCCGGTCGAGAGGACCAGCGGCGGCCCGAAGCTGCCGGGCCTGACGGTTGACTGGAGGTGGACGTCGACCTCGAAGTTTCCGGTGGCCGAGGCCCCGCAGGCCACCGCCACGTCGGGCCGGCCGTCGCCGTCGAGATCGCCGAGCGCCAGCGCCTCGGGGTCGAGGCAGGTGTCGGTCCGGACCGGCTCGGCGAAGCTCAAAGGATCGACCCCGGTCCGGATCCGCGCGGTCAGGTAGCCGGGGAGCCAGGTCTCGGTGAAGACGGTGGTGACGCTGACCACGTCGAGGTGGCCGTCACCGTCGAGGTCGGCCACCGCCGCTGCCTCGGTGTTCCGGCCCGGCGGCGGCGGCTCGGAGCCGGAGACGCAGCCGGCCAGCAGGAGCGGCGCCGCGGCGAGCAGGACGGTGAGGCGGTCAAGGCGGCGTGCGATCCGGTCCATGGCGGCAGTCCCCGATTCCCCTTCCGCTGATCTAGGCCGTTCGCCCCCGCCCCCGCAAGCCTGGATCTCTCCCCGGCCGGCGCCCCACCAGGTAGGCGAGCCAGCCGCCCTGGTTGGCGGCCTGTCGACGGGGCCGGTAGCGGGGCTCCACGCCGGGCGGCTCCACGTCCCACTGCACCTCGATCCGGTCGAACCCGGCCTCCTCGAACAGGTCGGAGAGCTCGGGCAGGGTCCAGAGCCGCCAGTCGTAGGTGAAGGCGCGCCGTAGGCGGCGCCCGCCGGGCAGCTCGAAGTGGATGGCGCAGCGAACCCGGTGGGTGATGGGATCGCACGACTGGTGCTCCCAGACGTAGGTGACCCCGCCGCCGATGCGCCGCCGCTCCACCACCTCCTGCTGGGCCAGCCAGCCACCGAAGAGGTCGAGCATGAAGAGGCCGCCGGGGGCGAGGGCGCGGCGGGCGGCGCGCAGGTAGTCGAGCAGGTCGGCGCGCCGGTGGAAGACCTGGTAGCTGAAGTTGAGCGCCAGGATGGCGTTGAAGGGGCCGCGTGGCCCGTGGCGGACGTCGGCCTTCACGAGTTCGAGCCGGCGGGCGGCGGGGCCCAGGCCCGGGAGCCGGTGGCGCTCGGCCCAGCGGTGGACGGCGCCGTCGAGGTCGACGGCCACGGCGGTGCGCCGCGGGCCTCCCGCCACCCAGCAGGCCGAGAGCAGGGCGGTGCCGCTGAAGTCCTCGCGCAGCCGGAGCGCCGGCTGGCCGGCGCGGCGCAGCAGGCGGGTGAGCAGGCCGAGCTCGGCGTCGGGCGACTGGACCGCCCGCTCGTAGAGCAGGTGGCGGTCGGGCGTTGCGGAGCGGCGGGTTGACCGGGCCGGGGCGCGTGGCATGCCGCCTTCTATCCCACTTGGGCGCCGTGTGCGGAAGCGGGGCCCGAGGGGATAGGAAGAAGCCGTGCCCTCGCTCCTGCTCGCCCTGCTGCTGCTGGCCCCGCCCGAGGGGGGCTGGAAGGCCGAGCAGGCCGGCGAGGGCGTCGAGATCTCCAGCCGGGAGGTGAAGGGGCACCGGGTCCGCGAGGTGCGGGTGGTCGGGGAGATCGAGGCGCCGCCGGCGGCCGTCTGCCGCGCGCTGGCCGACACCGACCGCTACCCCGAGACCATGGCCTACGTGAAGGAGGCGCGCCTGGTCGCCCGTGATCCGGACGGGACGCTCCACGTCTACTTCCGCGTCTCCCCGCCGGTGGTCTCGGATCGCGACTACACGCTGCGGCTGAGGCTGGCCGGCGCTCGCCAGGGGCGCACCACCTACCAGGTGACCTGGACCCCGAGCGACCGCGGCCCGCCGCCGCGCGACGGGGTGGTGCGGGTCACGCTCAACACCGGGGGCTGGCGGCTCGAGCCGCTCGACGGCGGACGGCGCACCCGCGCCACCTACCACCTGCTGACCGATCCGGCCGGGAGCGTGCCGGCCTTCGCCGCCAACATGGCCAACCAGAAGGCGCTGCCCGAGCTCTTCGCCCGGCTGCGCACCGCGGCGTGCCTGCCGCGCTACCTGAAGGCTACCGAGCCATCTCGTAGCCATCCTTGAGGGCGTGGACCCGCTTCCAGATCCGCTCCTGCCGGGCCGGGTCCTGGGCCGGCTTTCGAATCATCCGCAGCGCCAGCTCCATCTGCAGCTCGGTCGAGGCGCCCTTGCCGTGCAGGTCGACGGCGTGGCGGGAGAAGTCGCGGACCAGCACGTCGAAGATCTGGTCGACGGTGTCGCCGTCGATCCCCTCGTCGGCGCGGAGCTCGGCGTTCTCGAGCACCAGCTGCGCGTAGACCACCAGCGTGAAGAGCTCGCCCACCGCGAGCAGGAAGTCGACGTCCTTCTGCTGGGCCTCGGTCGGCGTGGCCTTCACGAGCAGCGCCTTGAAGGCGGCGATCTGCTCGCGGAAGAGCGCCACGTTGGGCTGTGGCCAGCGGGCGAAGACCGGTCCGGGATCCTGGAAGGTGATCTTGCCGAGGCCGGCGGCCGGCCCCTGGTCCCAGAGGAAGGCGTCGTCGCCCGGCTCGTCGCGTCGGGGCACCTCGGGCAGCGGCGCCGGCGCGAAGAAGTAGTTCTTCATGAACTTCACGATCAGCGCGATGTTGACGTGGACCGTCCCCTCCAGCTTGGGCAGGGCCCGGATGTCGCGCGCCGCCATCTCGAAGTAGGTGTCCTTCTCGAACCCCTTGGCGGCGATCACGTCCCAGAGGTGGTCGATGACCTTCTCGCCCTCGGTGGTGACCTTCATCTTCATGACCGGGTTGAAGAGCAGGTAGCGCCGGTCCTGGCGCGAGGCGGCGCGGAAGTAGTCCGAGGCGCGCAGCCCGAAGAGCCGCATGGCCGTGAGCCGCGCCCAGGCGTCGGTGAAGAGCCGCTGCACGTGGGAGAAGTCGGTGACCGCCATGCCGTAGAGCCGGCGGTGTGCGGCGTGGTGGATGGCCTCGTACATGGCGTGGGTGCAGATGCCGATCGAGCCCCAGCCGAGGTTGTACTTGCCGACGTTGACGGTGTTGAGGGCGGCGTCCCAGGCGGCCTGGCCGCGGTGCAGGATGTCGGCCTCGGTGATGGCGTAGTCCTCGAGGACGAACTCGGCCACGTAGGACTGGCTGGCCACCAGGTTCCGAACCAGCCGGTAGCCGGGCCGCTTCGGGTCCACCACGAAGAAGACGTACTCGTCCGTGCCGGCCAGCTTGCCGAAGACCGAGACCAGCGCGGCCTCGTTGCCGTTGCCGATGTAGTACTTGTCGCCGCGGGCCAGCCAGCGCCCCTCGCCGGCCGGGTGGAGCTCCATGTCGGTCGAGTAGATGTCGGCGCCGTGCTCCTTCTCCGAGAGGCCGAAGCCGAAGATGCCCCCGTCGGCCAGCAGGGCGGCGGTCCGCTGCCGGGCGGCGGCGTTGCCGCTCATCCAGATGGGCCCGAGGCCGAGGATGGAGACCTGCCAAGTGTACCAATAGGGGAGGCCATAGAAGCCGAGCAGCTCGTTGAGCGCACAGTTGCGGCTGGTGTCCCAGCGGGCGCCCGGCCCCCCGGCCGCGGCCGGCGTCAGGAAGGTGGCGAAGAGCCCCTCGCGCCGCGAGAAGTCGAGGAAGTCGGCGTACCAGGTGCGGTCGAGGTCGTCCTGGCGCAGCCGGGCCTTCCCCTTCTGCTCGAAGAACTGGACCGTCTTGCGCAGCAGCGCGGTGGTGGCGTCGTCGCCGGGGCGGTCGGCGAGCTTGCGTGGGTCGAGGAGGAACATGGCGGCGGCTCCGGCAGGTGGAGCCGCGATTCAAGCACGGTTCTCTGCCGGAGTGGACGCGCCACCATGCCGCTCCTTCAGGTCGCTACTTCGCGGCCAGGCGGGCCGGAGTCGGGGCCGGGCGAGAGGCGGCCATGGCGGTGACGTGGGCCTCGACGGCCGGCTCGTAGACCGAGGCGGTGTCGGTCCGGCTGGCGTAGCCGAAGCCGGGCATGGGGCTGCTCACCACCGGCCAGGTCGGATCGCCGGTGACGACCGAGGGGGTGCCGGGCGGCGTGGCGGCCAGCAGGCGGGCCGGGCGGGGGTTCTCGAGGGCCGGCCAGAGCGGCTCGAGGGCGAGGGCGGGGAGGGCGGCGAGGGAGAGGCTGGCGACGAGGGCGAGGCGCAACGAGGTGCGGTTCATGGTGGCTGCTTTCGAAGGCGCTGCGGGTGGCGCCGCGGGGGCCTGGATGGCCGCCAGCGACGATGTTGACACTGTCAATATACGCCTGATGTTTACACTGTCAACCCGATCCGCTACACTGGCGTCGAGACTGGGGATTCGCCCGGCAGACAGCCCGGAGGGGCGATGCGCAGAGCCCGTTCCACCAAGCGGACCGTCGCCAAGCCGAAGGGGGCCTTCCACCACGGCGACCTGCGCTGGGCGCTGCTGCAGGCCGCCAGCCTGCTGCTGGAACGCGATGGGACGGCCGGGGTCGGACTGCGCGCCACGGCCCGCCTAGCCGGGGTCTCGCAGACCGCCCCCTACCGCCACTTCCCCGACCGCGAGGCGATCCTGGCGGCGCTGGCCGAGCAGGGGCTCACCACCCTGGGCGACCGGATGGCGGGGGCAGCCCGGGAGGCCAAGGACCCGGTGGCGGCCCTCAACGCCATCGCCGAGACCTACGTGGCCCTGGCGGCCGAGCGGCCGTACCTCTTCCGCTTGCTCTTTGGACCGGAGGTGGCCGACAAGGCACGCCACCCGGCGGTGCGGGCGGCCGGCCTGCGGGCCTTCGACGTGCTGATCGGGGCGATCGGCGCCGGGCAGCGGGCCGGGGTGGTGCGGGCCGGGGAGGCCACCGACCTGGCGCTGGGCTACTGGGCGGCGATCCACGGCATCGCCTTGCTGCTCCTCGACGGGATGGTGGGGGAGCGGGCCGCGGCAGCCGGCGGCCCGGCGGCGCTGGCCCGCCAGGTGGCCGGTCAGGCCTGGCTCGGGCTCACGCCGCGCCCTGCGCGGTGAGGTGAGCCTCAGCGCCCGGCGCGGCTCATCCACTCCGCGTGAAAGAGGTCGAGCGCCTCGTCGAGGAGGAGCGGCCGGTGGCGCAGCAGCGCGGCGGCCCGCTCGACCTTCAGGCCACCGCGCAGCGGTCGCGGCGCGGGCAGCTTCACCTCGGCGGTCTTGACCGGGATGATCTCGCCGGAGAGGCCGAAGCGCCGGGCCAGCTGCTCGGTGAACGGGATCCGGCCGATCACCGTGGCGCCCGTGGTGTGCAAGACGCCGCGGTAGTCGTGCTCGAGCAGCAGCTCCAGCAGCATGTCAGCGGCGTTGCTGGCGAGCGTCGGCGACACGATCTGGTCGGAGAAGATCTTGAGCGGCTCGCCGCGCTGGAGCTTCTCGACGATCTGGGTGGCGAAGGTCGGCTTGGCCCCCGGGCGGCCGCTGTAGAGCACCGCCACCCGCCCCACGGCGCAGTCGGGCGCCAGCAGCAGCGCCGCCTCCTCGCCGCAGCGCTTGGTCCGGGCGTAGGCGCCGCGCGGGTTGGGAACGTCGTCCTCGGCGTAAGGGCCGGCCTCACCATCGAAGACGTAGTCGGTGGAGACCGCCACCAGCCGCGCGCCCAGCGCTCGGCAGGCGCGGGCCACCTGCTCGGTGCCGCCCACGTTGACGCGCCAGGCGAGGTCGACGTCCCGCTCGCAGCCGTCGACGTCGGTGACGGCGCCGGCGTGCAGCACCGCCTCGGCGCGGAAGTCCAGGATGGCCTGCTCGGCCGAGCGGCCGTCTCCCAGATCGGCTTCCCGCCATTGGGTGCCCTGGGTGGGCGGGGGCGGTTCACCCAGGCCGAGCGCCAGCACCTCGTGCCGGCCGGCGAGGCGGGCCAGCAGCTCGGCCCCGAGCATCCCGTTGGCGCCGGTGATGGCGACCCTCACGGCGCGCTCACTTGGTGGTCCCGTACTGCTGCGCGTAGTACTTCAAGTACTCGCCGGAGATGATCCGCTCCCACCAGGGGCGCTGCGCCTGGTACCAGCGGACCGTCTCGCCGAGCGCCGCCTCGAAGACGTGGCGCGGCGCCCAGCCGAGCTCGCGGTGGGCCTTGGCGGCGTCGATGGCGTAGCGCCGGTCGTGGCC